>NZ_LT607584.1:0-10689 GCF_900095275.1 Pseudomonas sp. UMAB-40
AGCGTAAACCTGCAGGGCTTCTCGGTCAGGCTGACCATCTCATTAAGCCCGGCCTTTTGGCCGGGGTTTTTATAAAGCGGGCAACTCAGTCAAGCATCAGAAACGCTTGATCTCGGCCTGGCTTTCCAGCTGTTTGCGGTAGGCCGCAAAGTCCTGCTGGCCAATGCGCGAGGCGAGGAAGCGACGGTATTGGGCCTTCTCTTCTTCGGTCGGCGCAGCGGCTTCGTTCACGCCGTTCAGGCGCACGATCACCAGGCTACCATCAGCCAGGGTCACGCTGCTGAAGGTCGGCTTGTCCTTGGCGACAGGTTTTGGCATGCGGAACAGCGCTTGTAGCACAGTTGGGTCAATCCCTTCCTGAGCGCGAGTAGCCGCTTCAGTCACTTTCCAGTTCTGACCGTCGATCGCCTTGTTCAGCGGGGTCTTGCCATCGCGCAGGCTGGCGATCAACTCCTCAGCCTTGGTCTTGGCGGCAGCACTGGCGTGTTCCTTGGCCAACTGCGCACGAATGCTGGCATTGACGCTTTCAAGCGGCAGTTGCGCAGGCTTCAAGTGTTCCTTGGCGCGCAGCACGATCACGGTTTCCGGGTCCAGCTCGATGGCGGTGCTGTTGGCACCTTCATCCAGCACTTCAGGACTGAATGCCGCGGTGACCACGGCACGGTTAGCCGCCACACCTTCGCCACCCTCGCGGCCGAACGGCTTGGAGGTGTGGACAGTCAGCTTCAGGTCTTGCGCCGGCTGGGCCAGATCGGAGGACTCGAACGAGGAGTCTTCCAGTTGCTTGGTCGCCTCGACGAAACGCTGCTCGACCTGCTGGGTTTTCAGCTCGCGGGTCAGCTTGTCTTTCAGGCTGGCCAGTGTCGGCACTTCCGGAGCTTCAACGCCCAACAGTTTGATCAGGTGGAAACCGAAGTCAGTGCGAACCGGGGCCGACACTTGATCCTTGGCCAACGCATACAGCGCGGTTTCGAATGCCGGGTCGTAGACGCCAGGACCTGCATAGCCCAGGTCACCACCGTTGTTCGCCGAACCCGGGTCCTGGGAGAATTCCTTGGCCAACGCCTCGAATTTCTCGCCTTTGGCCAGACGCGCCTGAATGTCTTCGATCTTGGCCTTGGCTTGCGCCTCGGTCACTTTATCGTTCACTTCGATCAGAATGTGCGCAGCCCGGCGTTGCTCGGACAGGTTCGCGATTTCTTTCTGATACGCCGCTTGCAGGTCTTCGTCCTTGACGGCGACCTGATCGAAGAAGGAAGACTTCTTCAATTCCAGGTAATCGATGACAACCTGATCCGGCGTCATGAATTCCTTGGCGTGTTCGTCGTAATAGGCCTTGACCTCATCGTCGGTCAGCTTCACCGCTGCCGGGTCGACCTTGACGTTCAGGGAAGCGAAATCGCGGGTCTGTTTTTCCAGACGGGCGAACGCCAGAACCTGTGCGTCGGTGACGAAACCGCTACCCGCCAAACCAGCGCGCAGCTGACCGATCAGCATTTCCTGAGCCAGCATCTGGCGGAATTGCATGCGGCTGTAGCCGAGTTGACGAATCACCTGATCGAAGCGCTCAGGACTGAACTTGCCATCCACCTGGAATTCAGGCGTTTGCAAGATCACTTGGTCCAAGGCCGCTTCGGAGAAAGCGAATTTCGAGTTTTCTGCGCCTTGCAGCAGCAACTTGCGGTCGATCAGGCCTTTGAGGGCCGATTCGCGCAGCATTTTTTCATCGAGCAAGGAAGCATCGAAATCCTTGCCCAGCTGTTGCATGAGCTGACGGCGTTGCATATCGACCGCCTGGCTCAGCTCGTTCTGGCTGATTTCTTCGCCGTTGACCTTGGCCGCATCATTACGATGGGTAGTGGCCTGAAAAATGGCGTCGAAACCGGTCAAAGCCATCAGTGCAACGATGACCCCGATAATAGTCTTGGCAATCCAGCCTTGTGAATTGTCCCTGATATTCTGCAGCATGCGTCCCCCAGAAACGGTTGAACTTCAAAATTAGGCAACCGTGGAGCGTGGGTAGAATCCGGATAGAAGAAAGGCGCATCCGAGGATGCGCCTTCTCGTAACTGGCGGAGCGGACCAAGGGTTCGAACTTGCGACCCTCGGTGTCTCGGACCGGCAACTTGCCGACTGGACTACCGCTCCGCTGCCAGGTCAGGCATGACCCCGACCCGGATAGGCAAAAACCTGAAACGAACTTAGTTGACAGCTTCTTTCAGTGCTTTGCCGGCTTTGAAACCTGGTTTTTTGGCTGCTGCGATTTCCAGCGTCTTACCGGTCTGTGGGTTACGACCAATGCGAGCTGGACGATCGGTAACGGAGAAGGTACCGAAACCAACCAGAACAACAGAGTCGCCAGCCTTGAGAGCGCCAGTGACGGATTCGATTACAGCGTCCAGCGCACGGCCAGCAGCAGCTTTCGGGATATCAGCGGATGCAGCGATAGCATCAATCAGTTCCGACTTGTTCACTCTAAGTCCCCTTATATCTATTTGAGTATGATTCTAAGTTTTTTGGTGAAAGCAAAAACGAGTGCTGAATGGCCTACAGACACTTAAGAGCCGCTTTATAACAAGGGCTCTAAAAAGCTGTCAACAAGCCACTCAGGCAAATGCGTACTAATGCGTGCTAATTCTTTCCTTAGAGTCAGACTCGCGTTTTTCATCCTTCGCAACTATCTCTGGAACCACATCTGGCAGCGGCTCCGGCGCGTATTGCAGCGCAATTTGCAGGACCTCGTCAATCCATTTAACCGGTTTAATCTGCAGATCTTGCTTGATATTGTCAGGAATTTCCTTCAGATCGCGCACGTTCTCTTCAGGAATGATCACGGTCTTGATCCCGCCACGGTGAGCAGCCAGCAGTTTTTCCTTCAAACCACCAATCGCCAACACCTGGCCACGCAGGGTGATTTCGCCTGTCATGGCGACGTCCGCACGCACTGGAATCCCGGTCAATGCCGACACCAGGGCCGTGCACATGCCTACGCCGGCGCTAGGGCCGTCTTTCGGGGTTGCCCCTTCCGGCATGTGGATGTGCGTGTCGCGCTTCTCGTGGAAGTCCAGGGGAATCCCCAGGCTCTTCGCACGGCTGCGCACCACGGTCAACGCGGCTGTGATCGATTCGACCATCACATCACCCAGCGAACCGGTCTTGATCAACTGGCCTTTACCCGGCACGACAGCGGCTTCGATGGTCAGTAATTCGCCACCCACCTGAGTCCAGGCCAACCCGGTCACCTGACCGATCTGATCCTGCGATTCGGCCAGACCGTAGCGGAATTTGCGCACACCCAGGAAGTGTTCCAGCATCTCGGCAGTAACCTTCACCGAGAAACGTTTTTCCATCGCGTGCTCTTTGACCGCCTTGCGGCAAACCTTGGCAATCTGGCGTTCCAGCCCACGCACACCGGCTTCGCGGGTGTAGTAGCGGATGATGTCGCGGATCGCTTCGGCGTCGAATTCCAGCTCGCCTTTCTTCAAGCCGTTGGCTGTAATCTGCTTTGGCGAGAGGTACTTGACGGCGATGTTGATCTTTTCGTCTTCGGTATAGCCCGGCAGACGAATCACTTCCATCCGGTCGAGCAGCGCCGGCGGAATGTTCATGGAGTTCGAGGTGCAAAGGAACATCACATCGGACAAGTCATAGTCGACTTCCAGATAGTGATCGTTGAAGTTGTGGTTCTGCTCGGGATCGAGCACTTCCAGCAACGCCGACGCCGGATCGCCACGCATGTCGCTGCCCATTTTGTCGATTTCATCGAGCAGGAACAGCGGGTTGCGGACACCCACCTTTGTCATCTTTTGAATCAATCTTCCTGGCATCGAACCGATGTAAGTCCGGCGATGACCACGGATTTCCGCTTCGTCACGCACGCCACCGAGGGCCATACGGACGAATTTGCGGTTGGTGGCGTGAGCGATCGACTCTGCCAGAGAGGTTTTACCCACCCCTGGAGGACCGACCAGGCACAACACCGGACCGCGAATTTTCTTCACGCGCTTTTGTACGGCGAGGTATTCGAGGATCCGCTCTTTGACTTCTTCCAGACCGTAGTGGTCTGCATCGAGAATGTCTTCTGCGCGCGCAAGGTCCAGGCGCACTTTGCTCTGGGCCTTCCACGGCACCTGAACCAGCCAGTCGATGTACGAACGCACCACGGTCGCTTCCGCAGACATTGGCGACATTTGTTTCAGCTTGTTCAGTTCACCCTGGGCCTTGGCCAACGCATCTTTCGGCAGGCCGGCGGCATCGATGCGCTTTTTCAGCTCTTCGATTTCGTTGTGGCCTTCGTCGCTGTCGCCGAGCTCTTTCTGAATGGCCTTCATCTGCTCATTCAGGTAGTACTCGCGCTGGCTGCGCTCCATTTGTTTCTTGACGCGACCGCGAATGCGTTTTTCGACTTGCAGCAGGTCGATCTCGGCATCCAGCAACGCCAGAACGTGCTCGACCCGGGCCGACAAATCAATGATTTCGAGGATTTCCTGCTTCTGCTCGATCTTCAGGGCCATGTGGGCGGCCATGGTGTCGACCAGGCGACCTGGCTCGTCGATGCTGTTGAGCGACGAGAGGACTTCCGCCGGGACTTTCTTGCCCAGCTGCACATATTGCTCGAACTGAGCCAGCAGGCTGCGGACAAACACTTCCGACTCGCGCTCAGGCGCGTCGACTTCGTCGATCAGCGAGACTTCAGCACGGCAGTGGCCGTCCACTTCGCTGAAGCGCTCTACGGCGCCCCGCTGCTCGCCTTCGACCAAAACCTTGACCGTGCCATCAGGCAGCTTGAGCAGCTGCAGAACGGTCGCAATTGTACCTACGCGATAAAGTGCATCTTCACCGGGATCGTCATCAGCAGGGTTTCTCTGAGCCAGCAGAAGGATCTGCTTGTCGCCCGTCATCGCAGCCTCGAGGGCTTCGATGGATTTCTCGCGCCCCACGAACAGCGGGATAACCATGTGCGGATAAACCACAACATCACGCAATGGCAGGAGAGGCAATTCGATGGTTGTCTTCATGATTTCGCCTCTACGGCGGCCATATGGCCGTAAACAGATGGAAGTAAGCTTGAAACCAAGATGGGGGCTGCTTTGAAAAAAAACAAGCGCAAAGAGGGTGTTAAAAACGCTTTAAAAGAAAAGGGGCCCGAAGGCCCCTTCTTTATTCCAGCTGCCTGACGCTTAAGCGTCTGGCGCAGCCTTGGCAGCCGGCTCACTGTTTTCGTAGATATACAGTGGCTTGGACTTACCTTCTATAACGCTTTCGTCGATCACTACTTTACTCACCTCGGACTGCGAGGGGATTTCATACATCGTGTCGAGCAATACACCTTCGAGAATCGAACGCAGTCCACGGGCACCGGTCTTGCGTTCCAGGGCACGTTTGGCGACCGATTTCAGCGCGTCGGCCCGGAATTCCAGGTCCACACCTTCCATCTCGAACAGCTTGGCATACTGCTTGGTCAAAGCATTTTTCGGCTCGGTGAGAATCTGCATCAATGCAGCTTCATCAAGCTCGTCCAGCGTGGCAAGTACCGGAAGACGACCGACGAATTCCGGGATCAGACCGAACTTGACCAGATCGTCAGGCTCGACTTCACGCAGGGATTCACCGACTTTCTTGCCTTCTTCCTTGCTACGCACTTCCGCGTTGAAACCGATGCCGCCCTTGGTGGAACGGTTTTGAATAACCTTTTCCAGACCGGAGAACGCACCACCGCAGATGAACAGGATGTTACGGGTGTCAACCTGAAGGAATTCCTGCTGCGGATGCTTGCGACCACCTTGCGGCGGAACGGAAGCGACCGTGCCTTCGATCAACTTGAGCAGGGCCTGCTGCACGCCTTCACCGGAAACGTCCCGGGTGATCGACGGGTTATCAGACTTGCGCGAGATCTTGTCGATCTCATCGATATAGACAATGCCCATCTGGGCTTTTTCTACATCGTAATCGCATTTCTGCAGCAGCTTCTGAATGATGTTCTCGACATCTTCACCCACGTAACCCGCCTCAGTGAGGGTGGTTGCATCGGCGATGGTGAACGGAACGTTCAGCAAGCGGGCCAGTGTTTCGGCAAGCAGGGTTTTACCCGAGCCTGTCGGGCCGATCAGCAAGATGTTGCTTTTGCCGAGTTCGACGTCGTCATTCTTTTTGTCACGCTGGTTCAGACGCTTGTAGTGGTTGTACACCGCTACGGCCAGAACCTTTTTCGCACGTTCCTGACCAATCACGTACTGATCAAGGATGCCGCTGATTTCTTTAGGCGAAGGCAATTTATGCGCGCTGCTTTCGGCCTGGGCTTCCTGCACCTCCTCTCGGATGATGTCATTGCACAGGTCGACGCACTCGTCGCAGATAAAGACCGAGGGGCCGGCAATCAATTTGCGTACTTCATGCTGGCTTTTGCCACAGAAGGAGCAATAGAGCAGCTTGCCGTTGTCCTCGCCGTTGCGGGTGTCAGTCATTCGTTCGATCCAAATCCGATAGGCTTGCAACACAAGATGAAGGCTATTGCGGGCTTTTTCAAGCCCGCCGGTGATCGGACCAGCCGACCAACCTTATTTTGAGCTGCTTAATTTAAGCGGGGCGCTGGTTGATCACTTCATCGATCAACCCGTACTCACGCGCGGCTTCTGCACTCATGAAATTATCGCGGTTGGTATCGCGCTCGATTTCTTCAAGTGTGTGGCCGCTGTGCTTGGCCATCAGCGTGTTGAGACGCTCACGAATGAAGAGGATTTCCTTGGCATGGATTTCGATATCCGAAGCCTGGCCCTGGAAACCGCCCAGTGGCTGGTGAATCATCACGCGCGAATTCGGCAGGCAATAACGCTTGCCGGGGGCACCGGCCGTCAGAAGAAAGGCGCCCATGCTGCAGGCCTGACCAATACAGGTGGTCGATACATTGGGTTTGATGAATTGCATGGTGTCGTAGATCGACATGCCTGCTGTCACCGAACCGCCCGGGGAGTTGATATAGAGATGGATGTCCTTGTCCGGGTTTTCCGCTTCAAGGAACAGCAGTTGCGCACAAATCAGGTTGGCCATGTAGTCCTCTACCGGGCCAACCAGAAAAATCACTCGTTCCTTGAGAAGGCGCGAGTAGATGTCATAGGCGCGCTCGCCACGAGCAGACTGCTCGACAACCATCGGGACCAGACCGCCAGCGGCCTGGATATCAGAGTTCTGCTGAATATACGAATTACGGAACATGCTCTGCAGTCACTCCCAAATAGTTATGTCTTGAATACGCATAAGCCAGCACGAAGGCTGGCTTATGGTGTGTGCTTCTTACCGCAAAAACGATCAGTCGGCTTGTGGTGCTTCTACCGGCTTGACTGCTTCTTCGTAAGAGACCGATTTGTCGGTCACGCTAGCTTTCTGCAGAACAGTATCCACAACTTGTTCTTCCAGCACAACCGAACGAACTTCGTTCAGTTGCTGGTCGTTCTTGTAGTACCAGGACACAACCTGCTCAGGCTCTTGGTAGGCCGAAGCCATTTCCTGAATCATTTCACGAACGCGGGCTTCGTCAGGCTTGAGGTCGAATTGCTTGACCACTTCAGCCACGATCAGACCCAGTACAACGCGGCGCCTGGCTTGTTCTTCGAACAGCTCGGCCGGCAGTTGGTCAGGCTTGATGTTGCCGCCGAACTGCTGAACAGCCTGCACGCGCAGACGGTCAACTTCGTTGGACAGCAGCGCCTTAGGCACTTCGATCGGGTTGGTGGCCAGCAGACCGTCCATTACCTGATTCTTGACCTTGGATTTGATCGCCTGACGCAGTTCGCGCTCCATGTTCTTGCGAACTTCGGTGCGGAAGCCTTCCAGGCCCGATTCCTTGATGCCGAATTGAGCGAAGAATTCTTCGTTCAGCTCTGGCAGTTTTGGCTCGGAAACGGTGTTCACGGTCACGGTGAACTCAGCGGTTTTGCCAGCCAGGTCGAGGTTCTGATAGTCCTCTGGGAAGGTCAGGTTCAGAACGCGTTCTTCGCCGGCTTTAGCGCCAACCAGACCGTCTTCGAAACCAGGGATCATGCGGCCGGAACCCAGCACCAGCTGAGTACCTTTGGCAGAACCGCCAGCGAACACTTCACCGTCAACCTTGCCAACGAAATCGATGTTCAACTGGTCATCGTTCTGAGCAGCACGATCGGCCACTTCGAAACGGGTGTTCTGCTTGCGCAGCACGTCCAGCATCTTGTCCAGATCGGCGTCAGCCACGTCAGCGCTCAGGCGCTCTACGGTGATACCGTCGAAGCCAGCAACGGTGAACTCAGGGAACACTTCGAAAACTGCAACGTATTCCAGATCTTTGCCAGCTTCCATCGATTTAGGCTCGATCGAAGGAGCGCCAGCCGGGTTCAGCTTCTGCTCGACAACAGCTTCGTAGAACGAAGACTGGATCACATCACCTACAGCTTCCTGACGCGCATCAGCACCGAAACGGCGCTTGATTTCGCTCATTGGCACTTTGCCTGGACGGAAGCCAGCAATCTTGGCCTTTTGGGCAGTCTGCTGCAGACGCTTGTTGACCGCAGTCTCAATACGCTCTGCCGGCACGGTGATGCTCAGGCGGCGCTCGAGAGCAGTAGTATTTTCAACAGAAACTTGCATGGATATTCCTCGTTGCACAGACGTTAGCCGGCCGTTTCCGACCCCAGAATCAAGGGCATGCATTCTAGTGGGTCAAACTCAAGAAGTCACCCTACTGAAAACGGGTAAAAAAGCAGCAGGCAATTTATAGGCGGGGACAAACGGTTGTGCCTCGCCCTGTTAGCAAATACAGCCAGTCACGCCAGGGCTCTGCACCCATCCTTCTATATATAGAAGAAGTTGCCAATCATCTCCCTGACAGCCGGTCTTGCGAGCAAGGCCGGCGGGCGGCGCGGCATCATCGAGAAACATAAATACGACGAAACACCCCACCCCTGCGACTCAGGACATGCAGTCGCTTAACACTCGAACCGCTAAAACAAAAAAGGCGCCAGACTGTTAAATCTGGCGCCTCTCGAAATATGGGGTGGACGAAGGGGATCGAACCCTCGACAACGGGAGTCACAATCCCGTGCTCTACCAACTGAGCTACGCCCACCATATTGCTTTGCAAAGAAGCCAATCAACTCCCCTGCTGCGCCCCAACCAGGCCAACCGGCTTGAGTGAAGCTTTATTTGGTGCGGATGAAGAGACTCGAACTCTTACACCTTGCGGCGCTGGAACCTAAATCCAGTGTGTCTACCAATTCCACCACATCCGCGTTTGAAGCTGTTAAAGCAAAGGCGCCAGACTGTTAATCTGGCGCCTTTCGAAATATGGGGTGGACGAAGGGGATCGAACCCTCGACAACGGGAGTCACAATCCCGTGCTCTACCAACTGAGCTACGCCCACCATATTGCGCTACTTGTGCCAAAGCTGCCTAATGGCGCACCCGGCAGGACTCGAACCTGCGACCATCCGCTTAGAAGGCGGATGCTCTATCCAGCTGAGCTACGGGCGCCTTATTAATCTGTACTCTTGGAGGACTACAAACTAAGAGCTTTCCAGTCTCACAGAACCGTAATTCCGCTTGACCTTCTCATCCAGTGCTAGGCTGTGCCCGACAAGTGCGACGAATAGTATAGAGCGCCCCGAAGGCCGTCAAATGCTTTTTATAAAAAATTCATTTAATTAAAGGGCTTAGAGGAATTTGCAGACCAAGCGCCTTTGCCCTCACCTCATGACATGCGAGAATGCGTTCTCTTTTTTTCCCCTCTCGATGGTTAATCACGCGCAATGACTGCACAACTAATCGACGGCAAATCGATCGCCGCCAGCCTGCGCGAGCAGATCGCCAAACGAGTCACCGAGCGTCGCGAGCAAGGCCTGCGCACACCGGGCCTCGCGGTGATCCTGGTCGGCAGCGATCCCGCCTCTCAGGTTTATGTCTCGCACAAGCGTAAAGACTGTGAAGAGGTCGGCTTTATTTCCCAAGCCTACGACCTGCCTTCCGAAACCACTCAAGAAGCACTGACCGACCTGATCGATCGCCTGAACGACGACCCGGCGATTGACGGCGTTCTGCTTCAGCTTCCTTTACCTGAACACCTGGATGCCTCCAAGTTGCTGGAGCGCATTCGTCCAGATAAAGACGTTGACGGTTTTCACCCTTATAACGTCGGCCGCCTGGCCCAGCGCATCCCGCTGCTGCGTCCGTGCACCCCGAAAGGCATCATGACCCTGCTGGAAAGCACCGGTGCCGACCTTTACGGGATGGATGCCGTGGTCGTCGGAGCCTCCAACATTGTCGGCCGTCCGATGGCGATGGAATTGCTGCTCGCCGGTTGCACCGTGACCGTCACCCACCGCTTCACCAAGGATCTGGCCGGCCACGTCGGCCGTGCCGACCTGGTCGTCGTCGCCGCCGGCAAGCCGGGCCTGGTCAAAGGTGAGTGGATCAAGGAAGGCGCGATCGTGATCGACGTCGGCATCAACCGCCAGGAAGACGGCAAACTGGTCGGTGACGTGATCTACGAAACCGCCCTGCCCCGCGCAGGCTGGATCACACCGGTACCGGGTGGTGTCGGCCCGATGACGCGTGCCTGCCTGCTGGAAAACACACTGTACGCGGCAGAAACACTGCACAGCTGAGTGCCTGCCTCGACATAAGCAATGAACAAAAAAACCCCGCCAATGGCGGGTTCTTTTTTCC
>NZ_LT607584.1:10733-38662 GCF_900095275.1 Pseudomonas sp. UMAB-40
CGACCATCCGCCGGAAAATGACTTTTTTTTCACGTTCCCACGGACTTTTACCTCCTCCCTGAACAACCATCGACAGTTATTCAGCCATACTCCAGAATGTCGCGCTTTTACGAAATAACCCGTTACATAACGGCTTATCAACACCTTATGAGTCTGCCAGCGTGAAAATCCGTCTTTCCATCCTGAGCCTATTGTTTGCCTTTACAGGGACGTTCCTCACGCCAACGGTCAATGCCGCTGAAACCACCGCGGCACCCCGAGACACGAAACAACTCAAGCTCGCTTCCGGCAGTTCTTTGCTGCTGGATATGCAGACCAACAAAGTCATTTATGCCAGCAACCCCGATGTGGTTGTCCCCATCGCGTCGGTCAGCAAATTGATGACCGGTCTGATTGTGGTCGAAGCCAGGCAGAACATGGACGAGTACATCAATATCAACATCAGCGACACGCCAGAAATGAAAGGCGTGTTTTCCCGGGTCAAACCCAAAAGTGAATTGCCACGCAGGGAAATGCTGCTGATCGCCCTGATGTCCTCGGAAAACCGTGCAGCCGCGAGCCTGGCCCATCATTATCCGGGTGGCTACGTCGCATTCATTGCCGCGATGAACGCCAAGGCCAAGGCATTGGGCATGACCAGCACCCACTTCGTCGAGCCGACGGGCCTCTCCCCTCGAAACGTCTCCACGGCCCGCGACCTGAGCAAATTGCTGATCGCCGCCCACAAATACCCGTTGCTGACCGAGCTGAGCACCACCAAGGAAAAAACCGTTACGTTCCGCAAACCCAACTACAGCCTGGGTTTCCGCAATACCGATCATTTGGTCGGCAAGCCGAACTGGGACATCAAGCTGACCAAGACCGGTTTCACCAACGAAGCCGGTCACTGCCTGGTATTGGTGACCAGCATGGGCAATCGCCAGGTGGCGCTGGTAATCCTCGACGCCTTCGGCAAGTACACGCATTTTGCCGATGCCACCCGCATTCGCAGTTGGGTCGAAACCGGCAAAGGCGCAGACGTGCCGTCGGTAGCCTTGCAGTACAAGTCGGACAAGAACCTCAAGCACCGTCAGAGCGGTGTTGTTGAAGCGTCAAAATAAATCAGCGGCAAAAAAACAAAGCCCCGATCATTCGGGGCTTTTTTTCGTCTGGCATTAATCGTTCGGCAAAGGCATCTGGTCATCATCGGGAATGCCATCCCCAGCGCTTGGATCTCTCATGCCGTGGGGATGCTCCGGCGGTACCACCATTGGACGCGCCAATGGATCCCTTAACGGATCGTTCGGATCCATCACCGGATCAATGCCCTCTTCGGGCGTTGTAGGGACACTGTCCGGACGTTTGTCGTTGAAACTCGAATCAGTAGACATACGCACCTCACCAAGGGTTAGGGTTTCAGATCAGCGAGTGGGTCGTAGGGCTTCGCCGGAGCCTTGGGATTGTCGCCCGGCTTTACATCCCTGGGCGCCTTGGCAGGTCCGATGGGATCGACCTGAGGATCGGCGAGGTCCGGCGAATCGGGGTCGAAATCCAACTCGTCGCCCGAAGAATGTTCGGATGAATGCGGGCCGTCAGGGGTATTGGACTGTGCCATGTGGCGCCTCCTGGAATCTGGCCCGGAGAAACCAGGCCTTATCCCTTAGAGGCAAAGCGTGCCTGGCGGTGCCGGGCACATGACGAACGGAAACCTATTGCGCGGTCAGCGCTTTCTTCGCACGTGCAGCGGCCTGTTCCTGACCGGCCTGTCCAAGATCACTCGCCGCCTTCAACCAGCGCTGCTGATCGACGTTGGCAGGTATCTGATTGGGCTTCTGAATCAATACAGCCCAGCCGCCGGCATCTTTAAAAGAGGACTCAAACGAACTGAAGCTCATCAAATTCCGGCGGTTCATGCCGGCGCGCAGCAACACCGTCTGCTTCTGACGGTTGTACCCGGCAAGAATGGCGTAACGCGGTTCAGCCCAGAGCGCCGTGCCTTCAGTGAAGCGCACCATCACCGGATAGCCGGCCGCGACCTGGGTTAACAGTGCCGGCAAATGGCTGTCGAGGGGATAAACCACCATCCCGTACTCACGAGCAAGGTTTTGCATGTTCTGCTGCAACTGGGCTTCGGCGCCCGGCAAGTGCAAGGGTTTTTCGAGCAACCCGGGCGTAATCACGACGCCCTGCTGTGCCAGCATGCTGGCCAATACCTGTGGTCCGCTCTGATAGTCCTGGCCACGGTAGAACGTACCGCTGAGTTCGACACGTTCCGGCAGCCGCTTGATCTCCGGTGCCACACTCCCCGCGCATCCTGCCAAAACTGCGACGCAACCCACCATCAGCGCCGCCGCTCGAATCCGAGAAAATACCCGCACGATCATCACTCTCTTGTTCAGACGCCAGGCAATACGCTCCCGGCTTGGCCGTCGATCATAGGACGCCACGCGACGCCGGTATAGCCTTAACCCGCAGTTGAGTGCGTTCGATAGAGCGAACTGGTTGATGACAGCCGACCTTTGGTCAATAGCCTGAAACACAGCAGCGACTAGACTGTCATTTGCAAAGAGTGTGTGCCCGATGCAGGGCAAAGAGGAGGCACCGATGAGCCTGACAATGACAATCGTAATGTTGATTTCCGGCTGGCTGGCCGTGGCCGCCGCCATGTTGTGGGGCGTTTTGCGGATTACCCGTCGGCACCATCACCACCCCGCTCAATCGTCGCCTGTGGCCAAGACCGATAAACCACCGGTACACCACGCGACCGCGCACTGATCTTTTCGGATTCGCAAACAAAAACGGCCGCCTGGGCTCTTTCGAGCGCAGGCGGCCGTTTCGTTTTTGCGGGTTAAGCTTCAGCCGCTATTTTCTTCTGCTTGGCCCGGCGCGACATCATGTTCAAGCCCTCAATGGTCGCCGAGAAGGCCATGGCCGCATAGACGTAGCCTTTGGGCACGTGAGCACCGAAACCTTCAGCGATCAGCGTCATGCCGATCATGATCAGGAAGCCCAGCGCCAGCATCACCACGGTCGGGTTGTCGTTGATGAACTTGGCCAGAGGATCAGCCGCCAGCAACATCACCAGCACCGACACCACCACGGCGATGATCATGATCGGCAAATGCTCGGTCATGCCCACAGCGGTAATGATGCTGTCGATGGAAAACACCATGTCCAGCATCAGGATCTGACCGATCGCAGCAGCGAAGCCCAAGGTCACGGTCGAGGTCGCCGACATCGGATCATTCGGTGCCGGGTCCATGCTGTGATGGATCTCGGTGGTCGCCTTCCACAACAGGAACAGGCCACCGGCAATCAGGATCATGTCCTTCCAGGAGAACGCGTGGCCGAGAATATCGATCACAGGCTCCGTCAACTGGACGATGAACGCGATGGTGCTCAGCAGGCCCAGTCGCAGAATCAGCGCCATGCCGATACCGATGCGGCGTGCTTTCTGCCGATGCTGCTCGGGCAGCTTGTTGGTCAGGATCGAGATGAAGATCAGGTTATCGATGCCGAGCACGATCTCCATCACGATCAACGTGGCCAGGGCGACCCAGGCGGTGGGGCTTGCAGCGAGTTCTAAAAGGTATTCCATGGGTCAGTCCTGACTCGTTTGAACGGTTTAGATGTCCTGGGACGAAGATTCGGTTTTCTTCTTATCTTCGGCCGATGGTTCTTTTTTGCTGATCAGGCCGCCGGTGGCATCGCTGATCGCCTCTTCGGCGGCTTTGTGGGTGTCGTCAATCGCCTGTTTGGCGGTTTCGGCAGCCTTGCCCATCAATTGCTGAGCGCTTTTCTCGGCCTGGTCGCAACCGGCCAATACCAGTAAAGACGCAATCAACAGTGCCGTGGTTTTAAGCTTCATGATGCTTTCCTCGATAGAACAAAACGGGCCGAAACGATGGCCCGCTGATAGCGACGCATTCTAGGGAGGCAAACACTTCAGGAAAATTCGTATTTTTAGCGGTTATACTTCGGTTTTTACGAACTGTAGGCCGTCATGCTCAATTATCGGCAATTGCATTACTTCTGGGTGGTGGCCAAGACCGGCAGCATCGTGCGCGCCTGCGAGCAGTTGAATCTGACGCCCCAGACCATCAGCGGGCAGATTTCTCTGCTCGAACAAACCTATGGCATTGAGCTGTTCCGACGGGTCGGCCGGCAGCTTGAGCTGACGGAGGCCGGGCGTCAGACCCTGCCCTACGCCGAGCAAATGTTTCAGCTGGGCGGCGAACTGGAGTTGATGCTGCGGGCGCAACCCAACGAACAGCAGATCCTGTTTCGGGTGGGCGTCGCCGATGTGGTGCCCAAATCCATCGTCTATCGCCTGATCGCACCGACCATGGAATTGAGCGAGCCGCTGCGCATCACCTGCCGCGAAGACAAACTGGAACGGCTTCTCGCCGACCTGGCGATCCAGCGGCTGGACCTGGTGATTTCCGACAGCCCGATGCCCTCGCACCTGGACATCAAGGGTTACAGCCAAAAACTCGGTGAATGCGGGATCAGCTTCTTCGCCACCGCCGAGCTGGCGGCACAGTACGGTCAGGATTTCCCACGCAGCCTGCACGGCGCACCACTGCTGATTCCCGGGCCGGAAACCGTGGTGCGCAGTCGCTTGCAGCGATGGTTTGCCGAGCAGCAAATCCAGCCGCGCATTGTCGGCGAGTTCGACGACAGCGCACTGATGCAGGCTTTCGGTCAATCGGGCAGCGGGATTTTCATCGGCCCGAGCGTGATTGCCGACGAAGTGAAACGCCAATACGGCGTGGAGCTGATTGGCCAGACCGACGCCGTGACGGAGTCGTTCTACGCCATTTCAGTGGAACGCAAGGTCAAGCACCCCGGCATTGTGGCGATTACCGAAGGTGCCCGACGCGAGCTGTTCACCGAGGTGTGAAGGGTCAGGCGCAAATTTCGCGAGGTTTCATGGTCATCAGCGCCATGGCCAGGAGAATCGAAACCAGGATAAACGCGGCTGCGGCAAAACCCAGCCCGCCCAAGCCAACGCTGTCGATCACCCGTCCGCCGACCATCGCACCCAGGCCGATGCCGAGGTTGGCCCCGGCGATGTTCAGCGACGCGGCAAAGGCCGGCGCCTCGGGCGCAGCCTTCATCAATCGCACATGGCTGACCAGGAACAACGCCGCCTGTGTCACGCCCCAGATCCCCATCGCCGCCGCCAGACCGAGTGGCGAATGAATGTTCGGCACCAACGCCACCATGCCGGCGATCATGAACGTGCAGAACATCATCGAAGCCATCAGCGGATGACGATCCACCGCGCGTCCGCCCAACGAGTTGCCGATCAGACCGACCGCGCCGAAGCCCATCAGGCACCAGCCGACCACCGTGCCGTTGAAACCGGCGAGACGTTCAAGGATGTCCGCCAGGTAGGTGTAAGCGGTGAACATGCCGCTGAACACCAGGATCGACAGCAGCACATGGCCCAGCATCAACGGGCTGCGCAGGATCTTGAACTGCGAACGGAAGCTCACCTGATGCTGATGCAGATTGGTTTTCGGCAGGTAGATAAACAGCAGCAACGCCTTGGCAAACGCGATCACCGCCAGAATGCCAAAGGCACTGCGCCAGCCGAACGCGTCAGAGATCAGCGTGCCTACCGGAATGCCGAACACCGTGGCGCAGACAATGCCGAAACCGATCTTGGCGATCGCCCGCCCCGCGTAATCCGGCCCGACGATGTCCACCGCGGTTTCACTGGCCAGCGCCCAGAACACCGGCAACCCCAACGCGGGGATCAAGCGGGCAATGGCCATCACCCCGATGTTCGGTGCAAACGCCGCGAGGGTGTTGGCCAGGCCGAACATGATCAACACCGAGATGAACAGTTTGCGCCGCTCGAACCTTGCGAAGTACGCGGTCAGAAACGGCCCGAACGCGGCGACGGTGAAGGCAAACAGAGTCACCAGCAAACCTGCTTGGGGGATGCTGACTTCAAGGTCTCGGGCAATCGCCGGCAACAGGCCGACGATGATGAACTCCGTGGTCAGCACGGTAAAACCGGCGGCCGACAACAGAAGGATGGGCAACAGCATGCAGAACTCCAGAAAACGACGACACCAGCGATAGCCCGAAGGCCCACTGGCATGACTTGAAAATGAGGATGGGCAATCTTAACAGAGTGTTTCCGATCAGGGTTGCACGAACCTGCCGATCTCGTTGATCACGCGGGCGGCAGATCGTCACAGGTCTGAAGGATCAAGACCACGCTGTGATAAAGTCCGCGCCCTGCGATACGTACACCTTGTTCATCGGCCATTCACTGGCATTGATGTCGCGATACCCCCGCACCTAATAATCAGAGATGCCGTTTTATGACTGCTTCATCCCCTTCGCTATTGCAACGCTTGAAACGCTTGAGCCTGGTCTCGCAAATCGTCATCGGCCTGATCGCCGGGATTGCCCTGGCGCTGATCGCGCCGGAGGTGGCGAAATCCACGGCATTCATCGGCAAGGTCTTCGTTTCGGCACTCAAAGCCGTCGCGCCGATTCTGGTGTTCGTGCTGGTCATGGCCTCGATCGCCAACCACAAGCACGGCCAGGAAACCCACATCCGGCCGATTCTGTTTTTGTACCTGCTGGGCACGTTTGCCGCCGCGGTGGTCGCGGTCGTTGCCAGCATGATGTTTCCGTCCAGTCTGGTGCTGTCCACCCATGACGTCGCTGTCACCGCACCGGGCGGCATCAGCGAAGTGTTGCAAAGCCTGCTGCTGAGCGTGGTCGATAATCCGGTCAGTGCGCTGATGAACGCCAACTTCATTGGCATCCTGGCGTGGGCGATCGGCATGGGCGTTGCGATTCGCCATGCCGGTGATACCACTCGCGAGGTACTCGGCGACCTGTCCAACGGCGTGACCCTGATCGTACGCCTGGTGATTCGTTTCGCGCCGCTGGGGATCTTCGGTCTCGTCGCATCGACCTTGGCCACGTCTGGTTTCGGGGCGTTGATCGGCTACGTGCATCTGCTGGCCGTGCTGCTGGGCTGCATGTTGTTCGTGGCGCTGGTGATGAACCCGGTGATTGTGTTCTGGAAACTGCGACGCAACCCGTATCCGCTGGTGCTGACCTGCCTTCGGGAAAGCGGCATCACGGCGTTTTTCACCCGCAGTTCGGCGGCGAATATTCCGGTGAATCTGGAATTGAGCAAGCGCCTGGGCCTGCATGAAGACACTTACTCGGTATCGATTCCGCTCGGCGCCACCATCAACATGGCCGGCGCGGCGATCACCATCACCGTGCTGACCCTGGCGGCCGTGCATACCTTGGGCATCGCCGTGGATATCCCGACGGCCATTCTGCTCAGTGTGGTGGCGGCGATTTGTGCGTGTGGCGCTTCGGGCGTGGCCGGCGGTTCGTTATTGCTGATTCCGCTGGCGTGCAGCCTGTTCGGCATTCCGAGTGAAATCGCCATGCAGGTGGTGGCGGTGGGCTTCATTATTGGGGTGTTGCAGGATTCTGCGGAGACTGCGCTGAACTCGTCTACGGACGTGCTGTTCACCGCTGCGGCTTGCCTGGGCGAAGAAGCAAAAGCGCAACGTCTGGCATAACACTTCACCCTGTGGTGTAGTCGCACAATGTTTACACATGAAAAAGCCCCCGCAACCTCAGGCTGCGGGGGCTTTTTTGTACCTGGGCGGTTTAGAACGCGCCCATGTAGTCGCGCTTGCCCACTTCCACGCCGTTGTGACGCAGCAGTGCGTAAGCGGTGGTGACGTGGAAGAAGAACTGCGGCAGGCCGTAGCTCAGCAGGTAAGCCTGGCCACTGAAGCGCTTCTCTTTAGGCGTGCCTGGACGCGTCACGATCTCGATGCCTTCCTTGCCGTCGATCTGCTCAGGCTTGATCTCGCCGATGTAAGCCAGAACCTTGGCGATCAGGGCTTGCAGTTCAGCGAAGGTGGTTTCGGTGTCGTCGTACTTCGGCACTTCGATCTCGGCCAGGCGCGAGGACACGCCTTTGGCGAAATCAACGGCGATCTGCACCTGACGCACCAGCGGGAACATGTCCGGGTACAGTCGGGCTTGCAGGAACGCGTTCGGGTCGATGTTCTTGGCGGTGGCGTGGGCTTCGGCCTTGTTCAGAACGTCGCTCAGGGCGTTGAGCATTTGTTGGAAAACAGGAACCGAAGCGGCATACAGGGAAATAGTCATGGCAGTCTCGTGTGGTGACAGGGGGAAACGTGGGGCGATTATAGCGATGCGCGGTCCCAGGTGAAGCGATAGATAGTGTCGGGCGGGCCAGGATGACAACGACCGTTATCGGCGTCGGCACCGACGATCGACCACTGTGCACGCGAGGTCTCACCCAGCTCATGGGCAGCCTGGGGATTGAAGCACTGGCTGAGCAATTCATCCGGCACCAACGCGTATGACTGACGGTGTTCGCGCAACCATTGCGCCGCTTGCTCGACCGTGGAACGGGTCATTCCGAAATGAACGATCGGCTGTCGGGCAAACAACCAATGGCCCTCGCGCCAGTTGACCAACACCAGGTCCGCGCCTTGGGTCATCTGCGCTGCTTGCACCATCAGTGCCTTGTGAGGATTGGGTCCGTCCTTGACCGGCTCGATAAAACCGCGGGCGAACCACAGCGTGAACCAGGCCACGGCCACCACCTGAAATACCCGCCACCCCCGCGGGCGCTGGCTGAACCAGCGCTTGAACAGCCACGGAATCAGCGGCGCAGCGATCAGCACCAGCCCCGGTAGCGCCGGATAGATGTACAGCTTGCGCTTGCCGCTGCTCAGGCAGAAAAACAGCACGACCAGCACGACCCACCCCAGCAACACCAGCACTCGTCCATCGCGCTTGCGCAGTTGCCGGCTCCAGGCGGGCACCAGCCATGGCAACGCGAGCACCAGCGGCAGCCAATATTGCGGGATGACGTTGACGAAGAAATACCAGAACGGTTCTCGATGATCCCACGCTGCCGCATAGCGTCCCGCTGTCTGGCGCAGAAGTATTTCCCGCGCATAAGCGACTTCGTCAGCGGCGCCATTGAATACGATGGACACCGCCAAGGGCAGCAACCAGATCGCGATGGCGCCAAGCACCACCAAAAAACCCAGGCACCACTTGCGCGCCGCGCCCGGCATGGCCACCACACCGGGCCAGCCTTTGCGCACTGCGTAGGCATACGGAATCAACATCAATGCCGGGACGAAGCCGACCCCTTTGGTGATCACACCAATCCCCATGGCCGCGCACCCAACGTAAAACCAACGCCAGGCCGGCCCAAGCAGCAGATGACGCACCAGGCCGTACAGCCCCAGCGAAGTAAACAGAATCAGAAAACTGTCGATCTGACCGGTCCGCAAAATGCTGTACGTCTGATACGTCGCCAAATACAGGAGCGCTGCCGTCCGACCGGCACGCTGATTCCATAGCCTTCGGCCCAAATCGTAAAGCATGGCCGTGACCGATGTGGCAGACAAAAGCCCCGGAATATAAAGGGCAAGGGCGGGGATGCCGGTGATCCAGGTAAAAAACGCCACCGTCCACATGAAAATCGGTGGTTTATCGCCGTAGATTTCGGCGGCTCGGTGCGGAATCAACCAAGAACCGTTGTGCAGCATTTCCAGCGCAACGCCGAGGAATCGCTCCTCATCGACATTCTGCGGCTGACGCAGGCCAAGTCCCGCGCCGACCAGTAAAAGAGCAAGCAGCATCAGTCCCAGACATTCAACGCTGGGTGACAGGGTTCGGCGCACGGGTCAGTCCTTCAAGGTTTTGCTGCGGGCAATCAATTGCAGGTTGCGCAAATACACGATGGAGCCGAACGCCTGACCGGCGATGAACACCGGGTCCTGGCGGTAAATGGCATAAGCGAACAACAGCGCACTGCCGACGATGCTGAGGTACCAGAAGCTCACCGGAATCACGCTGCGTTTTTTGTATTCGCTGTACAGCCACTGCAGGACAAAGCGTCCGGTAAAGGCGATCTGGCCACTGAAACCGACCACCAGCCACAAGGTCTCGCGGGACAGGTTCATCCTTCCATCTCCTGCGCATGGGTGTTCAGTCGCGTGCGCTTGATCAGCCACCAGACGCCGACCAGATCGAGAATTCCCACCAGGGCGCGGTCGATGTTGCCGTATTTGGAAACCCCGGCCGTGCGCGGTCGATGATTGACCGGGTGAGTGATCATACGGCCGTTGTGGCGCTGGATCAGCGCAGGAATGAAGCGGTGCATATGGTCGAAGTACGGCAAGCGCAGAAACGCGGCCCGCTGGATCAGTTTCAACCCGCAACCCGTGTCGGGTGTCTGGTCCTTGAGCATGCGGCTGCGCAGCCCGTTGGCAAACCGCGAGGCCCAGCGCTTGCTCGCACTATCGCGGCGGTTGACCCGATGCCCGGCGACCAATTGAAGGTCGACGCTGCCCAGCTCACTGCGCACCAACGCCAGCATGCCGGGAATATCCGCGGGGTCGTTTTGACCGTCGCCATCGAGCGTGGCCAGCCATTGGCCCCGGGCGGCGAGCGCCGCATGGTAGAGCGAAGTGCTCTGCCCCAGCGAACGCTCATGGCGCAGGATGCGCAACGTGCTCAAGCCACTGTATTTGCTCTGTCGCAGTTCCTGCAAAGTGGCGTCAGTACTGCCGTCGTCCACGACGATGATTTCATACGCCTCATCGGCCAGTGCGATACGGATTTCTTCGAGCAGCGATTTGAGATTGTTCGCTTCGTTCTTTGCCGGGATCAGCACGGATACAAATATGTCTTGGTTCATAGAGGCCCCTATTACCCTGGATGTTTATGATCGAGGGCCAACATTTCATCTCTGATAAAAGTGGCGATACCACTTCACGAATTCCGCGACGCCGGTTTCAACCGTCACTTGCGGACGGAAATCGACCCACTGTGCCAATGCCGACACGTCCGCCCAGGTCTTGACCACGTCGCCCGCCTGGAGCGGTAGAAAGTTGCGCCGGGCCTGAATCCCTAACGTCGACTCAAGGCAGCCGACGAAATCCAGCAGCGCCACCGGCATGCCGCGGCCGATGTTGTAAATCCGGTTGGCGCCCTCGCCAGGGTGGTCCGACAACGGCGGTCGTGGGCGCAGGCGCGCAATGCTTTCGACGATGTCGTCGATGTAGGTGAAGTCGCGCGACATCTGGCCCTGGTTGTAAAGGTCGACTGGTTTGTCGTTGAGGATCGCGTGGGTGAATTTGAACAGCGCCATGTCGGGGCGGCCCCAAGGTCCGTAAACGGTAAAAAACCGCAGGCCGCTGGCCTTGAGTCCATACAGGTGGCAATAGCTGTGGGCCATCAGCTCATTCGCGCGTTTGCTGGCGGCATACAGCGAAATCGGGTGATCGACGGCATCTTCAACGCTAAAAGGCATTTTGCTGTTGGTGCCGTACACCGAGCTGCTCGACGCATAAATCAGATGCTTGGGGCGATAATGTCGGCAGGCTTCCAGCACATTCAGAAAACCCACCAGGTTCGATTGCGCATAGACGTCCGGGCTGTCCAGCGAGTAGCGAACGCCGGCCTGGGCCGCCAGATGGATGACCTCGGTGAAACCGTGATCCTTGAACAAGGTTATCAAGGCTGGCTTGTCGACAATGTCCAGCACCTTGAAATGAAAACCGGACAAGGTGCTCAGCGCCTTGAGCCGTGCGTTTTTGAGTTCCACGCTGTAGTAGTCGTTGAGATTATCGATGCCGACCACATCAATACCTTGCTCACACAGGCGCTTGACCGTGTGAAAGCCGATGAATCCTGCGGCGCCGGTGACTAGAACGGTCATAGCGGGGCCACGCCGATGAGCGCATTATTGCGGGTCGATTCCAACATCAGCTTCATGCCTTGCTCCAGGGTGAAATCGTTAAAGCCGGTGACGTCGTCGGTACGCCATGGCGTTGCGCCGGCCATGTGCGACAGTGGTCCGCAACCATGCACACGGTGCCCGCCAGATTGTAAAAATAGCGTTATGGTTTGATGTTGGTTTTATGACCATTTCATAGCTGGAGCGACGAATTCAGTTGCCATTGGCGCACGCCGATTTAAAGTGCATGCCGGCAGGAGAAGAATATGAAACCGGGAAAGGACGCAGAACAATGAGCATTGAGCAAGAGACGACCTTCGACGAGCCGCGCCTCAACAGCACGGAAATCCGCATTCTGGGCTCGTTGATCGAGAAGCAGGCCACCAGCCCGGAAACCTATCCGTTGACCCTCAATGCGCTGGTGATTGCCTGCAACCAGAAAACCAGTCGCGAACCGGTGATGAATCTCACCCAGGGGCAGGTCGGCCAGAGCCTGCGCGCCCTAGAAGGTCGCGGCTTTACCAAACTGGTGATGGGCAGCCGTGCCGATCGCTGGGAGCATAAGGTCGACAAGGCGCTTGAACTGGTGCCGGCCCAGGTGATTCTGGCGGGATTGCTGTTTCTGCGAGGCCCGCAGACGGTCAATGAACTGCTGACCCGCAGCGGCCGCATGCATGATTTTGAAGACGCCGAACAGGTGGTGCATCAACTGGAACGGTTGATTGCTCGCGGACTGGCGCTGCTGATTCCCCGTCAGGCCGGGCAGCGCGAAGACCGTTATATGCATGCGTTGGGTGATCCGGCGGATATCGAAGTCATCCTCGCTGCCCGGCAAAACCCGGCCGAACGCGGTGCCGGTAGCGGCGTATCCGTAGAGCGTATCGAAGAGCTTGAGGCGCGAATTTCCGCACTCGAAGAACGACTGGCACGCCTCGAGTAACCAATACGATCCCTGCTACAAGATCTGCGCCATGCCTGTAAGGTTATTCGCCATCCCAGTAATCCACGCCGTCGCCCGGGCGGGCGATGGCGACGAAGCCTGAGGCATTGCCTTCGGCGTCGACCTTGAAGTCGTCCATCACCACGTATTTGCCGGAATCCGGGTACTCGCAAATCTCCGGCGATTGCTGGGTGCTGACCGCCAGGTAACGAAGTTCGCCCTTGCTGTTGTTGATGATCTGGTGCGCCGCTTCAGGACCGCCCGGCGGGCAGGCGATCACGTCACCGGCGCGGATCGGAAAACGCTCGGCACCAAGGCGCACCACCCCCTCCCCAGCCACGACGTAAAACATCTCCTCGTTGACCCGATGACTGTGAAAAGGGCTGCCACGCATGCCTGGTTCGAGCACGTACAACCGATAACCGAGCTTTTGCGACCCCAACTGCTGGCCGACGCGGGCCATTCTCTGTTGGTAGCGGCCGGCGGTTTCACCGGTGGGCGCCAGGGCTTCGGGCAGCGGTTCGAGTTCGACCTGATTCAGGTTGAGAATGGGGGGATGCATGGGAACCTCGGGCACGGTTTGTTGGTTGGGGGGCAAGTCTTTGCTTGCTGGCGGGAGTATAGGCGGGAAATGTGCGGCAATTGATTGGGCTTGCCTGGGGGACCGAGGTGCGCCCATCGCGAGCAAGCTCGCTCCCACAGGGTTCTCTGTCGATCACAACATGTGCGTACGACGCCAATCCTCTGTGGGAGCGAGCTTGCCCGCGATGAGGCCAGTACAGCCAACCAATAATCTGAAGGATCAGCTGCGAGCAAACTCCACCGCTTTCTTGAACTGCTCATCCGTCGGCCGCACGCCCGTGTACAGGACAAACTGCTCCAGCGCCTGGATCGCGATCACTTCCAGCCCGGTAATGACGCGCTTGCCCTCAGCGCGACCGCGCACGATCAGCGGTGTTTCTGAGGGTATCGCCACCACATCGAAGACGGTCTCGGCAGCAGCGATGGTTTCAGCGTCGAACGCCAGTTGATCGGCCTCAGGGCCGCCGCTCATGCCAATCGGCGTGACGTTGATCAACATCTGCGGACGCTGAGTGCCAAGTTCCGCCTGCCACTGGTAGCCCAGTGATTCAGCCAGCGCCCGCCCGGCACGTTCGTTACGCGCCACGATCACGCCGTATTGATAGCCGCCATCGCGCAAGGCACTGGCCACGGCTTTGGCCATGCCGCCGCTGCCGCGCAGGGCAAAGGTCGATTCCTTCGGCACCTGATGGGTTTCAAGCAGCTGGGCGATGGCGATGTAATCGGTGTTGTAGGCCTTGAGGTGGCCATGGGTGTTGACGATGGTATTGATCGATTGAATGGCCGCTGCCGACGCGTCCAGCTCATCGACCAGCGCAATGCAGGCTTCCTTGAACGGCATCGACACGCCGCAGCCACGAATGCCCAGTGCACGAATGCCGCCAACGGCACCCGGCAGATCCTGACTGCTGAACGCCTTGTAGTAAAAATTCAAGCCCAACTGTTCATACAGATGATTGTGAAACCGCAGGCCGAAGTTGCCGGGGCGCCCGGAAAGCGACATGCACAGCTGGGTGTCTCGGTTGGGGTTCATCTGCATGAAACATCTCCTTCATAAGCACTTTCAGATGGACGGGATTAGCCATTCCATCGTGGTCTGATCGATTATTACGGCGTGCCTGAGCAGGTTCGCCGGGGCCGTAAAGAAGTCGGTACAGACCTTACACAAAATTTACCCAGCGGCTGTGCTGATTTTCAAAAAAACGCTGTCTTAGAGGTATCCCCGCGACAATCCTTGGGTCTATTGCAGACGCAAGCGCCGGGTCGAAGAACCGAGGAATTATCATGATCCGTAAAATCCCCACAGTTGCCTTGCTGCTCGGAGCTCTTGCTATCACAGGGCAAGCAGAGGCTGGCGGCGGTCACGGTTGGCAGGGTCCAGCGGTATTTGGCGCGATCGTTGGTTCGGCAATCGTCGGCTCGGCCATCATCAACAGCAACCGGCCTGTTTACGTACAGCAACCGGTCTACGCCCAGCCGCAGCCGGTTTACATACAACAGCCGCCACCGGTTTATTACCAGCCCGCGCCGGTCTACGTGCAGCAACCGGTCTACTACGCACCACCGCCGGTTTACTACGGCCCGCCACGTGGTTATTACGGTCCACCACGCGGCTACTACGGCCCTCCCCACGGTTATGGCCGCTGGTAACAGATTCAACAGGCCCCGCCTTATCAGCGGGGCTTTTTTGTGACCGTTCGTCGGCGAAGGTCTGGGAAAATCGCGTCAAGGTCGCTGTCGGGACAGTGTGGGCGGTTCAGTTTGGCAAGATTGACTCGACCGCCCTTCCCCCGACTTGGGGAAAACGGTCATATTTATGTCATGCCAGGTCCGCAAGCTTGGATCTGTCCGTAAACAACAGGTTGATAAAAACAAGGACGACCTCATGCCCACGCAAAACCCGCACCGCATTGTCGGCTTGTGCACATCCAGCAAGGTGTACAACGCTTTGACCGAACTCAAGCACCTGGAAGGCCATCGCAGCGCCAAGTTTCTTTCGCTGCTGGCAGAAAACCTGGTGCGCAAAGGCCTGCTCAACGAGCAGGAAGTGGTCCATATGCTTGATATGGTGGTCGACTGAACCCGACACTCACTGGCGTCAATGACGACTATCGAAAGTGTTGATTGTCCGTTCGAGAGGCAGGTCCGTAAGGTAGCTCCATCGATTGATGGAGGTATTTATGTCCCAGGTTCAGATCATGTCCGTAATTGGCAGCGCCGTTCCCGCACCGCTCAGAGAGCTAGGATTGCTCGCCTGTTGGTATCTGGTGCAGGACGGCGAGCCGATCAGCGGACCGCTCACTTCACTGCCGGCCGCCCAAGCGTTGTCGCAACGAATCGGCCAAGGGAAGTTCAGCGCTTAAGGCAGCTGCACCCTTGGTTTGGTTTCGAGGAAAATGGCCCAGCTCGACATGAACAGCGCCGCGATCAGCGGCCCGATAACAAAGCCGTTGAGGCCGAAAATCGCCAGGCCGCCCAGGGTCGAGATGAGGATCAGATAGTCCGGCATCTTCGTGTCTTTGCCCACCAGGATCGGTCGCAGCACGTTATCCACCAGGCCGATAACGAAAACCCCGAACAACGCCAGCACCACACCCTGCCAGATCGCCCCGGCGAACAGGAAAAATGCCGCCACCGGCGCCCAGACAATCCCCGCCCCCACCGCCGGCAACAGCGATAGAAACGCCATCAATACTGCCCAGAGCAACGCGCTCGGGATGTCCAGAAACCAGAAAATCAAACCACCCAATGCGCCCTGTGTGATCGCCACCAGCAGGTTGCCCTTTACGGTCGCCCGAACCACGCGATTGAACTTGAGCTGCAAACGACGTTTCTGGTGTTCCTGCAACGGTACGGCGGAGCGAACTTTACGCGCCAGTTCCGCGCCGTCTCGCAGGAAGAAGAACAGCAGGTAGAGCATGATGAAGAAGCCGACCACAAAATCGAACGTGCCCTGACCGAAACTGAAGACCTGCGTGGCGACAAACTCATTGCCCGTCACCGCACTCTTGATGATTTTCTCCCGCAGCCCGTCCAGCTCACCGAGCCCGGCCCGATCCAGCAAATGCTGGAAGTACGGCGGCAAGCTGTGCTTGAAATGTGTCACATACCCCGCGATGTCCAGCTCGCCGCTTTCAATGCTTTTGTAAAGCGACGCCCCTTCCTGGACCAGCAAGATACTGAGAATGATCACCGGCAGGATCGCGATCAGCAGGCAGATGCTCAGGGTGAGCAGGGATGTGAGGTTGCGCTGCCAGCCGAACTTCAGTTGGATCCGGCGTTGCAGCGGTGCGAACAGAATCCCGAGGATCACCGCCCAGAACACCGCGCCGTAGAACG
Source organism: Pseudomonas sp. UMAB-40 (assembly GCF_900095275.1). Classification (NCBI taxonomy): domain Bacteria; kingdom Pseudomonadati; phylum Pseudomonadota; class Gammaproteobacteria; order Pseudomonadales; family Pseudomonadaceae; genus Pseudomonas; species Pseudomonas sp. UMAB-40. The sequence continues at coordinate 27,368 of NZ_LT607584.1, forward strand.
GCAGCAAAATCCAGATAAAAGCGGCGGTGACCACTCCGAGCAAAATCACCAGCGATTTGTTGTGTACCGTCTGTTCGTTCATGTCCGATCCATGTCAGTGCGCTCTGATATTGAAGAGCCGTGCTGATGCTTAGTCCGCGACGGTTCGCGCGAGTGCCATCCGTTTGTTCATCAAGCATAGATCCAGATCAATGAACCCCGCGGGCAAGGCGATTACCCTCGCGGGCTTTTGCGATCGACACTGCCATGACGCTCCTTGCTCCCGAACTGCTCGCCCCCGCCGGCACCTTGAAAAACATGCGATACGCCTTCGCCTACGGGGCCGATGCGGTCTACGCCGGCCAGCCGCGTTACAGCTTGCGGGTGCGCAACAACGAATTCGATCACGCCAATCTCGCGCTCGGCATCAAAGAGGCTCAGGCGCAGGGCAAACGTTTCTACGTGGTGGTAAACATTGCGCCGCACAACGCCAAGCTCAAGACCTTCCTCGACGACCTGGCCCCCGTGATTGCGATGGCGCCGGACGCACTGATCATGTCCGACCCGGGCCTGATCATGCTGGTACGCCGACACTTCCCGCACATGCCGATCCACTTGTCGGTGCAGGCCAACACGGTGAACTGGGCCAGTGTCGAGTTCTGGCAGCAACAGGGCTTGAGCCGGATCATCCTGTCACGGGAACTGTCGCTGGAAGAAATCGCCGAGATCCGCCAGCAAGTCCCGGCGATGGAGCTGGAGGTGTTTGTCCATGGCGCGCTGTGCATGGCCTATTCCGGCCGTTGCCTGCTATCGGGCTACATGAACAAGCGTGACGCCAATCAGGGCAGTTGCACTAACGCCTGCCGCTGGAAGTATTCGGCGACGCAAGCCACGGAAAATCAGCTCGGTGAAATCGTCCAGCAGTTCAGGCCGGAGCCGACCCTGGGCATCGGCGCGCCGACCGATCAGGTGTTCCTGTTGCAGGAAGCCAATCGCCCGGATGAACTGATGCCGGCCTTCGAGGACGAGCACGGCACCTACATCATGAACGCCAAGGACCTGCGCGCCGTGCAGCACGTCGCACGCCTGACACAGATGGGCGTGCATTCACTGAAGATCGAAGGCCGGACCAAATCGCACTTCTATTGCGCACGCACCACGCAGGTCTACCGCCGGGCGATTGATGATGCGGTGGCCGGTCGCGAGTTCGATCGCAGTTTGATGACGGATCTGGAGTCCCTGGCCCAACGCGGCTACACCGAAGGTTTCCTGCGTCGGCACGTGCATGACGAATACCAGAACTATCAGCACGGCAGCTCGGTTTCAGAACGTCAGCAGTTTGTAGGCGAGTTGACCGGCGAACGGCGTGATCGCCTGGCGCAAGTGACGGTCAAGAACCGCTTTGGCCTGGGCGATCACATGGAACTGATGACACCCCAGGGGAATTTCCACTTCGATCTGCATCAGTTGCAAAACGGCAAAGGCGAGCCGATCGACGTGGCGCCGGGAGACGGGCACACGGTGTATGTGCCGATTCCGGATGCGGTGGATTTGCGGTTCGGGTTGTTGATGCGGGATGTGAACGGCGTTTAGCGCCTTTGTGTCATCGGCCGCCAAGGCAAGGCTGGATGACTTTCTTCAACCCGGCGTTGTTTTTGGGCAATGAAAACTTAGCGCTCAACGGCTTCCCGCCCTCTTTGGGCGCCAGCAAAAGCTGCACGGGTTGGCCACGTGAGGCATCGCTCGCCCAGTAGGCCAGTTCATCGCGTGGGATGGCGGTGTAAAGCGAAAAGATCGTACCCACCTGGAATACCCCGCCGTCAGTCCAACTGCCAGAGGTCTGGTGATCGACGGCGGTGCGTGCGCCGGTCGTGATTCGCATTGCCCCCACTGCACCCGGACCTTCAAATGGATCGCTGTTGAAGCCCAGCGGCTCCGGTGCGAAATGCAGCGTAAGTCCGGCCTCTGGATTCTCCGGGTGGCAGCTGATTTGCAGATTGGCCTTGGTTTGATAGTCGCCGTAAGCGCTGTTGCCGTAAGTGCTCGCTGTCAGCAAGAGGCCCTCGACATAGGGTTGCTCAACCAACCACACCGGGTGCGCCGGGCTAATGATTTGAATGCCATCAGCTGACTCGCTCACGCCCTGAGCATGAGCATCGAAATGTGAAAAGCAAATAGCGGCGAACAAGGTCAAGCTAAGGGTTTTAATAGAGCGGATCATAAAAGTGTTCATCCCAATCAGTTACCTGGAAGTGCAGCTTTAGTGACTGGCAACGTCGTCTGGCCCGACTTCAACGACAGGCGCTGTCAGTGATGGCCCAGACCGATCAGTAACGCTTCCGATAAATGCCTCACGCACCTGCAGTTGTATAAACAAACTATTTGCAGCTGTACCCCTCGGGCATCGTGACGGTGTAGTTGCGTTGTACGCGATCCTCGAAATTCAGGTTCCGCAGCCCCTGTGCCACCAGAAAGACTTCGACCTTCTCTCCTCGGCAATCCTCGTTATAGGACGATGCCCGCAGCAGATACACCGCACGCTTACTCACTTCATCCCGGGCAGTGGCCGTGAAGGTGGTCAGCGTTGTGTAGCCCGTTCGCTCCGAGGTTCCCACCGGGCCATAGGTCGTATTTGGCGTACTGGTGCAGATCAGCCGGTCATCTTTTTTCTTGCTGTTCTTGCACACGGTCGAGGTGCTGGTTGGCACCTGTCCATACTCGGTCGCGGTGTAGCGGTAAGTGACTTGCCGACTGCTGACATCGAGGGTGATGGTCATTTTGATCGGTGAATGGTTCTTGGGCAGGCTGGTGTCGGTAAATACCTCCCGAAAGCCCTGGTCTTTCAGTGCGTTGACCATATCGCGCAAGTAGTAGCGAGCATTCAGTGCGTTTTCATCACTGCCACCGGTGGACGTCACAAGTACGGTGGCCTGTCGGTCAAACTGATAGTCCGGATCAGGTGTCGCATTGATCGCTACGTCCATTTTCGTTGCACAGCCGCTGAGCAACGCCGTCAGCCATAACAGCATGCAGCACAAAAACCGGGTCATGAAGGAGTCGCCTTGCAACTAAGGATTTAATAAAAGCTAAACGGTTGAGCCTCGCGATAAACAACTCGCCGTCATCAGCAATGCTCAGTCTTTCTGAAATTCCAGCAGGTCGCCTGGCTGGCAATCGAGCGCCGCGCAGAGTTTGTCCAGGGTGGCGATCTTCACCCCCTTGACCTTGCCATTTTTCAGCAATGAAAGATTGGCCTCAGTGATGCCCAGCAGGGCAGCCAGCTCTTTCGAGCGAATTTTCTGCGTGGCCATGACAACGTCGAGGCGAACGATAATGGTCATTAAGTTTTTCTATATGTATTGACTGTGCTCATCGCTGAGCGCTTTGGCATCGCGCATGATAATGGAAAACACGCAGAGTAATAGTCCTTTGACGATCTCGTACGCGGAGGCGGAGGACAGGCCAATCGAGACCTTGAGAATACCTTGCCCCGGGGGCAGGTCCATGGATAACGCCAGACCTTGCAGGGTTTCTATCAGTGGGTAGGTCGCCGGCAAAACGATGCACAACACACCGATGCGCCACAGGATGCTGGTGTTGCGGTCGGACCAGGTTTCGCCGCGAGACAAGCGCAGGAAAAACAACCCGGTCAGCCATAACGCATACGCCGATAGCAGCTGGGGCAGGAAGTCCAGAACGATGATCAGCGCAGTGACCCGTGGCGAGAGATACGTATGGGGGTCAAGCAGCGTATCTTCGGCAAAGGGGTCGAGCAGTTGCGGCGCGCTTTCGGCAAAACCACCGAGCAGCGCGGCCAGCATTTCATCCTTGTCATAGATCCAGACCATGGCGTTACCACCCACCTCGATGATGCCCATGGCCCAAACCAGTAACGCGGCCAGCAGTCCGATCCAATGCATCCGTTGCAGCGCCGAGTAGTTTATGCGGGAGTTCATGCACAGTTCCTTGCTGAGCCGTTATGGTGACTTATTTTTGATGATAAATTATCTGATTACAATAAATAATTGTATTTTACGAGAGCGTTCTTCGGCCTACTGCCCGCTTCAGCATTCGCCACGGGCTTATGACGTAAGCGTTACCTTTTCATCGGATTTTTCTGCATCATGCATTCCCCGTAAGGGTTGGTGTGACCCTGGCGTTGCCGGCAGATCCAACGCTCGCCCTTGTTCATGATCAGGACGGGCTCCAGCTTGTAGTTCAGCTGGATATAGGCATTGGCGACTTCGATCGCCGCCGGACATGCACGTTGCTTCGCCTGAGTGGTGACGGCATTGACACCTAGGCCGTTCGAGGCCGATCCACAATAGAGGGATCCGGTGTGGGCCTGCGTGGTCCCGGGGATGGACAACGCAAAGCCCGCGATGCCAATTGCAAAAAGAGAAAAGACAAAATCAGAAGGTCGCATCAGCATTGACTCCAAAGTAGCTGGAACGCCACTCGATGAAACAACCGAGGCATTGTCCTCAGTTGCTGAATAAAAATCCGGATTAGCAGCTGGTGACTTGCCCCGCATCAATGCGGTTGACGCGCCCTTTGTCCGACCGGGTCCGCAGCCAGTTATAGACGTCATACCCACCTTCGCACTCGCCTTGCTTCCTGCCCTGAAAGTCGAAAGCCCGCCATGCACCAGCCTGATGTGAAGGCATCCCCAGCATCTGTTGAATAGCGACGTCCGTGGAGCCAAGCCACACGTCATGGGCAAGTGACAAGGGCTGCAACTTTACCGGTAACGCAGGACAGTCGATGCTCGCCCGGGCAGACTTGAATTGCTCGGCGATAACACCCGTCACCGCGTGGTTGTCACCCCCCATCTCACCGTTTGAGATGATCCATATCAGCGCGCCAGCATTGGGCTGGCTGTAGCACAACCAATAAACACTATCGCCAGCGTCGCCTTGATGCGCGATGGTGCCAACGGACGCTTCGCTCATCACCTGCGCTAGCGTCGTTTTTTCGAATTGAATAACGAGCTCTCCAAACGTGGCGCTTCTTGAAGGCGCTTTCCTCAGAGAGGCTGGCCATTCGATTGCGTCGAATGCTCCGCTGGGCGGAGGGACAGCGGCTATCGCGCTGAAGGTGATACTGAAGGCCCCGAAAAACAACGATGCACGTTTCATTGCACGCTTCCGATTCTTTGATGTTCACTAACCTTTCGGCAGTGTCTGCAGGTGATTTCCCAAGCCTTCATCCGCCGGGTGAAATTCAGACGCTGTCTTCGTCACTCTGCGCGATCACGATGTCATGGGGTCGAGCATCAGGATTGAGGCGGTGCCAGCAACCCGTTGACCGTCGGTGAAAAGTAACCCACCTGAAGTGGGTAATCCTTTCCCAACAGTTTGCCTTCGCCATACCAGGTGATGCCGCCCAGATTCAGGATCAGACCGCTGCTGCCAAACTCGAATACGCTGCCTACGGAGCTGCTGAAGAGAAAGCGACTTTCATCCATCTGCAACAGCTTGTACTGCGTGTCCGCGGGCGGCAGTTGATCCTTGATGCGTTGCAGGTAAGTCGGTGCCAGGCGGGCAAACAACTGCCCGGCTCGCTCACGGTATTGCGGTATCGTCAAACCGGGACTGCGTTGCAACTCTGCGGCGATCAAGGCAAACACATCGGCATTGGCCCGCGCTTCCGCCAACTTGATCGACAGCGACGTGGCCAACAACGCGTTATCAACCTGCAGCGACGATTTCTCCGGCTGCCCATCGGTGGCCGGTGTCGTGACGGGGCGCATGAACTCGGCCACATTGACCGGCGACAATACGGTCGTTGCCAGATACGCCGCACAGGCCGTGGCTTGCCCTGCTTGGTTGCCATTGATAAACAACGAAAACTGGCTCCCTTGTTTCGGCAACTTCGCTGCGTCAACTCCTGCCTGCTTGAGGAAGGCGTTGACCTGCTCCTGTTTCGCTTCGCCTCTGGCCAACGCGCAAAGCTGCTCCATCGCCGGCGCATTGCGCTGCCCGTTGAACATCGGCGACAACTCGAATATCGCATCGTGAATCACCGGCAAAGCGGGGATGCTGAGCCAGTTGCGCGGGACGTCCACCGATTTGTTGACGAGGAATTTGTCATAACCGGCCAGTGCCAACAAAGTGATCAGTGTGGTGACGAAAACTGTTTTTATGTTCATGGTTTTTTGCCTGAGTAAAAGTCGGATAGAGACGTATCAAAAACTGCCATCACCACTGATAACCAACCCCCACGGCCACTCCCACCTGGCGCTGCGAGTCGGTGGATCCCTGCAACTTGGTCAGCCAACGCCCATTGCCGGACAAATGTGAAACACCAAAGGCAACCGACGCTTGACCGCGATAGGTACCGGCAGCCACCGTCGTCATGCTTGCACCCGGTGAATACGATTGCGGCATGCTGGCCATTGCCATGGCACCGGCAATCCCCGCGCTGAGAATGTCGTCCTGCTTCTTGATGTCATTTTTCAGTTCCGAGTAACGCTGATCGGTGTAGGCATTGGCGCTGTCGGTAATGCCCGCCACGCTCTTGGTCAACTGGTCGTAGTTCACCGCGTCCGTACCGCTGGTACCCGCAGCCACGTTGGTGATCTGGCGCTCATTTCCCACATTGCCCACCGATACGCTGTTCTCGCGATCAGCCACCGAATTGGCACCCAATGCCGTAGCGTTCCTGGCCGAAGCCTTCGCCCCGTTGCCCAAAGCGACCGAGTTTTCCCCGGTGGCCTGCGACCTGGTGCCGACCGCCGCGCTGTTTTTGCCCGACGCCACCGCCCCCGTACCCCCGGCTATCGAATCCACGCCTGTGGCTTTCGGCTTGGCTGCTGCGCTGCTGTTGTTCACCTGGAACATGCCATCGGTGCCGTTCTTGAAGTTGGCGACATCGCCCTCGACGGTGCTGATGCGGCCGGCTTGCTGGGCTGCATTGCCACCGAGATTGGCGATCGAGACATCGGTGTATTGCTTGGACTCGGCGACTGCACCATCGAGTTGGCGCACGTTGACCGCATCGTTGGCGTCCTTGCCATCGGCAACGTTGCTGACCGTGCGGGTTGCGCCGGTCGCGGCATTGCCCACCGACACCGTGCCCGCGGTCTGGTTGTTCGCCCCCGAATACTTGCCGTTGTAAGTCTCCGCACCACGGCCTTCATCGCTGGAGCCGCTGCCCAATGCCACACTGCCGTCAGCGGAAGCCTTGGCGTCGTTACCCACCGCTACCGAGCTGTTACCCGACGCCTGGGCTTTAGGACCCAAGGCCATCGCGTCAGTACCGGTGGCCGAGGAGTCGGCATTGGTGGAGTTGACGTGCAAATACTTGATGCCACCTCCAGAGCCGATAAGGTTCTCGAGGCCACCGACCCGACCGCCCAGGCTCGTGATGTCCGTAGTGTTTTGATCCACTTGATCACCGACCCACTTCAGTTGGGCAACGTTGACCGCGTCGTTGTCCTGGGTGCCTGCCGCCACCCCGGTGAGCTTGCGATTGCCCTGCGCCGTGCCAAAGCCGATCTCGCCGACCGACGTCTGCGGTGCCGCCAATCGATAGGCGCTGTAATTCGTCTCGGCGCCGACCGTGGTCACCGAGCTCGAGCCAAGCGCCACACTCATGGCATGACTGGCATTGGCACCGGCACCCAACGCAACCGATTGCTCAGCCGATGCCTGGGCTGCGCTGCCCATGGCGATACCGGAAGCCTGCAACACCTGGGTGTTTCGACCGATGGCAATGCCACCGGCAGCGGCCAGACCGACAGTGGCCTGATTACCGATACCCACACCGTTGTCACCGTTGACCACGGTGGCCGGACCGACCGCAACCGACTCGGCACCGCTGGCGAGTGAGTCCGAAGGGTTCGTCGAGTTGGCGTGGAAATAGCGGGTGCCGGTCGAACTCAAGGAGCCCATCGCTCCGGTCAATTGACGCAGGTTCACCGCATCATGGGCTTCGGTGGCATCCGCCACGTTGGTGATCTGCCGGTAGCTACCGGCCTTGCCCACCGACACCGAGCCGAGCAAGGTGGCATCCGAGGTGTCATAAATGATCGCCCCGCTGCCGACCGGGATGGTACCGGTAGCCGGTGCCAGGGCACGGTCCGCAACCGAGCCTTCGCCCAGTGCGATACCACCCGCTACCTGAACCTGACTCTGACGCCCCAGTGCCACACCACCATCAGCGGCCGCATTGGCGCCCGAGCCAGCGGCAAACGAATTGGCCCCTGCGGCGATGGACGCGGGGCCGATGGCGACGCTGTCCAGGCCGCTTGCGCTGCTGTCGGTGAGAACCGAGTTACTGTGGAAATACTTGATGCCGGTGCCGTTGTTGACGATGTTATCGACGCTTTGGTTGGTCGCAAAAAGCTGCGAGCCATTCACTGCGTCTGTGCTGGTGCCGTTCAAGGCACCGGCCGCGACGTTGGTCAACTTGACCGCGGTACCTGCCGGGTTGAAGGTCACTTGAGTCTTGGTGCTGGCGTCGTCGTATTTCACGGCGACGGCGGCGGTGTTGGTCAGGCTGGTATTGAGATTGGTCAGTGCCGCGCCAACGTTGTTGCTGGCCGATGGACCGGTGTTAGTGCCGTTGACGCCGATGCTGTTGGTGGAATAGCTCGGTGCCGTCCATGTCCCTGTGGTTGCATCGACTGCCGCTCCCCCGCCCAGGGCGGTGGCCGTATCTTGCCCCACTTTATTGAGTTGGCCGACGTTGACGGCATCTGTCGCGCTGGAACCGGCGGCAAGGCCGGTAAGGCGACGGCCGTTGGCGCCGTTGGCGATGTTCACTTCGCCTCCTGTCGCCGTGCCACCAACGCCATAAGCCGCGTTAGCCAGGGTTGCGCCAGTGGCCGATGAGTTCGAGCCGAGTGCCACCCCGTTGGCCACCGTTGCACTTGCGGCTGGACCGACGGCCACGCTGTCGAGGCCGGTTGCGCTGCTGTCAGCGAGGACCGAATTGCTGTGGAAATACTTGATGCCGGCGCCGTTGTTGACGAGTCTATCGACGGTTTGGTTGGTCGCGAACAACTGCGAGCCGTTCACTGCGTCGGTGCTGGTGGCGTTCAAGGCACCGGCGCTGAGGTTGGTGATTTTCACCCCGCCGGCCGGTGCACCTGCACCACCGGTCGCCCCCAGGGTGATGGCGTTGCCGCCGACCGCATCGTATTTCACCGCGATGTTGGCGGTGTTGACCGTGTCGGTGTTCAGCGCTGTCAACGCCCCCGCTACGCTGGTTTGCGCAGTGGCTGCACCTACCGCACCGGTGGTGCTGATCGCGTTGATCGGCAGACTGAAGCCCGTCAGGCCCGTGGTCGGCGAGTAAGTGGCACCGCCGCCCAGGGTGCTGGCCGAGGTGTTGCCCAACGTTGTGGTTCGGGTGCCGACAGCATCGACTGCCGTATTGGTGGCAAAGAGTTGGCTGCCGTTGATTGCGTCGGTGCTGGTGGAAGTGACTTGGCCAGCCGCTACGTTGGTGATCTGACGTTCGTTACCGACACTGCCCACGCTCAATACGCCGATTGGAGCAGAGCCTGCGTAAGAGTAAGTCGTGCCATTAACTACGCCCGTTGGGGTGGCCGTCGCTGCCGCAGTCGTTGCGCTACTGCCCAAGGCCACCGAATTTGCAACGCTGGACACAGCGCCATTGCCGATGGCCACTGCATTGGTTGCCGTCGAGCTGGCCGCCGGGCCGACCGCCATGCTGTCAGTGCCCGTGGCAGTACTGTCCGCCAGGGTCGAGTTGGCGTGGAAGTATTTGATGCCCGCGCCATTGTTGACGAGCCCATCGACGGTTTGGTTGGTCGCGAACAACTGCGAGCCGTTCACTGCGTCGGTGCTGGTGGCGTTCAAGGCACCGGCGCTGAGGTTGGTGATTTTCACCCCGCCGGCCGGTGCACCTGCACCACCGGTCGCCCCCAGGGTGATGGCGTTGCCGCCGACCGCATCGTATTTCACCGCGATGTTGGCGGTGTTGACCGTGTCGGTGTTCAGCGCCGACAAGGCACCGGCAACGCTGGTTTGCGCAGTGGTAGCCCCTACCGCCCCGGTGGTGCTGATTGCGTTGATCGGCTGACTGAAGCCAGTAACACCTGTGGCCGCAGAGTAAGTGGCGCCGCCACCCAGGGTGCTGGCCGAGGTGTTGCCCAACGTTGTGGTTTGGGTGCCGACAGCATCGATTGCTGTATTGGTGGCAAAGAGTTGGCTGCCGTTGATCGCGTCGGTGCTAGCAGCAGTGACCTGGCCAGCCGCTACATTGGTGATCTGACGTTCGTTACCGACACTGCCCACGCTCAACACGCCCACCGGTGTGGTACCGGCATAAGTGTAAGTCGTGCCATTAACCACACCCGTTGGGGTGGCAGTCGCCGCGGCAGTCGTTGCGCCATTACCCAGCGCGAGGGAGTTTGCCACGCTAGCCACGGCACCATTGCCGATGGCCACCGCATTGGTTGCCGTCGAGCTGGCGGCCGGGCCGACCGCCACGCTGTCAGTGCCCGTGGCGGTGCTGTCGGCGAGGACCGAGTTGCTGTGGAAATACTTGATGCCGGCGCCGTTGTTGACGAGGCTATCGACCGTCTGGTTGGTCGCGAACAACTGCGAGCCGTTCACTGCGTCGGTGCTGGTGGCGTTCAAGGCACCGGCCGCGATATTGGTCAACTTGACTGCGGTTCCTGCCGGGTTGAAGGTCACTTGGGTTTTGGTGTTGGCGTCGTCGTATTTCACGGCGACGGCGGCGGTGTTGGTCAGGCTGGTATTGAGATTGCTCAGTGCCGCGCCAACGTTGTTGCTGGTCAACGGGCCGGTGTTGGTGCCGTTGACGCTGATGCTGTTGGTGGAATAGCTCGGTGCCGTCCATGTGCCCGCGGTCGCATCAAGTGCAGCGCCGCCGCCCAGGGCCGTCGCCGTGTCCTGCCCCACTTTATTCAGTTGGCTGACATTGACGGCATCCGTCGCGCTAAAGCCTGCGGCCAGTCCTGTAAGGCGACGGCCATCTGCTCCATTGGCGATGTTGACTTCGCCCCCCGTCGCCGCACCACCGACACCATAAGCCGCGTTAGCCAGCGTGGCGCCTGTGGCCGATGAGTTCGAGCCGAGCGCCACACCATTGGCCACGGTCGCACTCGCCGTTGGACCGATGGCCACGCTGTCGACGCCGGTCGCAGTGCTGTCGGCAAGGATCGAGTTGCTGTGAAAGTACTTGATGCCCGCGCCATTGTTGACGAGGCTATCGACGGTTTGGTTGGTGGCGAACAACTGCGAGCCGTTCACCGCATCAGTGCTGGTGCCGTTCAAGGCACCGGCGCTGAGGTTGGTGATTTTCACCCCGCCGGCCGGT
>NZ_LT607585.1:0-349 GCF_900095275.1 Pseudomonas sp. UMAB-40
CGCGCCTAACCCCCTGATGAACACCTACGCTCGGCCTGCCGAAGGGGCGAAAGATCAAGATCAAGATCAAGATCAACGTCAAAAGCCAAAGCCAAAGCCAAAGCCAAAGCCAAAGCCAAAGCCAAAGCCAAAGCCAAAAGGATCGCAGCCATCGAGAAGCTTGCGTACATTCGAAAGATCAGGTCGGCTGACAGGCCGCCATCGCGAGCAGGCTCACTCCTACAAGAGTTCGGCGTACACGCTTCGCTTCTCACCACTCATCAGGCCGAGCGTTAGCTCGCCTGCTTTTGATCTTGATCCACCCGCCCCTTCGGGAGGCTGAGTGGAGGTGTTCATCCGGGGAGTGGCG
>NZ_LT607585.1:455-38319 GCF_900095275.1 Pseudomonas sp. UMAB-40
GTTACCGCAGGAACGGATATGTACACCGAACGAACGAACGAACGAACGAACAATCAGTCCGGCAACCACCCCCAAAGCCAATGCTGCAGATTATCCCCCCGCAACATAAAGTCCCGATGCACCGCCTCCCGCAACTGATCTCCCATGCGATAGCTGGCATCCGGATCAGCCAGATGCATACGAATCGCCTGCAACCACTCCTCAGTGCTGTTACTCAACACCTTGGTACACGGCAGGAACCCGTCATAAGCCCGGGTATCAGTGCAAATCACCGGATAACCGCACGCGCCATACTCCAGCAACCGCAGATTGCTTTTACAGTCGTTGAAGATATGAAACTCCAACGGCGCCAACGCCAAATCAAGGTTCAGGCTCGCCAGTTTGTACGGGTAACTCTGCAAATCGATGGTGCCATAGAACTCATGAACGTAAGGGCGCAAGGCGTCCGGGCACATGCCGAAGAAGACCCAATCCACCTCATTGGCCAGTTCGCGAACCACATCAGCAATGATTTCCAGGTCGCCGGTGTGGCTCGTGCCACCGCCCCAGCCAACCCGTGGCTTCTTCGAGGTACGGCGCTGACTGCTCAGCGTCAACCACGGCTCTGGCGGCAGCATGTTGGGCACCACCCGAATCTCGCTGTGCATGCTCGACAACACATCGGCCAGCGCCTGAGTGGTCACCACCACGCGGTCACACTGGGCAATGCCCTCACGCAACAACTGCTCGGTGTTAGTCGGCTTGTTGCGGGCGTGGCTGTTCTTTTTCGGCGTGCTGACGATGTAGTCGTCCAGCTCGAAAATCCGCAGGGCATTGGAGTACTTCTTCATACGCAGAATGTCGGCCGCCGAGCCTTCGCCGTAGCGTCCCTGCAAGACAATGGTGTCAGGCGACAAGCGCTCGATTTCCACGCTCGACGGCGACTCGTAGGCCACACGCGAAATGATCCGCCCGGCCGCCTCAAGCTCAGCCAAAGGCGCAGTCACACGGTAATGCCCGATCGCCGACTCGTTGACCGGCAACCCGAGAATCAACGGCAGGTCGCGATGGCAGAACGGGTTCCAGTTGTTGCGCAGCGAAGGCTCCAGACTGAAGCTCGACACCCCGAGCGTCAGCGCCGGATTGTAGGCTGGATCACGGGATATTTTCGGCAACCACTTTTTGTAGAAATTTTCCTGCTCAAGCATCTGCGCCGGCACATTGTCCTGAGACGTTGCCAATGATGTGTTTTCCCCCATCACCACGCTTGCGAAAGGCGTCCAGACGATCAGATAACCGTTTTTATCCGCCTTGAGGCACAGATCAGCAGCGCCGAGCTCCAGACTGAACTCGGCGTCATCCAACTGACCCAGGCTGTCGAACACTTCTTTGCGCACCATCAAGCAATCACTGCTGACAGCGCTCCAGTTCTGCACCACTTGCAGACGCTGCATGTAGCCGCGAGCACTGGCATGCTCGCCGAGAAACGGCGAACTGGCAGGTCCGGCCAGCCCCAGAATCAAACCGGCAGAGACAATCGCACCATTGGCACTCAGCAGGCGCGCCCCCACTACGCCGACTTCCGGACGTTGAGCGTGATTGAGCATTTCGGCGAGCCAGTCGCCAGCGCAGATCACGCTGCGCGGGCTGAGCGTCAACAAGTACTCGCCACGCGCATGGCTGGCGGCGAAGTTGACGATGGCCGCCTCGCCGGTACGCCCGTCAAAATTCAGCACTCGCAGCATGGCCGCGCCCAGCTGAGACATCGCGCCCAGCCACTCGGCCATCGCCGCATCGCCGCGCCCTTCATCCACAATCAGGATTTCGTATTCGGTGTACGAGGTCTGTTCGATCAGGCTTTCGGTGCAGCGCTGCAAGGCGGCCAGCGATGTGCCCGCCGCAATGATGATCGAGACCACTGGCCGATGAGCGTGCAGGTAATCGATGCGTTTGAGCAGCGGCAACTCGCAGTCGCGAATCCGGTGTTCAATACCGATACGCGTCAGGTGCGCGCTGACCAGCGCCTCACTGCCCTCGATCACTTCAGGCAACGACAGCCAATCGGCGAAAGTCTGTGTCGACTCCACTTGAATCTCGGCAATGTGCTCAATGGTGTACAACCCGGCCTCTTCTGCCAGACGCCAAAGCAAATCGTGCGGGGCCAATTCGCCGTGAACCGAATCGAAACCGCCCATCGCCAAAAAGCGCTCGCGTTCGAACGCCAGGGTGCGCCCGACGTAAGGATAGGAACGCATGAGGTCGAGATTGAAGCCTGGCTTGAACACCGGCTCGGCGGATTCACCCTCCACCAGCGCACCCTCATCGCTGTAAGCGCAGAGCATGCCGGGCGTACCAGCAATGCGCTCCGCCAGCACCAGCAGCGACGACTCACGCAACGTGTCACCCGCGCGCAGCAAATAGAACCAATGCGCGCCTTCCAGCTGCGGCACTATGGCATTGAGCTGGTGCGACCAGTTGTCCTCAAGCGGCAACTGCAGCACGTTATCAGCACCATCGCAGACAGCGTTCGACAGCACCACCACCGCTTGCGGTGCGTACAGTTGAGTGCCGAGGCTGGCCAGCGTGGCGTTCAGGGCGACGCTGTCAGACTCGGTGTCGATGATGATCGGCACCAGGTTCGGACGCACGGCCCAGCGGCTGATCGTTTCCGGCATGTGCCGCGTTTCCGCCGAAGTGAAATGACGACTCGCCAGCCACTCTCGGTAGAAATCGGCATAGCTGTCGCTTTGCCCACCGACTCGACCGTTGACCACGGTGTTGCGGCCGCCCAGTACGCGCACCACGCATAATTCTTCCCACTGACGAGGCTCATCAGCCGCCTTGTTCAAATCAACTGTACGCACCCAACCCGAGGCCGGTGCCGACTCCCCCCCTCGCGTGGTGAGCATCTGAGTCAACCATTGCAGCTCCTGCGCGGCGGCGCGGACCATTTCCGGTGTTTTGCTCAGACGTTCCGGGTACAGACGTTCGGTGCTCAGCACCGTATTCAGTACCGCCATGTTGCCGCGTCGCAGCAGGCACACAAATAAAGCGAAATCGAGCATCGCGACAAAGCCGCAATCTTCCTGAACCAGTGCAGGCAACAGCTCCAGCACATCGGCTCGGCGCATCAGGGTCGAGCTGAGGTTGCCGATGAAATTCTTTGGCGTACCCTCGAAAATAGCCAACATATCATCGCCTTTGAGCAATGCATCGCCAGGCGAGAAAAGGCAGTTATCGAGTCGTGGCGGCAGAATGAAGTTCCCGGCATCGCTGAACATGCGCAGGCCGCAAACCAGCGTGACCTCGGGATAATCGATCAGCGCCCGGGCCTGCAATTCGATGCTCGGCGCAAACAGGCGATCGTCGTCGCACAGCACTTTGATGAGCGTGCCCCTGGCTTCTTTGACACAGCGCAGCACATTTTTTTGCAGACCCAGGCGCTTCGGGTTACGCAAATAACGAACGGGGCGCACAGGGTCGGCAAACGACTGGACGATGTCGCGAATCTCGTCGGTGGATGAATCGTCACAGATGACGATCTCGACGTTCTCATAGGTTTGAGCGAGCGAACTTTCCAGCGCCTGGCGGAAGAAGCGTGGGTTGAAGGCGGGGATGACGATACTGACTAGAGGGTATTGATTCACGGCGAAACTCTCGAGCGGCGAGCCTCTGCCCTTTCAGGCAGAGGCTGCGAAACCGCTTAGGAAAAGACGGTTGGTAGCTCGACAGACACAGTCTCAGACCTTGTTGAACAAGCCCAGCTGAGCAATCTTGCTGAAAGCCAGTTGCGACGCTTGCAACATGGTTTGCTGCAAGGTCAGACGGGTCAACACTGTAGCCGGATCAGAATCGCGGATCGCCGACTGAGTCTGGCTGTTGGCCAGGACCAGGCTCTGGTTGGTGTCACTCTGGGTATCCAGGGCTGAACCGCGGCCACCCACCGAACTCAGCGCACTGGACAACTGATCGCTGCCACTCGCCAGGTTGCCGAGGCCCGAGGCCAGTGAAGCTTGCAGCTTCTGGGTCAGGATCGGGTCGTTATTGGTTGGCGTATTCAGCGCGGTTTTCAGCTGGCTCACGGTGTCCAGGATGTTCTGGGTTTCGTGAGTGTTGACAGCCACGCTGAACTGATCGCCTGCCGCCGGTGTACCTGCCAGGTTGAAGCTCACGCCCGAAGCGGTCGCAACGCCAGCCACCACGGTGCCGGAAGACACCGGCTTGCTATCGGCCGTCAGCGGTGCTGCGTACAAATCGAATGCGGTGGCACTGGTGAATTTCATCACCGCCGAACCGGTCGGGAAACTGGCGTGGTAAGCCGCCGGATTGGTGATGCTGCTGCCGGTGACTTGAGTTGCCGTCGGGTTGCCCGGACCGCGGGTCGCCGTAAAGGTGTCAGGCTTGGCCGCCAGGGTAAAGCTGTGGCCCGGCAGCACGGTGGCGGCGGTATCGCCGGCCGCCAGATTGATGTTCAGGCTCAGTTCGACACCGCGGAACGACACGTTCTGGCCAGCTTTGGTGGCCGGGTTGAAAACGCCGCCCTGGCTGGCTTCGGCGGTCACGTCGTTACCGCCCGAATCGGTGATTTTCAACTGAGTGCCGCTGACGAAATCGATGGTGTACGGCTCGCCTGCACGGAACTTGCTGTTGTAGGTCACGCTCGACGACACCTGACCATTGGACAGGACCACCCGACCATCATCCACAGCCGGCGCGGTCATGGTGACCTGGCTGCGACTGGTGTTGATGGCCTGCTGGAATACGGCCCAACCGGTGCTGTTGGTCGCCATCGACATGGTGTCGCCGACCGCCAGATCGAGGGTCACCTGGTCACCGTTATAGCTGTAGGTGCCATCGGCGTTGCGCGTGAACGGCACGGTATCGCCCTTGGAACCGGCGAAGATGTACTTGCCGTTCTCGTCCTGGCTGTTCATCAGGCTCAACAGCTGCTCTTCGATCTGCCCCAGCTCCGCAGCGTTGGCCTGACGGTCGGCGTCGGTGTAACCGGCGTTGCCGGCACCGACCGCCAGTTCCTGGGCGCGCTGCAGTACGTTGGTAATGCTGGTCATCACCGACTCGGTCTGACCCAGGGTCGCCTTGAGGGTGTTGGTGTTGGCTTTGTACTGATCGAGCATCGAAGCCTGTTGGCCCAATTGCAGCAGGCGCGAGGCACCGACCGGATCATCGGCGGCGGTGTTGACGCGAACCAGGCTGCTGGCCTCTTCGCTGCTTTTGACCACGTTGGCGAAGTTCTTCTGGTAGTTCGCAGCAGAGGACTCGTAAAACTGGGCGGTAGAAATGCGCATGGGCTACGACTCCTTAAAGACTGTTGATCAATGTGCTGAAGATTTCCTGCGCAGCCTTGATGATCTGCGAAGAGGCGGTGTAGTACTGCTGATATTTGACCAGGTTGCCGGTTTCCTCATCGAGGTCAACACCTGACAACGAGTCGCGAGCACCTTTGGCGTTGGCCAGGATGGCGCCGGTTGCGGCACTGTCGAGCTTGCCCTGAGCAGCTTTGGCGCCCACACCCTCAACCAGTTTGCCGTAGGCATCGGTCAGGGAAATGCCTTTGCTGGCGCTCCCGGTGTCCACGACCTGCTTGGTTTGCAAGCCGGCCAGGGCGGTGCCGTTACGGTTGTCCATGGTACCTGGCTGCGCAACGTTGATGTCGATCGCGCTGCCAGTGCCGGGCGAACCAGCCACGGTCATGTCGAAGGTCGCGGTACGCTGCACGGCGGGCGGGCCCGGATCCATGATCGGCGCACCCAACGCATCATTTAGCGGCACACTCAGGCTCAAGGTGTTGTTCTGGTTTGGTTTGATAGTGCCACTGCTGATCATGACGCCCTTGGCATCCAGCAATTGGTAAGTCTGGCTGGTGCCACCGGCACTGGTCGCACCGAACACCACCTTGACTGGCATCGAAGTCTTGATGCCGTTCTGGATTACCGTGGTGGTGGCGGCATCGTAAATATCAAACTTAGTGGTCAGGGTCGGTTGACCGCTGGCCGGAATCGTCAAGGTGCCGCTGCCGCCCGGCACAATAGCCGCGCTCAACGGTGCCGCGATGGCCAGGCGCTTGCTGTCGGTCATCTCGGTCTTGATGTTCGCCGCCGCGTTGCGGGTCGGAGTGATCTTGAACGTGTCGCCAGCCGCGGCGGTGCCGCCGGAAAGCGTCAACGAGAAACCATCGATCACTGGCGGCGGCGTGGTCAGGGTGCTGAAAGCGCCCATGGACGTGCCCTCCGGCAAACGCTGCACGGTGTAGTTGGTGCCGCTGGTGAAGGTGACCTTGTAATCGTTGATGGTCAGCTTGCCGCTGTCTTCGATGCTCACATCGAAGTTACCCGAGCCGACGCTGTTGCCGACCGTAGCAACGCTGCGCTGGGCCATCTGCGCGGCACTGTTGATGCTGTTGAACAGGTTCGAGCCGAACGCACCGTTCTTGTCGATGCCCTGGGCCTGGAGGCTGTTCATCTGATCGGCGACAACCAGGGCCACGCGGCCCAGTTCGTTCATCGCCGGGTCCAGCACGGTGTTGCGATAACGCAGCAGGCCACCCATTTCACCACCGGTCATC
Organism: Pseudomonas sp. UMAB-40; assembly: GCF_900095275.1. Classification (NCBI taxonomy): domain Bacteria; kingdom Pseudomonadati; phylum Pseudomonadota; class Gammaproteobacteria; order Pseudomonadales; family Pseudomonadaceae; genus Pseudomonas; species Pseudomonas sp. UMAB-40. The sequence continues at coordinate 7,018 of NZ_LT607585.1, forward strand.
ACCGAGGTGATGTCGATGGTACTGCCGTTGCGATCGAGCTGAATGCCCATGCGCGAAGGATCGTTCGGGCTCGGCACCACGGACAGGGTGCTGGCGGTGCCGCCCATGACCAGCGGCTGACCGCTGCCCAGGTAAATGTCGAGGTTACCGTCGCGCTCGATGACCTGCGCACCGGTGAAGGTGGAGAGCTGACGCACGGTTTCGTTACGCGCATCGAGCAGTTCGTTCGGCATGCCGCCGGACTTGGAAACCTCGGAAATTTTCTGGTTCAACTGCGCCACGGTGGCGGCGAGTTTGTTGACCTGATCGGCCATGTTCGTCAGGTTGCCGTTGATGCTTGCGTTCTGCTGGGTCAACTGGCTGGACACTGAGTTGAAACGATTGCTCAAGGCCTGGGCATCGCTGAGCAGCAGTTGACGCGACGCGTCGTCACCCGGCTTGGCGTTGACGTTCTGCACCGAGGCGAAGAACTTGGTCAGGGCGCCATTGAGGCCAGTGCCGCTGTCCGAGAGCAAGGCGTCGAGCGGGCTGACCTGCCCGGCATAGGCGGCCGCATCGCTGTTGAGCGATGTGGTGGTCTGCAATTGCGCATCAAGGTAGCTGTTGTAGACGCGGCGCACATCGGCCAAGGTCGTACCGGTGCCGATGTAGACATTACCGAACTGATTCGAGGCTTTGGTGCCCTGCACGGTTTGCTGGCGCGAGTAACCGGCGGTGTCGGCGTTGGCAATGTTATTGCCGGTAGTCATCAACGAGGATTGGCCAGCGGCCAGACCCGACATCCCGATATTGAGCAAACTCATGGTTCAGACCTTATGCCTTGTGCCTATAGAGGCGTAGTGGAAGCGCCCGCCGCAGCGTAGTTTTGGTAACTCGTCATCTGCTTGGCTATCTGCGAAATCTTGCTTGCGTAGGCCGGGTCTGTTGCATACCCGGCTTTCTGCAGCTCGCGTACAAACTGTTCTGGGTTATCGGCAGACTTCAGAACATCTTGATAGCGATTATTGGTTTGCAGCAAAGTCACCAGGTCATGGAAGCTGTCTTTGTACGAATCGTAGGAGCGGAACTCAGCCGTCTCCTTGACCATCTCGCCATTCCTGAATTCGCTGGTGATCGCTCGCGCCGATTCACCCTTCCAACTGCTACTGGCCTTGATGCCGAACAGGTTGTGACTGCTGCTGCCATCCTGGGCTCGCATGACCGATTTACCCCAGCCGGTTTCGAGGGCAGCCTGGGCCACCAGGTAACGCGGATCGACGCCGATACGGTCAGCGGCTTCCTTGGCCATCGGCAGCATGGTGTTGACGAATTCGTCGGCGGAGCTGAAGGCTTTCTTCGGTGGCGCCAGCGGAATCTGCGCCATCGCACGGCCGTAAACCTGCAAGCGTCCGCTCGATTTGTTATCGGTTGGCGAGGGCAGCCAGTCGCCATTGAACAGCGGGCCGGCACCTGTCACAACCGGCGTCGCGGCGCGTTCAGGCAGCAAGGTTTTGTTCGGGGTTGTAGCGGCAGTCGTTGCCGAAGGCACCAGACCGGCAAGCAAGCGATCGGCCAGTTTCGGCGGCAAGGCCAGGCGGCGCTGATTGATCAGCTCCATGTCATTGTGATGCGTGCCCTCGCCTGTCGGTGCTTTCACCGAGCGCGAGGCCCACAACGGACGCTGACCATTGAGCCGCGACAGCGGACCGTCAGTGGCCACAGTGCCCGCAGCAATTGGTGTTGGCACAGCCGCTTTCGCCGCTTCCTGCTTGGCGGCGGACAAGGCCGCAGCCTCGCCCGGCGCCAGCGGTTTGTTCTTCGACATCTGCCGCATCAGCACGTCTGCCAGACCAATACCGCCGCCCTCGCGGGACATGGAAACGGCCAACTGCTGGTCGTACATTTCTTGGTATTGCTTGGCCGCCGGGGTATTGAGCGGGTTGTCCTTGCCCAGCGCTTCGGTGGCCGAGCGCATGGACTTGAGCATTTCACCGAGGAACAGCGACTCGAATTCCTGCGCCACCTTGCGCATGTTCGCGTCACTGTCCTTGTCGCCGACCTTGAGCTGGTTCAAACGATTCAAGTCCGAATAGGACCCCGAATCGTTGCTGCTGACACCCAGACCGCCCTTGCGCATATCCATGGTTGCTGTCCTCAGATCACGATCAGGTCGGCTTGCAACGCGCCGGCCTGCTTCAGTGCTTCGAGGATCGCCATCAAGTCACCCGGTGCCGCGCCGACCTGGTTCACCGCACGCACGATTTCGTCGAGGGTGGTGCCCGGGCCGAACTTGAACATCGGCTTGGCTTCTTGCTGAGCATTGACCCGCGAGCGTGGCACGACGGCGGTCTGACCATTGGACAGAGGGCCGGGCTGACTGACAATCGGGTCTTCGGTAATGGTCACCGTCAGGCTGCCGTGAGTGACGGCAGCGGGTGAAACCTTGACGTTCTGGCCGATCACGATGGTGCCGGTGCGCGAGTTGATGATGACTTTCGCCACCGCCTGACCCGGGTCGACTTCAAGGTTCTCAAGGATCGACAAATAGTCGACGCGCTGACTTGGATCGAGCGGCGCGCTGACCCGAATCGAACCGCCATCGATGGCCTGGGCCACGCCAGGGCCGAGCATGTCGTTGATCTTGTCAACGATGCGCTTGGCGGTGGTGAAATCCGAACGGTTGAGGTTCAAAGTCAGGCTGTTGCCCTGGTTGAAACCGCTCGGCACCGAACGCTCCACCGAAGCACCGCCGGGGATACGACCGGCCGACGGAACGTTGACGGTGATCTTCGAACCGTCGCGGCCTTCGGCATCAAAACCGCCGACCACCAGGTTGCCCTGGGCGATCGCATAGACGTTGCCGTCGATACCTTTGAGTGGCGTCAGCAGCAAGGTGCCGCCGCGCAGGCTCTTGGAGTTACCGATAGACGCAACGGTGATGTCGACCTGTTGACCCGGTTTGGCAAACGCCGGTAGATCAGCACTGATCGACACGGCGGCGACGTTCTTCAACTGCACGTTGCCCGAACCCGGCGGCACCTTGATGCCGAACTGCGAGAGCATGTTGTTGAAGGTCTGCAGGGTGAACGGGGTTTGCGTCGTCTGGTCGCCGGTGCCGTTAAGCCCGACCACCAGGCCGTAGCCGATCAATTGGTTGGAACGAACGCCGGAAATACTGGCGATATCCTTCAGCCGCTCGGCTTGCGCGTTGAACGCAGCCGAGAGCATCAGGGCGGCCACCATCAGGTGTTTAAGATTCAACGTAGCCACCTAGAAAGGGAACAGCGGGCTGAGGAAGAAACGGTCGAACCAGCCTGGCTGACTCGCATCGGCGAACGCACCGGTGCCCGAGTAGGTGATGCGTGCATCGGCGACACGGGTCGACGACACGGTGTTGTCAGTGGCGATGTCATCGGAGCGCACCATGCCGGCAATCCGCACCAGCTCATCGCCAGTGTTGAGCGTCAGCCACTTCTCGCCGCGCACAGCGATGATGCCGTTGGGCAGCACGTCAGCGACGGTCACGGTGATCGAGCCGGTCAGGCTGTTGCTCTGCCCGGATTTGCTGTCGCCCTTGGTCGCACGGTCGCCTTCGTAACCGACGTCCAGACTCAAGCTACCGCTGCCCACTGGATCGCTGGTGCTCAGACCGCCGCCAAAGAACGAGCTCAGACCGATGTCGGTCTTGCTGTTCTTGCCTATTTGCGAGTTGGCGTTCTTGCTGGCCTGGGTGCGTTCGTTCAGGGTGATGGTGATGATGTCACCGACCCGGAACGCCTTGCGGTCGCTGTACAGGTTCTGTTCAAAACCGGCCTGATAGATCGAGCCGTTATTGGCGGCGGCCGGCAACGGCGTGCGCGGCAACACCGGGGCGTAGTAAGGGTCATTGGGCTTGGGCGGCGGAGCGACGCAGCCCGCGAGCACGACGACCCCACTCAGTGCCAGAACAGATACAAAGCGATTCATGACCCTACCTCACGGTGTTGCAGGCGACCTCATGGTCGCCTCATAGACTGATTACAGATTCTGCGTTACGAACGAGAGCATCTGATCGGCGGTGGAGATCACCTTGGAGTTCATCTCGTAAGCGCGCTGAGTGGTGATCATGTTGACCATCTCTTCAACGGTGCTGACGTTGGACGTTTCCAGGGTGTTCTGCAGCGTGGTACCGAAACCGTTCAGGCCCGGGGTGCCGATTTGCGGCGCGCCGCTGGCAGCGGTTTCCAGGAACAGGTTGTTACCCACAGCTTGCAGACCGGCCGGATTGATGAAGTCGGCGGTTTGCAGGTTACCGATCACCTGATTGGCCGGGTTACCCGGAACGGTGATGGATACGGTGCCGTCGCGACCGACCGTGAAGGTCTGCGCGTCGTTCGGAATGACGATGGCCGGTTCCAGGGCAAAGCCACTGGCGTTGACGATCTGACCGTTGGAGTCAAGGTGGAACGTGCCATCACGGGTGTAGGACGTGGTGCCGTCCGGCTGCAGGATCTGGAAGAAACCGCGACCGTCGACGGCCAGGTCGAGCGGCTGCTCGGTGGTCTGCAGGCTGCCGGCGGTGAAGTTTTTCTGAGTACCGACGATGCGCACACCGGTACCCACTTGCAGACCCGACGGCAGTTCGCTGTCCTGGGTCGACTGGGCGCCTGGCTGGCGTTTGATCTGATAGAGCAAGTCCTGGAACTCGGCGCGGTCACGTTTGAAACCCGTGGTCGACACGTTCGCCAGGTTGTTGGAAATGGTCGTCAGGTTGGTGTCCTGGGCGGACAGACCTGTTTTGGCAACCCATAGAGCCGGAAGCATTCGATTCTCCTCGTGCGCCTGTTTTACGGCGCGACGTTCTGATAATTAGCTGATCTGCAAGACCCGAGCCATGGCCTGGTCATCGTCTTTGGCGGTGTTCATCATCTTGATGTGCAGCTCGAACTGCTTCGACAAAGCCAGCACCGAGGTCATCTCTTCCACGGCATTGACGTTGCTCGACTCAAGGAACCCGGACACCAGTTTGACGCCTGCATCGGCTTGCGCCGGCTTGCCGTCCTTGGTGTGGATCGAACCGTCCAGGCCTTTGGTCATGTTCTTGAGGTCAGGGTTGACCAGTTTGATGCGGTCGACTTCAGCCATCACGCGCGGGCCTTCGCCCATCGCACGGATGCTGATGGTGCCGTCTTCGCCCACTTCGATTTGCTGCTCGGGCGGCACGGCGATCGGTCCGCCATTGCCCATCACCGGCATACCGTTGCCGGCACGCAGCACGCCCAGGGCGTCCACGTTCAGGCTGCCGGTGCGCACGTAGCTTTCAGCGCCATCGGGGGTCTGCACGGCGATCCAGCCATTGCCTTGCACCGCGACGTCGAGGTCCCGACCGGTTTCAACCAGCGAACCTGGCGAGAAGTCGGTGGCCGGACGCTCGGTCATGGCAAACGCACGCGCCGGAAAGCTGTCACCAAACACCGGCATCGAACGGGCCTGTTCCAGGTCCTTCTGAAAACCGTTGGTGGAGATGTTTGCCAGGTTGTTGGCATGAGCCTTCTGCGCCAGTGCATTCTGGCTGGCGCCGGTCATTGCCACATAAAGGTACTTATCCACGCTCTTTCCTCTGCATGCCGGACGTTTGCCGCCCACCGCTGTACTGCTGAGCGATAAGCAATTTACAGACCAACTTTTTTCTGACGGCGCGAGGCCCGGCAAACAAAGGACTTGAGGGGTTTTGCGGAGATTGGGGAAATGTATCGGAGACGAAAAACCGGCGGTGTTATGCCGTTTGGTGGCAAGTGCCGGCCATTGCAGCCAACAGATTCCCCTGTGGCGAGGGAGCTTGCTCCCGCTGGGCTGCGAAGCAGCCCCAAAAAGATTGGTCGAGGCCTGACAGGGAGGTCGCACCGGATGGTTTTGCGGCCGCTTCGCACCCGAGCGGGAGCAAGCTCCCTCGCCACAATAAAGTTATTGCAGGTGCTTATGCGCCGGGTTCTTTGCCGACTTCATACTCGCGCAATTTATTGGCAATGGTCGTATGGGAAACCCCCAGCCGCTTGCCCAGCTGCCGACTGCTCGGGTGCTCGGAATACAACCGCTCCAGTACCGCTTTCTCAAAGCGCCCGACAATCGCATCCAGCCCACCTTCGAGGGAGAAATCGCCAAGCGGCTGACGCACGCCGTAATCCGGCAAGCGAATGTGCTCAGCCTTCACGGTCCCGCCCTCGCACAGGGAGACCGCCTGGAACAACACGTTCTCCAACTGCCGGACATTGCCCGGCCAATGGTAATGACTCAGCCGCTCCATCGCCGCCGGCGCCAGCTTCGGCAAAGGGCAACCGATCTGCCGGCTGGCCTGATCGAGGAAGTGCTCCACCAGCGGCGTCAAACCGTCGAGGCATTCACGCAGCGGCGGGATGTGCAGCGACAGCACGTTCAAGCGGTGATACAGATCCTGGCGAAACTCGCCGCGCGCGCACAACTCGGACAAGTCCACCTGCGTCGCGCAGATCACCCGCACATCCAGATAGACCTCTTCGTCACTGCCCACACGACGGAAGCAACCGTCCTGCAAGAAGCGCAGCAATTTCACCTGCAAGCGCGGGCTCATTTCCCCGACACCATCGAGAAACAACGTACCGCCCGCCGTCAGCTCCAGCAGCCCGAGCTTGCCTTCGGCCCGCGCCCCTTCGAAAGCGCCGGGGCCGTAACCGAACAGCTCGGTCTCGGCCATCGATTCCGGCAGGCCGGCGCAGTTGAGTGCCATCAAAGGTGACTGGCCGCGAGGGCTCGCCAGGTGACAGGCACGCGCCAACAACTCTTTACCGGTGCCGGTTTCCCCTTCGATCAAGAGTGGCGCATCCAGCGGCGCCATGCGTCGAGCCTCGCGCACCACTGCCGCCATGACCTTGGAGCTTTGGAAAATGCTGTCGAACCCGCGCAGCTCCTGCTTGCGCACGTTATAGATGCGCTCGCCGACCCGATCCGCCCGGTGCAGCGTCAACACCGCACCGGCCATGGCTTCGCTGTCGTCATGCTCCGATTGCAGCGGTGCGATATCGGCGAGAAACACATCGCCCTTGACCTTGACCCGCAAACCGTTGATCCGCGACTTGTTGGCGCGCACCAGTTCCGGCAGGTCGAAATCCTCGGCATAACGCGACAGCGGAATGCCCGGCACTTCATCGACCCGCACCCCCAGCAACTGCGCCGCCGCACGGTTGGCCGCGACGATGGAGCCGCCCATGTCGATCGACAACACTGGAAACTCCAGGGCGCCGAGCAAGGCATTGAGTTCCATGTGCCGACGCTCGCTGGGCATCAGCCCTACACGCTTGACGCCAAACACCCCGGCAATCGACTCGAATTTCGGACGCAACGCCTGGAACTGAATGTTGATCAGGTTCGGGCAGTGCAGGTAAATCGCATTGCCATGCTCACCGCCGACCTCGCCGCGAGCGACGTTGATCCCGTACTCGACCAGCAAGTTGAGAATGTCGCGCAAGATGCCGATGCGGTTCTGGCAGTGGACTTTGATACGCATATAAAGGCCCGAAAAACGGTGAATGGGTTGGATGCCTGAGGTGAAACCTGCGGGAGCGAGCCTGCTCGCGATGAGGGTGTGTCAGGCGAGATTAATTTGCCTGACACACCCTCATCGCGAGCAGGCTCGCTCCCACAGGATATTCGCAGTGCTCTCGGCCCTATTTATTTGCCGAGCCGCCCAGATAGTCGTCAAGATTATGTGACACCTGTGCGCCATTTCAAACCCGAAAATCTCAATAGCTGCGCCACAGGCGCTAATCCGTAACGAATACTTTACGATAATTGGCGAATTTTCCTACGACGAGATCGGATCACCTGCTGCAACGCCGCACACCTTGGGGTATTTCTAAGTCCATAGCAGCACATAACAAGAACGAAATCCCCTTGCAGGAGAGCAGCATGAAGCAGACGCAGTACGTGGCTCGCGAGCCCGATGCGCAAGGTTTTATCGACTACCCCGCTGAAGAACACGCGGTGTGGAACACGCTGATTACTCGCCAACTGAAAGTGATCGAGGGTCGTGCGTGCCAGGAATACCTGGACGGTATCGAAAAACTCGGCCTGCCCCACGACCGCATTCCGCAACTGGGCGAGATCAACAAAGTCCTCGGTGAAACCACCGGCTGGCAAGTGGCCCGGGTACCGGCACTGATCCCTTTCCAAACCTTTTTCGAATTGCTGGCCAACAAGCAGTTTCCAGTGGCGACCTTTATTCGCACCCGCGAAGAGCTGGATTACCTGCAAGAGCCGGACATTTTCCACGAGATCTTTGGCCACTGTCCGCTGCTGACCAACCCCTGGTTCGCGGAATTTACTCACACCTACGGCAAACTCGGCCTACAGGCGACCAAGGAAGAGCGCGTGTACCTGGCGCGTCTGTACTGGATGACCATCGAGTTCGGCCTGGTCGATACAGCAGAAGGCCTGCGCATTTACGGCGGCGGTATCCTCTCCTCGCCGAAAGAAACCGTTTACTGCCTGTCGGATGAACCTGAGCATCAGGCCTTCGATCCGCTGGAATGCATGCGCACGCCGTACCGCATCGACATCCTGCAGCCGCTGTACTTTGTTCTGCCGAACCTCAAGCGTCTGTTTGATGTGGCTCATGAAGACATCATGGCCATGGTCAAGCAAGGCATGCAGCTCGGTTTGCACGCGCCTAAATTTCCACCCAAAAAAGCCGCGTGATCCGCAGCTTTTAGAATCAAGTGAGCCTGTCAGGACACGACGCTTTGCTATAGCGTGGTGAAACTGACGGCCGATTTCCAATCATTCGATTTCAGGAACCCATCATGTCCACATTGAACCAAGCCCATTGCGAAGCCTGCCGCGCCGATGCCCCTCAGGTCAGCGACGAAGAATTGCCGGTACTGATCAAGCAGATCCCGGACTGGAACATCGAAGTGCGCGACAGCGTGATGCAACTGGAAAAAGTGTTCCTGTTCAAGAATTTCAAGCACGCCCTGGCATTCACCAACGCAGTCGGTGAAATCTCCGAGGCCGAAGGTCACCACCCAGGCCTGCTGACCGAGTGGGGCAAAGTCACCGTGACCTGGTGGAGCCACTCCATCAAGGGTCTGCACCGCAACGATTTCATCATGGCCGCTCGCACTGACGAAGTGGCCAAGGACGCAGAGGGCCGCAAATAATGCATTTCGACGCCATAGGTCGAGTTCCCGGCGACCCGATTCTCGGCCTGATGGAGGCCTATGCGCAGGACCCAAACCCGCGCAAATTCGACCTTGGCGTGGGCGTCTATAAGGATGCCCAGGGCCTGACGCCGATTCCCCAGTCCGTGAAGCTCGCCGAGCAGCGCCTGGTGGATCGTCAGACCACCAAGACCTACATCGGCGGTCACGGCGAACCGGCGTTCGGCAAGGCGATCAATGAGCTTGTGCTGGGTGTCGACTCCCCGCTGATCGCCGAACAACGGGCCGGCGCGACCCAAACCCCGGGTGGCACCGGCGCGCTGCGCTTGAGCGCCGACTTCATCGCCCAGTGCCTGCCGGGCCGTGGCGTGTGGCTGAGCAACCCGACCTGGCCGATCCACGAAACCATCTTCGCGGCGGCCGGGGTCAAGGTCAGTCATTACCCCTACGTCGGCAGCGACAACCGCCTCGACGTCGAAGCCATGCTCACCGTCCTCAAGGAAGCCCCGAAGGGCGATGTAGTGTTGCTGCACGCCTGCTGCCACAACCCGACCGGTTTCGATCTGTCCCATGACGATTGGCGCCGCGTGCTGGACGTGGTGCGCAGCCGCGACCTGGTGCCGCTGATTGACTTCGCGTACCAGGGTTTCGGCGATGGCCTGGAACAGGATGCGTGGTCGACCCGGCTGTTCGCTGCCGAGTTGCCGGAAGTGCTGATCACCAGTTCCTGCTCGAAGAACTTCGGGCTGTATCGCGATCGCACCGGTGCGCTGATTGTCTGCGCGAAAACCGCTGAGAAGCTGGTGGATATCCGCAGCCAACTGGCGAACATCGCCCGCAACCTGTGGTCGACGCCGCCGGATCATGGTGCTGCCGTAGTCGCGACGATTCTTGGCGATCCCGAGTTGAAAAGCCTCTGGGCCGACGAAGTGGAAGCCATGCGTTTGCGCATCGCTCAACTGCGCAGCGGCTTGGTGGAAGCGCTTGAACCCCACGGTTTGCGTGAACGTTTTGCGCATATCGGTGTGCAACGCGGGATGTTTTCCTACACCGGCCTGTCGCCGGCGCAAGTGAAACAGCTTCGTGATCATCACAGCGTGTACATGGTCGGCACCGGCCGGGCGAACGTGGCCGGGATCGACGCAACCCGCCTTGATCTGCTGGCCGAGGCCATCGCCGAAGTCTGCAAATAACCTCAAGCCCTGAACATTTCCTTTGTGGGAGCGGGCTTGCTCGCGAAGACGGAGTGTCAGTCGATATCTTTTTCGCCTGACACACCGCTTTCGCGAGCAAGCCCGCTCCCACATTTGCTTTGTGTTGCCCTCTTCCAGACCTGTCTAGACAACTCCATCCGTCGAAACAAATGGATATAAAAGTCTTTTTGTCATTTCTCCTGCTGTATCCTGCCCAAGCTTTTTAAAAGCGCGGATCTACCAGATCTATCAACAGACTTTGCGAGGAGCGCGAAACATGCACGAGATCCCTAATCTCCCCTTCCCAAGCCTGCACGAAACTGAGCAGACAACCACGCAACAAGCCGGTGCCCAACAGCCCGAGCCGAAAGAAGCCACTGAACGCCGCCAGGCCGACAGCGAAGACTGAAACACCTGCAATGCCAGACCGTGTGGAAAGCGCTAACATGCGCTTTCCACACCGCCTGAACCCCGAGTTCCACACCATGACTGATGACTTCTCTGAAACCCAGGCCAGCGTCCTGATCGGCACCGCCGAGAAGATGATCGAGATCTGGAATCGTCTCTCTCCCGAGAAACAAGCCGCGTTGCTCGCCCGTTTCGGCACCGAAGAAAACGCCCTGGCCGCCCTGGTCACGACGCAACTGGTTGCCCCGCAAAACCCTGAATAATCCCCCGACCGGCAAATAGTTTTACTTTTCCACGCCCCACGGCCGCTCGCGCCGCTATCATAAGCAGCCTATCTATCCTGCTTTCCCGTGGACCTTTACCCATGTCTGAAAACCAGCGCCCCCTGGCGGTCACGCTGCAAGTCGTTTCCATCGTTCTCTTTACCTTCATCGGCTACCTGAACATCGGCATCCCCCTCGCCGTATTACCCGGCTACGTCCACAGCGAACTCGGCTTCGGCGCCGTGATCGCCGGGCTGGTGATCAGCGTGCAATACCTGGCCACCCTGCTCAGCCGCCCTTATGCCGGGAAAATCATCGACAACAAGGGCAGCAAACTCGCAGTGATGTACGGTCTCGCCGGTTGCGGTTTGAGCGGCGTGTTCATGCTGATTTCAGCCTGGACCCAGAGCCTGCCGATGCTGAGCCTGATCAGCTTGCTGATCGGCCGTCTGGTGCTGGGTAGCGCGGAAAGCCTGGTGGGTTCGGGCTCGATTGGTTGGGGCATCGGCCGGGTCGGTGCGGCGAACACCGCCAAAGTCATCTCCTGGAACGGCATCGCGAGTTACGGCGCACTGGCAGTCGGCGCGCCGCTGGGCGTGTTGCTGGTCAGTCAATTGGGTTTGTGGAGCATGGGCGTGAGCATCGTGCTGCTGGCCGTCCTCGGCCTGGCACTGGCCTGGCCAAAAACCGCCGCACCGATTGTGGTCGGTGAACGGCTGCCGTTCATGCATGTGCTGGGACGGGTGCTGCCCCATGGTTGCGGCCTGGCCCTGGGCTCGATCGGATTCGGCACCATCGCCACCTTCATCACGCTGTATTACGCCACGCAACACTGGGACAACGCGGTGCTGTGCCTGAGCCTGTTCGGCGCCAGCTTCATCGGCGCGCGACTGCTGTTCGGCAACCTGATCAACCGCCTCGGCGGCTTTCGTGTGGCGATTGCCTGCCTGTCGGTGGAAACCCTGGGGCTGTTGCTGCTGTGGCTGGCGCCGGATGCTCATTGGGCACTGGCCGGTGCGGCATTGAGCGGTTTCGGCTTCTCGCTGGTGTTCCCGGCGCTGGGCGTGGAAGCGGTCAACCTGGTGCCCGCCTCCAGTCGCGGTGCTGCGGTCGGGGCTTACTCGCTGTTCATCGATTTGTCGCTGGGGATCACCGGACCGCTGGCCGGTGCAATTGCTGCCGGATTTGGCTTTGCTTCGATCTTCCTGTTTGCCGCCATTGCCGCATTGAGCGGTTTGGCGCTGAGCGTTTATTTGTACCGGCAGGCGCCGAAGCACTTGAGTGAAAAGTACCGGGAAGAGCGCGAGACTCGCTAGAAGTCGATCTTGCCGCGCCCGGCCTTGATGCTGCCACGCTTGGTCTTGGATTCCAGCCGACGCTTCTTCGAACCGAGGGTCGGCTTGGTCGGGCGGCGTTTCTTCTCGACCTTGGTGGCGCTGAGGATCAACTCGACCAGCCGCTCCAGCGCATCGGCGCGATTGGCTTCCTGCGTACGGTATTGCTGAGCCTTGATGATCAACACGCCTTCGCTGGTGATGCGACTGTCACGCAGCGCCAGCAGCCGCTCCTTGTAGAACTCAGGCAAGGACGAGGCCGGAATGTCGAAGCGCAGGTGCATCGCGCTGGAGACCTTGTTGACGTTCTGCCCACCGGCGCCTTGCGCGCGAATGGCCGTCAACTCGATCTCGGCATCCGGTAGGTGCACGTTGTTGGAAACCCTCAGCATTGCATTCTCATAGTGATTCCTAAAATCTCTTAACATCCACAAAGCCCTTGATTATTAGGACTTTAGGCGTTCTTCTATTGTCTCAGTGTTTCACAATACAACATGACTTTTCAGGCAAAACGGGAAACAAACGGGAAAAATGGCCAAGCGAATTCGACTGACAGAAATGGAAGCCTACAACGTCAAGGGCAAGAAATCTGAACCTATCGGAACCCGTGGCAAAGGCACCCTCACACTCGAACGCAAAACGGCTGGATTCATAAACGGCTACTACCGCGAACGCACGAATGCCGGTGACAAGCGTATAGCGCTGGGCACCCTGACCAAGAAACCGCGTTCCGGTACAAATGAAATGGACCTGGACACGATGCGACTTGCAGCTCTGCGCATCGCGACTGCATCCATAGCCGCTGGAGGTCTTGAGCAGTACCTCAACCAACAAGTGGAACTCAAAGCAGCAGCGGACGTAGAACAGGCCCAAAAAACCGAACGGGAAGCACGGCGCGGGAGCTTTGGCGACCTTCTGGACAGCTACGTCGCACACTTGGAAAAAGCAGGAAAAGTCAGCCATAGAGCAGTTGCCAACCAGTTTAAATCCCACGTCAAGGACTACCATCTAGAACTCATAATGCGCCCCGCCGCCCGGATTGAGCCGGAGGACATCCAGCTTATTTTGTCCGGCGTGCTGGGACGCAAACCGAAGGGCCGAGGAGTCGGAAACCGGGCGGGAGGTGGAGCGTCGAACTCTATGCGGTCTATCTGCAATAATTTGCGTCTGTCGTTACAGGCAGCGTTCAGCTATGCGACCAAAGCTCACCTGTCCCCTGAACGATTGGCCAACAGCGGCAAAATCTTTGCTATCCAGGCCAACCCTGTCCGGGATGTTCCTGCCGTCCAGGGTGCCAAGCGCGCAAACACAGAGTCGTTAACGCCCATTGAACTTGGCGAACTGCTGCGCTACCTGGACAAGCTGCCGGAACCAAAAAGGGCGATAGCCAACGCCCTGATCTACTTCGGCGGGCAGCGAATGACCCAGCTCTGCGCCACTCCATGGATGGCTGTTACTGACGACACCATTTGCTTGCTCGATGCTAAGGGACGCAAAGAACAGGCATGGGAGCATCTCCTGCCCATTACAGAGCGAATCAGCGAAATTCTGGCCCCGTTGGTAGAGCACCGCATAGGGACAGGCCCTTTCTCATTCTCAGAAGGGTCAACCGCTAGCACGTCAACGATCATCAAAGCATTCAGCGAGGCGGGCCGCGAACTTGCGGCGTCTGGCAAAACTCGTCTCTTCACATACCGTAACGTCCGCGTCAGCGCTGAAACCTTGATGGCCCACCAGGGCATCAGCACCGAGGTGCGCGCCTGGCTGCTGTCACATGGGCGCAGCGGCGTACAGTCCAAACATTACGACCGCTATAGCTACCTACCGGAAAAACGCGCAGCTCTGGAGCAATGGGGGCGCTACCTGGACGCTTTAGCGAAGGGAGAGAACTCTGCCAGCAATGTCGTTTTACTAACTCGCAGATAAGAAATCCGACGAGCGGTAATTATGTATGCCATTTCCGAACATATACCCATATATGTCAAATATGTACCCACGAGGAACTTTTTTACTGGCTAAAAACAGTTAAAACACTCTATCCGTAGAAGTGCACAAGTTGAATACGACTGAAATGCCCCGCTACCATGTGGGCACTGGCGAGTTACACCGTGACGCTCTGAACACCTATAAACACTGGGCTGGACAGCACAGGCAGCAAATAGCAGAAAAGAAAAAGCCCCGGTATTTGCCGTACCGGGGCCTATTCGGAAAGGGAAGTTGGAGCGTCCCCTGCATGCCGCGACAAGCCAGTACGCTATCCGAGAGACGAAGCTTTTTGAGGTGCTTCTTTGCGGGCTATTGGCCCGCCGTGAAACTGTATTGCCAAGAGGCGGACTATGCAACGTCCAGCCATCGACGCGAGCAGTTCACGCTCTCGGTTTTTCCGTACGTCGTTAGAGAAACCGAACAATGACACCATCCACCGACAACACCCAACTCCCAAACCTGCCGCATGCAGGCATCCGAGCTACCACAGAACAACTCTGTACCCTCTATCAGATCAGCCGCACCACCTGGTGGCGCTGGTCGAAAGCCGACAACTTCCCAGCCCCGCTTCGCGCTGGCCGCATTCGGCGCTGGGATGCTGATGCCGTGGACGCCTTCCTCACCAGCCAGAAGGGTTGAGCCATGTCAATTTGTCTACCAACCCGGCCAAGGGTTGCAAACTCGTTCGTGCGCGGCTATCGTTCGCCTGTTGCTGCCAATTCAGCGACCGGGTTTTGCAGCCCGAACATCGTTAGGCGCATAAGCGCCACCATTCCGAAAGCTGGCGCTTTTTTTGTGCCTGAAGTTTCGATTTATGGTGGCTGTGCGTGGGGCGCTTTCGAGCGCGCCGGGTGCCTAACGTCCCGGTCTGCAAACCTGCGTACAGCCGCCACCCCAACTTGTTTTGCAGCAAGCAGTGGCGGCCCCTCAACGTTAGGAGCACCACCCATGATCACCCTTATTCCGCCCGCAATCCGCGCACTTGCTCACCGTCGTATGGCCCTGAGCACCCTCCGCGCAAACTCATCCCTATCCGTTCGACTCAAACGCTACAACGCACATATGGCGATTGTCCGAAGCTGTGAAACCATTGCTTCCAACTCGCCTGAAACAACGCTGCATCGAGTAATTGGCTACCCATTCGCTAGCCACGATTGAGCATAAACAATCTCAGAGTTCTATCGCCTTTCTTGGCCGCTAATAACGGTCACGTAACCCAACTTACTCGACGGGTTTAACACAATGATCAGTTTTCAAATGCGCAGGAATGCGTTGACGGGATCGGCTTGCCCGAAAAAAGCCTCTGATATCCAGCACCAGGTCAAACAAGTAACTCGTGACGGGTACGTAGCTCCCGTCCGCACCTATTACCTGGTTGGTGACCAGCAGAGTGTCCAGACTGGGGACTACGGCACCGCGATTACCGGAGACAGCGGAAAGGCCGTTGCCGGGGAAAGTGGTTTCGCCGTCGTAGGGGATCGCGGTAAGGCTCACGCTGGAGACTTCGGCACAGCCTATGCCGGAGAGGTCGCTACAGCCATCGCTGGAGATTGTGGAGTGGCGACTGTGCGGGACTGTAGCAACGCCGTCGCCGGAGTCCTGGGGACAGCCATCGCAGGTGACTATGGCCAGGCCTCAGCCGGGGCAAGTGGAATAGCCAGCGCCGGAATTAAGGGCGTCGTTGCAGCCGGCGAAAAAGGCGAAATCCGGCTCAGATACAGAGATAACCAAGTCGAACGGTATCGAACCGCTATTGGCTATATCGGTGAGAACGGCCGTGCGCCAAACACCGCCTATTCGCTTGATGACAACCACGCTTTTGTACCGGCCGCCCGTGCTTTGGGAGATGCGCAATGACCACGACTACCCCAACGGCCGCCTGGGTAACAGCCCAGCAATTATGCGCCCGTTACCAAATTAGTCGCACCACGTGGTGGCGCTGGTCGACAACATCAGGCTTCCCTTTGCCTATTCGTTTTGGCCGCACAGTGCGCTGGGACGTTAATGCGGTAGAGACCTACCTGACACGGCAGGAATCGAATCAGGAGGAAGGTACTCATGAATAAGCCCAGCCCCCTCGACCAGATACGACAAGCCGCCCTATACGCCCTAAGTGCTGCCGAATCGCTGTTGCCCGAATGGCTACCAGGAGGAACACGCAAAGGCCGCGAATGGGTGGCACCCAACATTGCCCGCGACGATCAGAAAGCCGGTTCCTTCGGTGTGTCGCTCGATTCTGGCCGGTGGAATGATTTTGCCGACAATAGCGCGCACGGCGGCGACCTGGTGTCACTGCTGGCCTACCTCAACGGTTGCCGACAACTGGACGCGGCCAAGGAGATTGACGAACGTCTGCGCCTGGGACTTTTCGATCTCACAGCTTCCGATGCTCAGCAGCTACAGGAATGCCGCCGACAGGCCGAGCAGGAACGTACCGCATCCGCTCTCCGCGCGCAGCAGGCTCAGGAGGAGAAAAACCTTGCGGCCGCCCACCAAGCCTCGCAGCTCTGGAAAATGGCGAAACCCGCCGATCCGCAACACACCTACCTGCGTACCAAAGGTGTACAGCCGTATCTGTTGCGCCAGTTGAGCCGGGGGCGCCTGTTGGTTCCGCTCTGCGACGACGGGCGACTGGTCAACCTGCAGACCATCACGCCGGATGGCGGCAAACGTTTTTTGTCGGGTGGCCGTGTTCATGGCTGCTACTCGCCCCTCGGCAAAGTCTCTGAAGGCTGTCGCCTGTATGTCTGCGAAGGTTGGGCCACCGGCGCAACGTTGCATCTAAACACCGGGAGTCCGGTGGTCTGTGCAATGAACGCGGGAAACCTGAAGCCCGTAGCCGTGGCAATGCGTCAGCGCTACGGCGCAACGCTGGATCTGGTCATTGCCGGTGACGACGACCGAAAAACTAATGGTAATCCTGGAAATCGCGCAGCCAACCAGGCAGCCCGTGCAACCGATGCTCGCGTGGTTTTCCCGGAATGGCCCACTGACGCCCCGTCTGATCTATCCGATTTCAACGACCTGTACCTCTGGCTTACAGGTCAATCCAAAGAGAGCCGCAAGGCATGAGCACTCACGAAAAAACTTCCGCGTTGAGCCTGGTTGGCGATCCCGCCGCTCCAGCACCTGAAAAGCTGGAGCGGCCACGCTTCGCCGTCTATGAACACACCCGCACGATTGAGGGCAGAGCGTACAAGGCAGGCACCTGGTATCACGGCGTAAAGCAAAGCGGTGCAGAAGAAAAGGCTATACCAGTGGATCACTGGATCTGTGCACCCTTAAATGTTGAAGCTGAAACGATTAACTCAGACGACGGCAGCGTTGGACGGCTGCTGTCTTTCAGTTATAGGGGAAAGCGGATCGAGTGGGTGATGCCTATGGAAGCACTCGCTGGCAAAGCTGATGAAGTCATGAAGGCGCTGATGCGCCAAGGCTTAGCCATTGAGTACCACCAGCGGCGTCATATCGCTCCGTACTTGGCGAGCCATCACGCTCCCGAGTTGGTGATCGCTACAACCACCAAACCCGGCTGGCACGAGTCAGGGGTCTTTGTACTGCCCTCTTGCGTGATTGGCGGGGACAACGTGCGCTTTCAGGATTCCGGCAGGGCAGCAAACATCTTCACCACCAAGGGATCGATCAGCGGCTGGCAAACCGAAATTGCTCAACGCTGTCTGGGAAACCCGGTGTTGATCCTGTCGGTCTGCTGCGCCTTGGCTGGGCCTCTGCTCGCCAAGCTGGGAGTGAATGGCGGCGGTGTTCACCTGGTAGGGGACTCATCAAGCGGCAAGTCGCTCGCGCAGCTCTTAGCGGCGTCGATCTGGGGTAACCCTGGCAACTTCGCGGCGTCCTGGGACGTATCGAAAGGTGGTGTCGAAATTGAGGCCGCTTCTCGCAACGACACCATATTGATCCTGGATGAAATCAAACGGGCCGACCCTAAGCGTGTTCAGGAAATGGCGTATGCCATCGCCAACGGCATGGGCAAAGGCACGATGACCCGTGAGCGTGAGGGGCGCGCCAAATTGACCTGGCGTGTACTCGCCCTCTCTAGCGGTGAACGATCCTTATCAGACCATGCGGCCATTGGGGGCGGCAGTGCTCACGCCGGGGCAGAATTACGCATGGTGGACGTAAATGCAGGCACTCGCACACACCGCGCCTTCGATGATGTGCACGGACTGACAGGACAAGAATTTCACCGAACGCTTAACGATGCAGTTTCTCAGCACTATGGCCACCTTGGCCCCGCATTTGTAGAGTCGATTATTCAGCAACCCGAGGACCTCCATAGCGAGTTCGCAAATGTCCGAGAAGCCTTTGGCACTGAAAGTTCACAGGCCGGGCGGGTCGCTGATCGTTTCGCAATTATGGCACTGGCTGGTGAGCTGGCAATCCGCCGCAAGCTGATAAAATGGCCCGAAGGCTCTGCCACAAAAGCTTGTTGCCTCTTGTTCAATGAATGGCTTTCGACGACAGGTGACGGTAACGCGGAAGACCGCCAGGTCCTGCGTGGCATCGCTGACTTTATCGCTCTGCACGGTGATAGCCGCTTTTCGGATGTACGCGCCGAACACGCCAACCTCACTGTCCGTGAACGAGCGGGGTTCTACGAGGTGGAAGATGACAAACGCCTGTACCTGTTCAACACACCCGCGCTTCTTGAAGCGGCTTCCGGCTTCGGCAAAGAAAGAATCCTACGAACCCTGTTGGGGGCTAGAGCGATAGTCAAAGTAGACGAAGAAACCAAGGGCAACAGACGGACCAAAAAGTACCGCACGCCAGGCGGTGGGAGTTCCCGTTTTTACGTAATCGATCCCGAGCTACTGGAAAATGAAGGGGAAAATCGATAGCGAACCCCGGCTAGGCATACACCCAGTATGAGTTTTTGGTGGGAACAGCGGGAACAAGGGAACGAGCCAGCACCTACGGGGCTTTCAGCGTTCCCTAGTAAGATCCAAGAGTGGGAACATGGGAACACAAGTCTGTTTAATAAGGGCTTTACCCCTCCCCTTGTTCCCGCAAAAAAAAAGCCGGGAACATCAATATGCGCTGTAAGCCCCGTGCTACAACGGGCTGATCCCAAAATCCCGTGTTCCCCACGTTTTTGGGTTCAGACGTGGTAGCAAGGTGGCCAGTGATGTTTCTGTTGACGGAAATAGAACGCATTGATCCAAGGAGCCAGTTCGAAAATCCAAACGGCGGATCATCTGCCACGACGATACTCGTAAATCCCCCAATCTTGGCGAGCAGCTTTTGCCCTCTTCGGCCTGAAAAAACACTAGGACTTTTGAATTCGGGATCTCGAGCCCCATGAGTGACGCCGTATCGTTCATATCGTTCTTTTGAAAATGCTTCGTACGTTTGAGAACTCCCCTCTCACCCAAACGGCGTTATTTTCACGGCTGCCTGGAAACATAGTTCCTCGAAAAAAGCTCCTGCACCAAGCGTTTCGAACCTCGGCTAAGGAATGAAATCGTGAACGTAGAATGAGAAAAACTCTCGCCAGCAAAGGGGGGAATCGTTGTTGAGGACGATCCAACACTGCACATGTTGATGGTCGATATTTTGGTCGGGATCGGCCTGCACCCAGTGGGCTTCGAAACCGCCGATGATGCATTGACTTACCTATTAAGCATGCCGGATGGTTGTCCTTTGGTGATCGCGGATCATGGTTTGCCAGGTCAACTTCAAGGTGCGGAACTCTAAGAAATGGTGAAGGCGAGATGGCCCTCTGTTGCTACGGTTCTCACTTCCGGCTACGCGCTGGCCCCCTAAATTGTGCCCTCCTCAACGACATACTGGAGCAAGCCCTCGTCTCTAAATGAATTGGTGATGGCTGTCGCGAACCTACTTCAACCTGGTCGCCCCCTCGGAGAAACGTCGTGACGGTTTGTGAAAACGGTGCATTTGCCTAAAGGCCCCAATTTACAAGGGATACAGCTCGAAGAAAGGCATCTTGAAGTGAGGACCAACCCGAAAAGACGCAGCCCTTCGGAAATTGAAAACTCGCCAAAAACCAAGTTTTCCAGTTTTTCACCTAATGAAACCGGGGGCCTCCAGCTTCAGCCCGTTCAGAACTACCCGCAGCGCAGCTGTGCAACCGCGCTTCATTTCTCTTCCAACTCTTTCATTTTGTGAAATTGCCGACGCCCCGGGGATGCCCCGGCCCCGCCTAGGCTGCAGGATCGTTTGCAGCACATCGGGGTTTACATAAAAAACGGACGCAAAGCCCGTCGGCGGGAGGGGGATAAGTGCTTTTCCATGCTGATTTTTTTCATGGCTGGATTTTTTGCGGCAGGTGCGAAATTGCACTCTATTTGACCACCCGCGTTGACCCGCAATTCGCATTGGACTCGAAAACGATTGCACGAATTTGACCGGCGCGCTTCGTGATAATGATCGGCAGGAACCGGCCCAGATGTGTAAAAACACCCGTGAGCCTCGTCTTCGTTGGGCATCGACGCTCGTTGGCTGGACGATGGCATGAGCAGCGCCATGGCTGACCGTCGACGACTTGGAGCGCGCCAGCGCTGTCTGCACGTTGTAACCGACGATTCCAGTGCCGCGAGTCATCATAGAGCGGGCGTCTGGATCGGTCAGTGAGACCTGTTTATCCGGCGATTCGTTGAGCTGAATTTCAATGACCTGTAACTCTTTCATCTGAGCTTTGAGCTTGTCGATTTTCTCTTGCAGACGAGTAGCTTTGGGCTGAGCGATGGAGGGTTCTTGCTGATCGGCTTCGTCGAGCGCAGTCAGATACCGATTGATACTCGATTCAATTTCTTCCATTCGCCGCTTCAGCTTGGCGCTGGTGAAATTGCGGTCGCGGTTGTTGACGGCCTTGAATTTACTGCCGTCGATGGCAACCAGATTTTCTCCGAATAATCCCAGCTGCTGGCACAGCAGCACCACGAACTGGCGGCAGACGCCTCGGATGGCCTTGCTGTTGTCTTTTCAGAAGTTGGCGATGGCCTTGAAATCGGGCATCAAACGCCCGATCAGCCACATCAGCTCGACGTTGCGTTGGGCTTCTCGTTCCAGGCGCCAGCTCGACTGAATGCGGTTCAGATAGCCGTAGATGTAGATCTTCAGGAGGACAGCGGGATGGTAAGCCGGCGGGCCAGTATCTGCCGGTATGGCGCCTTCAAAACCCAGTTTGACCAGGTCGAGTTCGTCGACAAAGACGTCGACTACGCGCACCGGATTGGTATCGGCGACGTAATCGTCGAGGCTTTCGGGCAGTAAGGTGCTTTGGCCCCGATGTTCACCTTGGATGAAGCGCTTCATGGGCGATCCCTGCGATAAATTCCTCAGAAATCATAGCAAGGGTTTGCAAAGGCGTTTTTACACACTCTCGGCCAATCGCAGTCAGTCAGCAACTACAAAACTAGGGGAGATTCAGTCACTCTGTTGAACTGTTCAGAAGGTCACAACGTCAGATTGAAAAATTATGCTTGGTGCAATCATGAGAGGAACTGAAGTCTCTGTCATAAAGGCAGCAAGACAATGGGCGGCTAGGAATAATCAGGACGGCGCGCAAGTGGTCATTGAGGCGGCCGACGCGATTGGTAAAATCAGGTCAAAATTTACTGGTAATCAGTATCAGAAGGCGCTCGAAAGTCTCTATGAGAGCTATACCGAATCATAAGCCTGTTCGCTGACTGACCACGTCTGGCCGACTCCCGCCCGTCATGACCGCCAGAGAGCGGCCAAGCCCCGCCCTTCGCGAGGGGCAGAGAACGGCCAAAGGCAGACTCCGATACGTCTAGAAAGCCAGCGGTGATTCACTTCACTACAGGTATAGCTTCTGTAGATGGCCTTTCTGATCATGATCGCAGGCTGACCAAGCTTGGATTTCCGCCGAAAAAGAAAATTTAGCCCCCTACCGCTCACCCCTTGGAGGCGGCGTGGCCGGGAGAGCTTAGGAGATCGTAAAGCCCAGCGCGGCGTGATATTAATTAGCGATCGCCTACGGTCCAGGAGAAGGGCATGCTAAAAATACCTCTACCGCTTTAAACGTTGTGGTCCGGCGACCTGGATGTAGTGTTACACGCTTTTCAAGCTTTTGATTTATAAAGAGAAGTTGTAAAAAATTCAGCGGGTGATTATTAACACCGCCATACGACATGAGCTTTATTCTTGATTCGCGACTGCGCTTGGCGAGAGGGACCACCTAGGGCGTACTCTCCTTTATTTTTTAGTGTCAAAAAATCTGACGGTTGACTGAGGTTGTAGGTGCGAATAATTCTTGTTACATTGAGATTGAGACGTTTATGAGTGGAGCAAATAGGCTGCGATTTGTACACCTTTCAGATATTCACTTCAATCACAGAGCCGCTCAAATCGGCTTCGATCCTGACCGCGAGTTAAGAAATTCAGTCACTCGCGACATCGCAAAGATGTGCGGGGAATTAGGGCGTGCGGATGCCATTCTCGTGACAGGTGACATCGCTTACGCAGGAAAGCGCACTGAGTTTGAGGAAGCGGCTCGTTGGCTTGAGGAGGTCTGCGAGGCAGCAGGGTGCGGATCGGAAGACGTCCTTATGTGCCCGGGCAATCATGACGTGGATCAAGGCGTAATTGTTGAAAACCCGCTGATTCAGGATGGTCATGATGCTGTTCGAAGAGGCAAGAATCACTTTGATCGCGATCAGGCACTTACCAGGCGATTGATCCAACCTGATGCTTGTAGCCTCTTTTACCTACCTATATCCACCTATAACGAATTTGCGGCGCGTTACCAGTCATCATTTTTTGCCGATGCGAATACTTTCGTCTGGGAGCACGATTTTGCTCTAAATGACGGCACGACTCTTCGAATCCGGGGCCTCAATACGGCGCTGCTTTCAGGATTGTCTGATGTTGAAGGTAGCTTGTTCTTAGGGTCGCGAGCTTGGACTCTCCCTCGTCAAACGGGTATTGAATACTTGGTGATGGCGCATCACCCTCCAATGTGGCTAGCCGATCAGAAGGAAGCGGAGAGGGCCTTCAATAATAGTGCTCGGATTCAACTTTTTGGCCATGAGCATGATCAACGCATCGTGCCAGGGCGGGACTGGATTAAGCTTTTTGCTGGATCAGTCAATCCCCATCGAGCTGAGCCAAATTGGAGACCTGGCTACAATATCATTGAGGTGTACGTTGACCCCGGACTGCCCCGAAAACTCAAGGTAGAGGTACATGCCCGGGACTGGCAGGGAGACCCCGCTCAGTTCCGATCTATCGAGGATGTTGGATACGATCCCATTCATCGTGCCGACATAAATTTACCTAACCTACCAGCTGCGATGTTCAATCAGGCGCGTCCGGTCGCCGCCGATCCCCCCGGGCCGCCGATGTCAACAGTTAGTAGCGCGATGAGGGCGACAATTGTGGAACCGCAGCATCGTTTCCGCCTATCTGTTTACCGGTTCTTCAAGCTTACACTCTCGCAAAAAAATGAGATTGTCGGGCATCTCAAGCTAGCGGAGGAAAATGATTGTAGTGGTCAACTGATCCCGGACACGGTTTTAAGGTTTTCTTCGGTTTTTGCCGGAGCCAACCCATCGTTAAATTGGTGGGGCCGGATCCAGTTGTAGTGATGCATCAGGTATTGGCTGATATCTCGCTGAGCTTGCTGGCCGGTCATGTACCCAGTGGTCGGTATCCACTCTGTTTTCAAGCTGCGAAATACCCGTTCCATCGGCGCATTATCCCAGCAGTTGCCTCGGCGACTCATGCTCTGGCGCATCCTGTAACGCCACAGCCGTTGGCGAAAGTTGCGGCTGCCATATTGCGACCCCTGATCCGAGTGGAACAGTAGCCCTTGAGGCTTGCCACGTTGCTCGTAAGCCACGTCCAGTGCCTTGACCACTAGGTCTGCATCCGGCTTTGCGGATAACGCCCAGCCCACCACTCGGCGGGCGTAAAGATCCATAACAACCGCAAGGTAGTGCCATTTTCCCTGTGCCCAGATGTAGGTGATATCGCCGCACCAAACCTGGTTGGGCGCTTCGACATCAAACTCCCGGTTCAAGATATTCGGGATATCAGGCCGCTCGACTGTCGCCTTTTTATAGGCATGTGATCCCGGCTGTTTGCTGACCAGTTCCAGCTCACGCATCAGCCTGCGTACCTTGAAGCGTCCAATGTGTTCACCCTCTTCTTGCATCATTAACATGATGCTTCGACTGCCCGGCGCACTTCGTCCTTGGGTGAACAACTCGTTCACTCGGCTACGCAACCTGAGGCGCTCAACGTCTGGTGTTCGCCGCCTGAGACGATGTGCGTAGTAGCCCGAACGGGCAACTTCAAATGCCTCGCACAAGCAGTCAACAGGCTCATGGACGCTTAGCTGATTGATCAGCGCGTACGCTCGAGATCTTCCGACATCAAGAGCGCGGTAGCCTTTTTTAATATTGATTTCTCGCGTTCGAGGCGAGCAATCCGAGCTTCCAGCTCCTGGATTTTTTGCTGCTCTGGAGTCAGGGCCTTGCTCTGGGGTGTGACGCCGGTGCGCTCTTTCTGAAGCTGGTCAACCCAGCGGCGCAGAGCCGACTCACCCACACTCATTGAGCGACTGGCTTCAGTGAAGCTGTAATTCTGCTTGAGCACGAGGTCAGCAGCCTCGCGTTTGAAATCTGGTGAAAAGGTACGGCGTTGCTTGGTCATCTGACACCTCAGTCTGGCGAGCATTCTCGCCTAAATGGGTGTCCGGTTTCATTAGACCACTACAGATAGCCGCTTAACAGATGTTGAGCGGTTTAAGCTCTCATTAATTCGTGCGCGCGATTCGGGACAAATGGATGCGCTTGAAGACCTTATGCGAAAATTGGAGCAGGAATGATGCAAGCGATAAAGCGGATGGGGATCCTTTACGGAAAGTTTGGATTGGCGACAGATGCTGCGCTGATTGAGGCTCGCGGAGTCGGAGTGGAAGCTGCCGCCGCAGCTCTTAATGTTGACGGTATACCAGAGCTACTTCGATATATATTCGGTTTGGTGCGCGACGGGGCGCCGCCAGCATTCTTCGAAGCATTTAGCCAAAAGGACCCTACGTTTGATGTTCAGCCAGCGGATAAAGAAGCGATTTTACTGGCGACCTCGATAGCTAGCTATGAGTTGGAAAATGAAACCAACGTTAGCGGCATGCTGGCGCTTTGCCTTATGACTGCCTCAATGGGGGGGCTTCGGAAACCTGTTTTGGACGAGCAATTGCTTGTACTTGCCGAGCGTACGTTGGCTGAGGCACAGGGACAAAGCAACGTAGTTCCCAGTGTCAGGACTGCTCCCAAGCAGCCAAAAGCGTTGGCTGAAATAGTCGTTGCTTTAGACGCCGCAACCAATCAGCAGCATCTTCATGTAGCGAAAGCTAGCGTAATGGGCTCCGTTCAAGAGCTTATTAAGTATGTTGAGTCTGCCGCTTCAGCTTCTGCTAAGGCCGACAATGAGACTCTCGCTTATGTAACTGCTTTAGAAAGAGAGCTACGTACGCACTGGTGGGTAACTGGAGGTTGGAGTACGGATGCGGCAAAGCCGTTTCGTCAGATCGCTACTGTTGAGGCAGCATTACGGGCAGGAAGGGAGCTTTTTGACAAAAATCCCACGAAGCTCGGCCTATTTGCAGCTCCGGCTCTACTAAGCTTGGTCGTTGAGAGCGGGCGCCAGGGTGGACTTGAGGATGTCAGTATTATCGAGGCTGCTACTAATCTGAATCGGGCTTGGCGGAACGAAACGTATGGTGCCATAGCCGTTGGAAAAATAGCCGACTTGCTACCATTTAGCGCTGCACAAGGGTTGGCAGCTGATAGCGCCGATGCCGAAGATTGGCATCCACGATTTAAACGCCTTACAAACATTGATCCATCTACAACACTGAATCCACTGGACCTAGCGCTGCAGGTGTATCGCGAGCGACTGGTGTTCACAAGTCTGAGCAAATGATCATGGATGTCAATGCTTACGGCTGCAGTCTTGCAGGATGCAATGGGCCGATGTCCGGGGTTTGTATCAATGGCCTAAACTTTGAAGAATGCCCTGACGTCATACTTATTTTAGACGCCGAGGAAGTCTCCGTTCCTGTTGAGGACTCCCCTCGTTCAAGCGATTTGGTTAGTACTCGCGGGTTCAGTAGTCTTGATGCCTTAAGCTGTGATGCGTTGTTACGCGCACGAGGAGGGATCGTTGTAGGAGTAGTGGCTGGTCCTGAAGTCGGCAAAACAACAATGATCGCGACAATGTATGAAATGCTGCATCGAGGACACATTTCTGACGCTCAGTTTGCCGGCTCCGAAACGCTTCGAGGATATGAGGAAAGGTGTCATTTAGCGCGCGTAGCCTCCAATGGGCTGATTCCAAATACTCCGCGCACACCAACTTCAGCCAGGCTCAGCTTTACACACCTAAGATTGGCCACATCCAAGGGAATCAAAGACATAATTTTTTCTGATCGGTCTGGGGAGCATTTTGACAATGTACTAGATAATCCGGGCAGTATCGTTGAATTTAGCGAGCTTTCCAGAGCCGATATAATACTTTTATTGGTGGACATCGAGCATTTCTTAAAGACACCCCACATACCTACTTCGCGCATTCGCAGATTGTTGATGACCATGGATCAACAATCGCTCTTGGCTGAAAAAACGGTTCGCCTAATTGGAACAAAAGCAGATCTGGCTAAATCAAACGAAGAGCTAGAAGCAGCCAGAAGTTCACTTCATGCGTTGGCCACTGATTTAAGCCAACGAACTGGGGGGCGAGTGCAGATTTCTCCGTTACTCATTGCTGCCCGGCCTAGAGAGGGGGCTACACAGATTGCCGAAGGCCTTAAAGAATTGCTCGATGAGATTTTAAAAGAGCCCGATCCAGTTGCAGTTGAGCAAGATTTTGCTTGGCCTGTACATCTGACTGAGATGGACAAGTTAATGCATGTGTATCGGAGTAAGAAACGATGATGCATCAATTGATTGTTGGGATGCCAAACTCTGGAAAAAGCACATTTATTGCTGCGCTACGACATCTTTTTGTAGCCAATGAAGTGCATACGGAATTGGAGCTTACCGGCTTAGCTGATAACGAAGCTCACTTGAATCGTTTAGAGGATGATTGGCTGGCCTGTAAAAGAGTTAGCAGAACTAAACCTAATACTGAGGGATGGGTGCAGTTCAATGTTCGAGACCGGCAAAGCGGTGTAGAGTCAATGCTCTCGATCCCGGATTTACGTGGCGAGGCGTTTGAGCAGCCCGCGTGCAGTGGTCAATGTAACAGAGAGCTTTATGATGCGTTGGTAAAGACCGATGGTATTCTTCTATTTACCAACGCTGATAGAGAAGACGATATGCTTCTAATTTCCGATTTGATGGATATCCTTGGTCCGCCAGAGCCTGCCGATAGTTCTGATGATTCACCAAAAGCGGACGCATTCAAACCGGAAAATATGCCAGAGGAAGTAAAGGTAGTTGAGTTTCTTCAAGTGGCAAATAGGCGTCCCCTGAACCCGCGCACTCGAAAAGTCGCTGTTATGATTTCTGCTTGGGATGTGGTGAGTACGACGGGGCGGACGCCTGAAGATTGGTTTTTAGAGCATCGGCCAATGTTGGCCCAGTTCTTAAATTCCAATACAGTATTATGGGATACTCGAATTTATGGTATTAGCGCGCAAGGCGGTAAATTACCGCAGATGAAGGCGTCACTCGAAAAAGTAGCTCGCCCCTCTGAGCGAATTATGGTTGTAGGGCATGGCGCTCAACAGCATGATCTTTCAGCGCCGCTGAGTTGGCTGATGTCAGGGCAGTTTTAAGGCTATGCGTCGGAATAAGGTATTAATTGACCAGGTTTTGCATGGTTATGAACGTGGTCATAAAGAATTAGCTAGCTCCATCGACTTGGATAGCCAGTCTAGATCGGTTATGTTGGTTATGAGCGACTCAATGGCTGCTTTAGAAATGAAAGAAGGGCAGTCATATTTGGCTTCCTACCCTTTGCGTAGCGCTGCAAAACATGTGCTAGCCCGAACTTGGAGTGCTGGGAGAGGATACCGACCAGGCAGTGTATGGACGCACTCTATAATTTTAGATTATCAAGCTCTAGCGTTAATTTCAGATCTCATGGCGCTAAGAGATATTTTTCGACATCCTGAGGATGGCGCGGAACATGATTTTATATCGCCAATCCTATTTTTTTCAGAAACAACGGAAAAAATTGATATCGAAGAAGATTTTCGTGCAATGAGTGCACTTACCCAAATCTACGGTGAATCCTCTCAGTCCAATATAGTTCTTCCGTATTCTGTAGGTGAAAAAAATGAGTTGCTTGCATTAGCTCTGTGGCGACAGATGTGGCCTGGCCTGCGTCGAGAGTTTGCTTTTGTGACATGCCCATTAGACACGCCTATTGGGGTTGACGCTGCGTGTAGTCTACGCTTTTCGAAACGTGAGTCCGATTTTTCCAACTCGGAAAATATGGTTGTTAAAGATGGTCATTTGGTATTGCTACAGGACCTGCAATATTCGGGAGCAACAAGCCTTCGAGCCTTCCTCGGTCGTTATGTTATAGAAAGTAAATACCCTAAGCAATTAGCACCAACTCTAGCGCAATTGCAATCTGAAATAATAGAAGCCCCGATGGGAGTCCGTCTTGAGCAAGTACGCAAAATAGCTCGTGACGCGCATCTTTCGAGGTTGATGCGTGATGCGTTCATGGCTGAATTGAAGGCTGCGCAGTCTGCAAAAAACTTCATTGATATAGTGTGCATTTTTTGTGACGAACTCATCGATATCGGTGCGGGCAGTGTTCTTCCTTCAAATATTTATTTTTCTGAAGAGGATTTGAGAAATGTCATTTCTTCAACAAAAAACTGTGTAGAAGGCAGTGTAGGTCATCGAGTTTTAATTGAGCTCGTTGCAAATGCGGAGCTTGAAAGTCTAGTGGCAATTGCTGACTACGGTAATCGTCTTGTCATTATGCAGTCGCGACCTGAGTTGGTTCTGGTTAAGGATTTCTGGCCCGTTTCGGATGTGGGTCGCGCCAAACTTCTTGAGGAATTGGCAAATAAAGTAGAAGTGGACGCCGAAGAGCTATTTTACGTTTTCGGTTTAGATATTGGTCTTCGGACTACTATTGCAATTCAGTCTATTTCGCGTGAATTGCCCTTGCTGGGTGTTCTTACGTTGTTGAGTGGCGGCGGTAAAGAGGTCAAGAGGTATTTGGCTGCCTGGGTGGTTGGTGTTCCAGAATTTCTTTCAGGGATTTCTGAAAGTGGCTCCGCGCTTACGCTCACAGTCGTTGACCAATTGGCGAGAGCTCAGATCGACTCCGGCAGAAATATAGATCACCCTGCGACTTGGTCATATTTATTGTTTAGCTCAGTATTTTCTGAAATTAGTTCGACATTGAACAGTGCAATAGTAATAGTTGGTTTTGTTGTGGGGATGAGTGGTGGTGAACATTCTGATTTACTACTGTTGAGATTCTATGATCCCTTGCAAAGCATAATTAAGAAATATATTTCTAGTCAGGATGAGAACTACTTAAGAGCTAGGTTGCCTCATTACCAGGGCAGTAGAGCCTTAGATACGTTAGTCACTAAGAATGTTTTGATGGCTTTTTCGCCATCGTTGTTTTTTGATCCTCAGGTTTTTTATGTAAGTCAAGTACCGGACTATTTAACTGAAATTGCGAGAGAGGTCGAAGCACGATACGGGCTTGATGCTCTGGAAAAAGCTTTAAATAGTGGAGCTCTAGAAGGAAAAGTGCGTAATGTGGTAGAGCGGTACATCAAAAATGCAATAGACAAAAAAAAATCATGGACGTGGTGGTAGATTGATAATTTAATAACTGCACCTCCAGTAGCGTGGCTAGCAAGCGACTCAATAGGGTTAGGCGTTTGGACGGATAACACGTCTGCGCAGTTCTCTCCTGGGTCTCAGGATATCGTGCTCCAAAGGGGCGTGCGGACTAAAACTAAGCACCTGCAGCAGTCAGACTGCTAGGCGTTGCCCTCGCGGGCTTGGTTCGGCATAACCGTGTTCTGTTGGTGAAGTCTGACGGCGATGCTCAGTTGGTAGCAGATAACTCAGAAGGGCCCAATCTCTTAGAGTTATCTTCACCCCTTATTCTTCGAGGGTTGTTTGGATGCATCGTAAGCGCTCCATGAACTCCACATTCAAAGCGCTTAAGCGCACGTTTCCGCCGCCATCGCCATTCTGCCGAGGTGAGAGCCGCTGAGGCATGTCTGTCCGGTCTTGCGGTACGCAGCGACGTCTCTGCGAGCACATACATCAAGACGCTTTAGGTACTGCTCTCGACCGGCAGCTTTTGACCCAGAGTGTGTAAAAACGCTTCACCAAAATTGAAGTATGCGCATCTACGTTAAATCTGAAATTTATCGGCACGTCAGCATATGTGGATTTCACGTAGCAACGCGATTTCCAGTCCGATTTTGAGTACCTGTCGCGCTCAAAAACGTTTTTACACACTCTCGGCCGATTGCTGTCTGTGGTGAGGGGTTCGGCGCGGATTGAAAACTGACCGACCCTGTCGATCGTGATTTGATCTAGGGCAGGTTGCTGATTTCGAGCCCGGTGAGCCGTGTCCTCCTACTCGAAAGCTAATGGGCGCAAATTGAATACCTGGGACAGTTTTCAGCCGGCAGGACAGCCGTTATCAAGTCAATGCTCGGCCAGCGGCAACAGCTTGGCTACACCATCATCACCCACCGATGTCTAATCGCCATTATGCGCAAGAAGTTGCGCACTTATCTCGCAAAAAAACCTAATGCATCGCTGAGCGACAAGCCCGCCAAGGCCTCCAGCCAGGTGCGCAAGAAGTTGCGCACTACTGCGCAACTTCTTGCGCACTTTGAGGAGTCTTTTCCCTTCAAAATCACTTAAGCGATTGAAAACCTCGGCCATCCCCCCGGTTTATATAGCCCTCAACATTTCTGGCACGGACCTTGATAACAGTCAGGCACCCACCGGGCGATACC
>NZ_LT607586.1:0-34049 GCF_900095275.1 Pseudomonas sp. UMAB-40
GCGGGCGAGGTTGAGCGGTTGCGGTCGGAAATTGCGCGTTACGAGGGTGGGGCATTGAAACAGGTTTGCGACCATCTCAACGGGCAAAACGAAACCCTGCGCGTCCAGTTGGCCTTGCTGAACCCTGCGCGAAACGAATACTGCAAGGAATGCGGCAGCCTGGCTCTTTCGTGGTTTTCGCAGATCACCACCGGTACCAGCGGCATCCAAAACGGTCGCCTGCGAACCGACGACGTTACCTGCCAATTCGTGCTTGGTTGTGAAAACTGTTCCGAAACCCTGCGAGTTGTGAGCGCCGACACCTTCGCCAATCGCCTGAACGCCAACACCGCACACGCCACCACCAAGGACGCTGACCAATGAGCCAGGCGAACGAACGCGCTCCTTACCAGCGCCAAGGCGACGACATGGACCTGCCGGCCGGCAAGACCTGCGCCGATTGCGTGCATTGCCGCCGCTGCACAATGATGTTCGGGCACATTCCCGAAGATGAGTCGTGTGACTGGGCGCCGTCGCGCTTCACGCCGAAAGCCATCGTAGAGCCGGCCAGTCAGGAGAGCGCGCAATGAGCACCACGCAAGCCGAAAAGCCAATCAAGCGCACCCTGTTACAGCGCCTGTTCCGTGGCGGCCTTGGGCGTCCACTGGTCAATCTTTGGATCGAGACGCGCGAGAACGGTGATGGACAGACCACCACCGACACCAAGCTGAATCTTGGCCGCTATACGGTTCTGCACTGGGAGAGCATCAAGACGGACATGGATCAATTCGACCGAAGCTAGATAGGAACCTGCGCCATGCCCACCGGAAAAGCACGGAAAGTGAAACCAGCCACACCAGCGGCAGAAAGGCCGATTGAGTGGCCGCGCGCCGACCCGGCCGCGTTGGACCAGTTCGACCCGGCGACCAAGACCTGTACCATGAATTGCGGACCGCACGGGCTCGATCCGCGCAGCCGCAAGGAACGGCTATTCCTGTGCGATGACTGCGACTGCCACGCGGCCCCTCACGAACTGAAAGGAAGCCCTACCATGGATCGAAAAGAGTTCTTAGCCTTTGCCAATGAGCAAGGCATGCTCAACCCCAGCGTAAAGCTGACGGCGCACTGCATGCAGGCCCTGGCGCGTTACCGCACGGCCCGCGAGGCCTTCCTTGAAGGTGACGACGATGCCCCGGATGCGCGGGAACGTCTGGACTTTCTCCGCCTGGCGAGCGTGGATTTTGCCAATGCAATGGACGCGGAAATACGTGTTCAGAACGCGCACTTAGAGCCCTAAAAGGAATTCCCCCCTATCCTGGGTTGAGCCCACCACCGCCGGGAGCCGTGCCATGCGTGAGACTGCACCGCCGTTTGATCCGCAACCGCCCGAGGTGCTGCAAGCGCGCCTGGAGCATGCCCATCTGCAAATCATCAACCTGATGAACGATTGCCCGGATGGCGTTAGCCACGACCGCGCGGTGTATTACGGCATGGCCCAGGGCCTGCTGTCGGCGCTGTTCCTGACTGGGAGCATCAGCGCGCTGGATTACGAGCTGCGCCGCGCCGGACTGGAAGCCGAATATGCCTGGGGCAACGAAGACGACCCGCAATGACCTGCCAACAATTCGCACAGACAGAAAGGAACCCCCGTCAAAATGAGTACGACCATGACCATGACCAAGCCCATTACCCTTAGTGCTGCCTTGGTGGGCCGCGTCAAGTTCAACGTCCGCCAAGAAATCGAGGCGCTGCGCACGATGCCGGCCGCACCTGGGATGTATTACCGTGCCGAAATCAATGGGCGCCTTCGCCTGATGGAAGGCTTGGGCCTGATCGATGCGGCCGAAGCGCAGACGCTGGGCGAGCTGGCCGACGCAGCGCAGCAGGAAGGCGAAGAGGCGCACTGACCGCGCGTTACGCGTAACGGCGTTTATGTTCAAAGCCCCAACGAATTACTAAACCGCCAGAGATAAACGATATGACAAAGACACTCATGGAAGCCCCACGGCTTGAATCAACGCCTTGCGCGTACTGTACTGCCACTGGGCTGCGTGCTGGCGTGGATTGCCCCCGCTGCCACGGTCTCGGATCGTTCCTGACCAAACGCGGCCGAGCTGCTCGCGCCTACATGCGCACCCTGCTGGAAAAGCCTGGTGCATCGGTAGTCGTGGGCGATGTGGTGTGGTTCCCGGTTGGGGGCTTGAAGGTCGCCACTGCTGTGCTCCGCGTGGAGCTGGACGTAGGCCCAACCCGTCGCGTTCGACTGCATGGCAAGCGCCGCAAGACTGACGAAGACATTGCCTTTACCGTCGCCACGGGTGGCGTGGTGGATCTGGCGTATACCCCTCAAGAGCTTGAAGAGGTCCGGGCCAAGGTCGAGGCGTACCAAGCAACACTGGCCAAAACCGGCGAGGTATCAAAGCGCCCCCGCTCCCTTGCCCGAGTCCTCAAGCGCGCCGCGTAAATGACGCAAAGGCACCAAAGAGCTATAACGCTTTGGCGCTTTAGAGTTGGCCCTACGGCCATTCGGGCCGACCGAACATAAGGCGTAGGGCATGAGCGAAGTATTAGCGGTGCGTGAAAGTGATCTAGTAATGCGCGACCTGGCGCAGGCGAAAACATCCGTTATCGAAGCTCAGCGGGTGCTGATCGTCGGCGCCAACTCTATCCCCAAGCTGCTGGTCGAGCTGAACACCAGCCTGGCCGACTTGGGTTATGTGTGCGTGCCGATCCAGCCCGCGCAAGGCCTGTACAAGACGTTTGCGGATCTGCTGGAGTGTCCATCGCTGGCGCCGCTGTTGAGCGCCACGGAAGTGGTGTCTGATGCGCCAGACATTGAGCTTGATCCGCCTCCTGCCGATGATGAAGAGTTGATCCAGGCAGAAAACCAGATCATCGCCTTAGAGGAATCCCTGGCGCTTTCGCGCAATGCGACAGAGCCCGTCGCCGTCGATTCCTTGTCCGCCCCGGTTGAAGTGTGGAAGCTCGACATGAGCAAGCCGATCAACTGGAAGCTGGGCGATGTCTTCCAGGACAATCCCCGTATCACCCTCCCCCACAAGTGCCGCAAGTGGATTCTCGACTCGTTGGATATCTCCGACTTGGCGAACCTGAGCGGGATGGACGTTCAAATCAGAAGCCCGAACACAACCACCACTGAGTTGCTGACTCTCAAGCAGTTCATGGCTCAGTACGTGTTCCATTCTCGCCCGGTCGCCGAGCAAAGCGCCGCCGAGTAACCCCGTTTCGACGCCTCAAAATATGGGCTTGCATACCACTATGTAGGCCCGTATTTATGCCCCTCAATGCCATAGAACAAGCCCGGAGCACCGCGAGGCTGTTACAGCTACGCGCGCCGCTGCTGTCGGGCAGTCTCAGTCCCATCGAACAAGCGCGCGCTACGGCCGAATCAGTCGACTTGCACGCCGCACTGCTGGACGCCATCCCAGTAGAAGCGCCAAAGCCCCTAAACGCTTTAGAGTTAATGCGCTTTAGTGCTGAGCTTCTGACGGTGCGCGCCAACCTGGAAGCCGGAAAGCTCAGCCCGATTGAACAGGTCCGGGCCAGCGCCCGAGGCCTGGAGCTGCGCGGCTTGCTGGGCTCTGCTCGACGCCCAACGCGGCGCCGACAAGCCACGCCAGACAGCGCCATTCGACTGCTGATCACGGACAGGATCGTGCAGAAAAACGGCGGCGTGCTTGTTACCGGCAACTCGCTTGCGCTGTCGGCCTATGCCTCGGCCTACATGGATCAGGCCAAGTTCACCATGACGCCTGCCGGCCTGCTATTCACCAAGGCTCAGGCGCGGGCGGCAATGGCACTGCCAACCACGCAAGAAATCCTACCGTCTAGCGCAGTGCTCTACACCTACGCCGATCCCGCTGGCGTGTCAGTCGCGTTCAAGGGCGACATTTCCGGGATTGCCCGCGACTTGCCGAACCTGAAAAGCTTGATGGCGCAGGCATGGGGGCCGGAGAAATTCCGCGCCGTGTTTGGTGAGGATGCAACGCCCGCCGACGTACAGGCCTACCAGGATGAACAGGCCGCCATTGCACAGCGCAAGGCCGCCACTGCCGCCGCTGAGATTGAAAAGGCTGGCGCACCACAACGGGAAAAGGATGCGACTGAGGCGCAGGCCAAGGCAAACGCCGAAGAGTTGGCGCGTATCCAGGCCGAGCAGGATCAAGCGAGTCGCGAGGACTTCGCAAAGACCATCGGCGCCGGCAAGGCAGAAAACCCGATTTATCAAGCCTACCTGGACACCCTGGAGGAACTGCCAACCTATGAGGCTGGTAACTCGGCATTCCTTGGCTGGGCGACCCTCCGAGCAGGCGAGTTTGAACGCCTGAGCAAAGGCCGCGTATCGAGCGACAGGGAAGGGCATTTGGCCTATGTGCGCGAATGGGCGGATGCGCACCTATCGGAGCGTGTGAGGGCTGCAAGGGCTCACAGCGCCCCGTTGGAAATCACCACAGAGACGCCAGACGCAACGATTGAAGGCGCCAGCGACGAGCAGCTACAGGCGAAGCTGTTGGCAGTGGCCAAGGACTTCTATCGCGGCTTAAGCCATGCCACCAAAGATATCGCCCGCCGCCTGGAAAAAGGCACCTACGACCGTCCCGACGCCATCAAGGCGCTCAAGCAGAACCGCGATTACCTGATTGAGCGTGTGAAAGCCTCTGCTGAGTGGGATGCCGACATGATGGCGCGCATGGGCCGCCAGTACGGCGATAAGTCTGTGGCCGAGCTGGAAGCGATTCATGAGGGCATGGGCGGAGAAATCCGCGGCATGCAAAGCGACCGTGAAATGAACGGTGGCGGGCGGCGCACTGGCCCAGCCGTGGCCAATGAAGCCGCGCGCGGAATGGGCCAGCACCGCTTGGAGCTGGGAATTTACATCAAGGCTCGCAAAGAGGCCGAGTCGGTACCGGTGCCGGCGGTCAACGATCCAGTCATTGATCAGCCAGCCGTGCAGGGCGTGCCAGACGCGCAGCACCAAATCATTGAGTACACCACGAAGAAGGACAAGGTTCTGCGCGGGATCATCCGCACGGACCTGACCAAGGACGAAGCCAAGGCTATCGACCCGTACACCTGGCGCATGAACGGCGGCTACTTCATTCGCGAGAAGCACCTGGAGGGCGAAACCGCACACATTCAGGCTGCGCCGGCGCCGGTGGTGCTGTCGCCCGAGCAGC
Source organism: Pseudomonas sp. UMAB-40 (assembly GCF_900095275.1). Lineage (NCBI taxonomy): Bacteria > Pseudomonadati > Pseudomonadota > Gammaproteobacteria > Pseudomonadales > Pseudomonadaceae > Pseudomonas > Pseudomonas sp. UMAB-40. The sequence continues at coordinate 5,178 of NZ_LT607586.1, forward strand.
AAGCCGAGAAAGCCGCCACTGACGAACGCCAGGCCGAAGAGCGCCGCCAGAAGGCACTCGGTAGCCAAGTCGAGAAGCTGCGCGCAGTGGCGGACAAGGCCGTTGAGAGTGGCCAGGCTGGCATGGGCCAGGACCGAAACACAAACACCGCCAGGCGCGCCGGCATGGCCGCCAGCGCCATCGCGAAGGCCGCCGCCAACCACGCGGACGGCCGGACACTCAACAACATCGCGGACGCCATTGAAGTCGGCGCCGCTGGCCTGCTGACCAAACTCAGCAGCCGCGCACAACTGGAAGAGCTGCAAAGAGCCCTGCGCCTGGCGCAGTACGAAACGGATAGACGCCTGAGCTACAGCGAGCAACTGAAACGCAAAGGCCGCCCGGTCGACGACAACGACCTCAAGAACGTCACCATGCCGAGCCAGGTAACGTGGGCGAGCCGCTTCCGTGATGCGGCCAACGCCGTCAAGAAGCACAGCCCTGACGGCAATATGCGTCTGATCGCCGCGTTGAACAAAATCGGTACCCGATCCGAACAGTTCACGATGAACACTGAGGACGCGGCCATTACCCGCCGGGCAAACGCCTTGCTCAAGGGCACCAGGGATTCGCATCTACTCCAAGACCCTATGGAGAGCCTGGCCCGTCTGGATCGCCTGGCGCGCATGGGGATCACTGACGCCGCGACGTTGCGCGAAGCCACGCGCGAGCTGTTGCCGCATATGGCTGCAAAGACCGAAGAAAGCGCGGTCAAAAAAGCTGAGCGGGCAATCATTGGCCAAAAGGTCGGTATCGACTTTTTCCCAACGCCTGCCAGCGTGGCGCAACGCATGGCCCGCCTGGCGGGTATCACCAAGGGCACACGAGTACTTGAGCCGAGCGCCGGCAACGGCAACCTGGCGGACGCTGCAAAGGCCGACGGCGGGGAAGTGGACGTAATCGAGATATCCAGCCAACTGCGCGACATCCTCACGGCCAAGGGGTACACGGTTGTCGCTCATGACTTTGACGGCTTCACGCCCGATCAGACGTATGAGGCGATCCTGATGAATCCGCCTTTCTCCCAGCGCCGGGATGCGGCACACATCATGCGCGCCTTTGGAATGCTCGCCACTGGCGGGCGCCTGGTAGCCATTGCAGGGGAGGGCGTGTTCTTTGGTACCGACCAGAAGGCTGTCGCTTTCCGCGAATGGCTGGACACTCACAACGCCACCGTTGAGAAGCTGGACGGCGGCACTTTCAAGGACAAAGACCTGTTGGCGCAAACCGGCGCAAACGCCCGAATTATCGTCCTCAAAAAGTAGGCCCACAGAGCGCGAAAACCATGCAAACCCCCGCCAAAAACGGGGGTTTTTCGCACTTAACATCATTTCTGAAACGAATCGGGCGCAGCCCACCATCATCAGAAATGAGGTAACACATGCCTACGAATACTTACGCGCCCGACTCCGGTTTGGGTGAGGTTGCGGCCAAGGTCGGTTCTTTGGTCGGTGCCGCTCGCGGCAATGGCAACATGCTCGACAGCCTCAGCGCTACCGCTCAGGACGTGGTGAAGAACGCCGTAGCTGACGCGAAAAACCTGCTGCCTGATCGCATGGCGCGCCTGCTCGACCAGATCGACGGCGACGGCAACCGCGCCCTGGCTGTTTCCAGCCTGCTGGACGGTATCGCCAACTTCGAACGCCGTTGTGGCTTCACCCCGTCCGCTGACATGCTCGACGCCGTAATCTCCCAGGCGGAAAACCTGGCTGACGGCAAAAGCTCCCTGGTACTGCCGCACGGCACCACCCTGGACAGCATCAGCACCAACAACGCATCGGCCACCCTGTCGCACCAACCAAACCGCATCGCGGTTGCCATCACCGGCGGCCTGAGCGAGGCGATTCCGTTCGGCGCTTACCTGCCGTCCGACCTCAGCTCCAACGAATCGAAGCTGGCCATCATCACTTCGATTGCTGGCTCCAACTTCGGCGCGTACAGCGCTGGCGACATCATCGACGGTACCGCTGGCGGCCGTGAATACACCCGCTCTGAGCGTGTTGTTGACGTGGTTGTTGACGGCGCACGCACTGGCGGTACCTTCGCCATCAAATCGCAAGTTGGCGGCGCTGGCACCACTGTGCCGCTGTTGCGCAATCGCACCTCGATTGTTGTGAACGGCTTCCCGGTCGCTTTCGAGCAAACCAACAACTCCGGTACCGCCACCTCGCTGATTTCCGGCCAGTTCAAGGTCGGTGCTCAGGATTACGTTATCAACGGTAGCGTCAACGTCACCACCGGCGCCGGCACCCTGACGTTTGCCCCAGCCTTGGCTGCCGATATCGACGTAGAAGCGCAAGGCTTCATCGATTTTGAAGCCAAGCCTGAGCTGGCGCCGAACATCGGCACCATCGCACAGAGCTACAGCCTGTATTGCGCCCCGACTCGCCTGATCATGCAGGCCACCCCGGATTCGCGCAGCCAGTCCCAATCGGAACTGGGCGCCGACCGCCTGACCATCGCTGTACAGGCCGCCCGCACTCAACTGGCCAACGAGCGTTATATCTCCGCGCTGCACAAGGTCCGCAAGCTGGCCAAGAACACCAGCCGCACCTACGACTTCAACGCCGCCGAGCAACTGTTGCAGAAAACCCGTGCGCAAGGCTGGCGCGACTTCGGCGCGTTCGTGGCCGCTGTTGACCAGGACGTTGCCAACCAGACCATGGAATTCGGTCTGAGCTTCATGTACGTCGGCGAAATCGGTATGGCTCAGTTCCTGTCGATGGACAAGACCGACTTCGTATCGTCCGGCGTGGCGGCGAAGCCTGGTATCTGGCGTGTAGGCCGTTACAAGGACAAGTTCGACGTTTACTACACCCCGTATGTCGTCGAAGAAACTGACACCGATATCGAAATCCTCTGCATCGGCCGCTCGCCGCAAGTCGCGCGTAACCCGATTGTCTTCTCGGACGCGGTATCCCCGACCCTGATCCCGCTGGCGGTGAACTCGGATCTGAAAACCGGCGCGGCGCTGTTCTCCCGCCAGTTGACCGAAGTGAACCCGCACAAGCAATCCGCACTGGGTTGCGCGCTGATCACCGTTAAAAACGTGTTCGCACTGGGCTAATAGGGGGCTGTCATGGCTGCGAAAAAAGGCACTACAGCAGCGGCTAAACCCGCTGCCGCTAAACCCGCAGCGGCCCCCAAGGTTCTGGAGGCTGCGGAGAAATCCGCAGTCGCTCCAGGCGATGGCGCGCCTGCTGACAGCACCGGTACCGAGAGCGAAGCGGCCAAGGTCGCGCGCGAAACGGAAGAACAGCTTTTGAACGATGCGCATGAAGAGGCTATGCGCCTGAATCAGGAGTGGGACCAAGAGACTGCACGCGTTCTGGCTGAGCATATGAGCCTGCTGGAAGACGAAGCCATGGCTGAGGACCAGGAGCGCACCGAACGCCTCAAAACCACGCAAACCACTGCCGAAGAGGGCGCCGACGGTGCCGTAACTTTGACCGTGTGGACGCTCCCTGAAATCAGCGAATTTCCGGCCACTGTCACCCTGGAAAACCACACACGCAACCGCGTTCCGGTAGCAGGCGCGAACCTCGTGCTTGCCCCATACGAGCAGGTTGCAGTCGAGGTGACTCAGGAGCAGTTCGCCAAGCTCGCCAAATCGCTGAGCAGCAGTGCACGGGCGCACAAGTGGGACAACCTCAAAGGCTTGCAGGTGAAATATGACCGTAAAGATTGATCGAAACGCTGGCAGTGCCCCGCGCCCTCTTGTTGAGGTGTTCGTGGCTGGCCAGTCGTACCCGTTCTTGGCGACTTTGGCGCACAAGAGCACCAAACCATTGGTTGTCCCGTCTTCGGGCATCAATACCCCGATTGCACCAGGTGAGCCGGTCAAGGTGAAGGTCAAGAGCTTTGATCAGGCTTGGATGCTGGTCACGGACCTGGCCGAGCTGGCGCACCGCGCTGACAACGATGTCCCCGACTTTGCCGAGCTGGTAGCGGCGGAAGTGGTGGACGAAGCGCCGGCCCCAGTCGAGGCGCCAACTCCTGCCGACGCTAAAGGCAGCAAGGCCAAAGCCCAGGAGGCTAAGTAAATGAGCATTCCTTTTTCTCGGTCCATTGATAAGCGTTCGGGCGTCCAGCTCAACCAAATCAATGACATGTCGGAAATGCCGAGTGTCAGCACCGTGGCGCACAACATGGCTATTACTGGCCGGTTTGCTCGTGGACGCATCGACAAGGTATTTGCGGTATCGCGCAACAAGCTCAAACGCACCTTGGGCGCCGCTCAGTCGCTGTCGGTAAGCGCGCTGGGTGAGCCCTACGTGCATATCTACGAAGCCTTGAAGAACGGCACGGTGCAGGCCATCGTTTCCCGCCTGGTGAGTGCGGACGCAGAAAACAAGATCATGGTGGCCACCGCCGCCGTCGCTCCCGCAGAAGGCCAGCCAGCCCCAACCGTTTGGACCCTGGTGGACGAAGAGACGGGCGCCACCGGTTCCTACCTGATCGCCATCAAGCACTTGGAATGCTTCTCGGACGGCGTGAAGGCTGAGATTCATGCGGACGCCGCCAAGGATGATGCGGGCGCTCCTACCGCTTCCAAAATCATCGTGCTGCAACTGCGCGACGTGGCCACCAACGAAATCGTCCTGGGTCCATACAAGGGCTCCCTCGATCCGGCGGCGCTCGATGAGTTCAATCAGAGCTATTTCATCGGCGATGTGGTGGCGCAGTACACCGACCTGTTGCAAGTGGTCGACGTTCACGCTGACGCTTCGGTCCCAGCCACCTGTGTGTTCTATGGCAAGAAGGACAACAAAGACGCCTTCGCTTCGGCCGCTTTGAACTACTTCACCGAAGGCCCGACGCTGTACACCACCGACGACCTGGACGCGGCGTGTGACCGAATCAAGCGTTCTAAGCCGACTTTCACCTACATCGGCGCCGGCGGTACCGAAAGTGTGGCGTTGATTTCTCGCCTGCTGGAACTGGGTAAGGAAATCAACAAGCAAGTGGCTTGGGATATCACGGGGCGCTTCACTCCAGAAGCGGCGGGCATCTTCTACGCCTCGGTTGGTGGTGCCACAGACAGCCTGTACAGCCAGTGCTATTGGGCGCCGATCAGCGCTACCAACCCAGCAGTGGGCGGCAAGGCCTTCATGGGTACCTCTGGCCTGAACATCGGCCTGCGCTGCGCACGCAACGCTCAGACCAACGCCAAGGGCATCGCCCCGCGTAACGTCGTGATTGCGGGCAGTGATTACGCCGTCAGCCGTACCAACATGGTGCAGACCTACGAGCCATCGGACGATGAGCTTGAGCTGTTGGCTGCCAGCCGAATCAACCCGGTTCTGTTCAAGGATTACGCCAGCGGTGGCAAATACGCCTGGATCGATTCCTTGACCGGCGCGCAGACCGAAGGCGCCACCAAGCTGATCGCGGTTGTGGAAATGGCTACCTACGTCGACGACACCATTGCATCGGCCGCTCAGGAAGCGTTGCAGAAGCCAATGGCCAAGGCGATTGCCAAAACCACCAAGTTCGTCGCGACCTTCCTGGAAGCGCTGCAATCGGCGGAATGGCTGCAACCGAGCAAGGAACTCGACGGTGCCTGCTACTCGGCCACCATCCAGGCGAATGAAAACCAGCCATTCGAGAAAATGAACATCGACACTTCGATCTGCTACGACGGTACGGCTCGCATCATCGTTCAACAGCAATCGATCGTTCGCACTTAAGGGGTATCACATGGAAAATCTACTCAAACACGTACTCGCCACGGGCGCGGCACTCAACAAGGCCTACGCGGCGCCGGCTCTGATTCCTCAGCAGCCGCAAGTGCCAAATCAGGAGCTGAACCCCCTTGCGGCGGCCATGCTTGACGCTGTGAAGCCGGAGAACGCCCCGGCCGCCATGATCACCGACGAAATGCGCCAGGATGCCGTGGCCATCGTCCAGGAGTGGGCTGAGTCCGAGCTGGAAGCGGGCGAAGGCTTTGGTGATCGTCTTTACGCCCTGGTGGTCGGCACTGCCACCGCCGGCGATGAAGAAATGACCGAAGACGAAGCCGAATATGCCGCTTCCTTGGCCGAGCTGGTGGGCGACTACCTGGAAGGCAAGGGCATCGACGCGGCCGACGTGGATTCGCTGTTGAGCGACGATCCGTCGTTTGACAATGACGTGGCTTCCCGCATCCATGATGCGCTGTTGGACAAGCTGCCGCAGGGCGAAGACGCCATGCTTGACGACGCCGACAAGTTTGTCAGCGGCAACGACGACGAAATGCTTGATGCCGTTTACAAGAAGGTTATGGCCGTTCGTCACGGTAAAAAGGTTCGCATCAAGAAGCGCATCAGCGGTCACGTTCGACTGACTGGCGCGCAGAAAGCGGCCGTTCGCAAGATGCAGCACAAAGCCTTCTCGGGTGCCGCGAAGATGAAACGCGCCAAGTCCATGCGCATGCGTCAACGCATCCTCGGTAAGTAAAAAATGGCTGACTTTAGCTTTGACAGCTTAGGCAAAACAGTTTCCTCAAGCATCAAGGGTGTGACCGCGACTGTTGCCGGGAGCACGTCCAACCAGGTGCTAGGGTCAGCCACCAAATTCGTAGGGGACGGCGCCGCTGGCGCCGCTTCTGGCATCCTCAAAGCGGGGGTGTCGTCGCTTGATGGCCTGGTGGGCGGCAAAGCCAACCGCGAGGCGCTGACAGGCGCAGTCAGCACCGTGTCCGGCACGGTGGCGGATCTTTGGTCCGGCAAAACTACCGTGGGCGCGGTCTACGACCAGGCATCCGAAAAGGTGATGGGCCTGGTGGATGGCGTCAAGGGTGGCGATCCGAGCGCCGTCGTTGGCAACATCATGGGGAGCGTGGGCGAGTACTTGCCGGGGTTCAAAACGCTCAGTTCTGACCTGGGCGGCGACTGGGGCCGCCTTTCTCCTTTGCTGCTGGCGCGGCTGTTCGTCTGTAACGCCAAAGGGGTAGCCGATATCCGGGAGTTCGCCGGCGTGTTCGGGGCGATGAAAGAGGGCTCCCTTGAGATACAGCAAAATTGGCAATCGCCTTTTGAGAACACTGGCCCTGAGACAAAGGCGCCCGCGCTGGCCGGCATGCTGCAATCGGGTTCATTGGTGCCGGTTCTAAACGCGCTACAGGCGATTTCCCCATTCAAGGAGGGCGCGATATCGGACGGCCTCAATGGGGGCTCCGACAAGCTCAAGAGCATCATGCGCGACCTTGAGGGGCGCACAGGCATCACCAAACTGAATTCGCGTCAGGTGTTTTCTGGCATGCCACCGATGAAAGTGAACTTCACGCTGCATTTCCGGGCGTTGAGCGATGCGCTTACCGAGGTCGAGGCGCCACTGACGCGTTTGCTTGAGTGGGTGTTCCCCCAAGAGCTGGCGGAAGACGGAATACTGTCGGAAGTGCTGAAAACCACGAACAGCGTTGAGTCGTTTATTCAGGCGTTGTTTCCATCCACGGCGCCCAAGCTGCTGGGCTTCACCTACGCCGGCCGTACCTGGTCGCCGATGGTGATCGAGAACGTGAGTTTTCCGCTCGACTCGCCGAAGAATTCCCAAGGCCACTTTATCGATCTGCCGGTGCAGGTATCCATGGCCACGCTCACCGCGCTGGACCGCCCGGATATCCGCCGTTTCTTTGGTCGCTGACAGACCGAAAACCCTGCAAACCCCGCCCCGGAGCGGGGTTTTTTACGTGTGACGATTGCCCGGAGTGATCCATTCTCCAGAGGTGACGTATGACAGTTAGCAGCATGGCGGTATTGAGCCGCACGTTTCAAAACACCAACGATATCGGGGCCAAAGCTGTCCAGGCGGACGCCACCCTGGTGATTGACGGTTACGAGGACATGGTATTGCTGTTCAAGCAATTCCCTTGGCCTGTGGCCACTGTTGGCGCCGTGATTGAGTACTTCGGCCCCCTTGGCCAGAAAATGGGCCAGGCGAGCCAGGTCAAGACCATGCAGGAAGGCCCGGTAGCGATCTATGAGACGCGCACCAACAAAGCGGGCGAGTTCCTGAAACAACTGCTCGCAGACGGCGGCGAGTTCAACGGCACCGTCTACGCCGGGCGTCCGGACGACTACACCCGCAAAGAAGGCGTGAAAAAGGGCATCCTGGTTGTGGATACCCCGGATCGTGACTGGGAGAACGATACGCAGGTGCTCCTGCTGTCCGGCACCATGACGTTCCACTGGTTTGCGAATCAGTAATCATGAAAATCAGCCAATTAGTTGACCAGTTCCTTGCTGATCTGCCGATTGGCTGTGTGCTGACGGAAGAGCAGATAACCCGCCATCTGCGGGATGCAGTGCGCCAATACTGCGGGTATGCCCGACTGACCAGCGCTCAGTCACTCGACACCGTGCATAGCGACCTCTACACCCCTGGCGATTCACCGACGGCTGTGGACGTTGACCTGACGCATAGCGAACTGGCAATCATCCGGCCGCTGTGGCTGCTGTACATCGAGAACGAAAACGCCTTGGCGCTGGAAGCTTCCAGGAGCCAAGGGGCGGATCCTTTTGGGCGCAACTCGTCCGAGGTCAAGCAGTCGATCCTCGACTACGAGGGAAGCCTGCCCCGACTGACATTCGTTTATGAAGTGAGGTCGATTTAATGGCCAACATCTTCGAACGGCTGGCGTTCCAGGGGCTGGGCTCCATCACTCCCAAGCTGGGCTTGAGTAGCAGCCTGCTCAAGTACACCAGCACCGCCCGAAACCTGCTCAGCGGCAACCTGAGCGGCGCCGCCAATAGCTGGATGGACAATAAATTCGGGCGTAACAACACGTTCTCCGAAGGCGGCAACATCATTCTGGCGGGCCAGTCCTGGGACACCGTAATCCAGATGTTCGAAGAGGCGTCGAGCGTCAAGCGCGAGCGCGCGAACCTGTGGCATGTCGCGGTCGATCCGGTGGGCAAAGTCTCCGCGCCGCGCGTCAACCTGCTGGCCACTGAGGTTTCGTTTAACAGCGTCCAGCTTGGCTATGAGCCGATCAAGATCGGTTCGGGCTTCACGCAGGCGCCTACGGGCGCCGAGCCGACTGAGCTTCGCCTGGTCTGCTACGACGTGGACGGGGAAATCCAAACCTGGATGGGTCGCCTCGCAATGCTGGCTGCTCACCCGGACGGCACCTTTGGCGTGCCGTCGGACTACGCCAACACCATCACCGTCACCCACGGCGCCGTTGAAGAAGGCAAAGGGTATTCCAAAAGCTGGGTACTCCTACCGGTGTCGTGCGAAGTCAACCTTTCGCGCAGCACTGACGAATTCACCGCGCTCAACCTGTCATTCACTCAACACGACACCTTTGGAGGGTTATGAAGTACATCAGCCCCGTAAACACGCGCCGCGTATCCGTCGAAATGTCGGAACTGCTCATTGAGGACGTGGAAAAGCTTTGCGAAATCCCGGCCATCTACGAGCAACGCACCGCCAGCGAGCTGCTACGCCGCGTCTGCAAACCGATCGATCGTCCGGGCGCGGTGGCGGATCCCCGTTTCTGGTCGGTGAACGAGCGAATTTTTGTGATCGGCAACTACATGGCCGCTACCCGCTCCGATGGTCCCGACTTCCCGGTGGGTGATGAAACGCATGGGGGGCACTTTAGCGACTACCTGCTGGCTGGCGCCGATTACGTGGCCGACATTCCGTTCACGTTTGACGGCATCACCTGGCTCTACAGCCCGTTACTGGGCTACCAGGCCGAGGTTATCGAAGCGCTGATAGCCGGCGGCGCCTACAAGGCGACCGATTTCAGTTGGTGGTGTGCGGCCATGGCGGCGTGTTTGCGGGCGGCGGACGAAGAGCCGGTGGTCTACGTCGACGACGCCAGCTATGAGGCTGCGTTGGTGGAGCGCATCACCCCCCTTCGCAAGCTGGCCGAGTCGCAGTTTGTCGGGCTGTTCCATGCCTTCTTGGACGCACAGCAGCAGGCGGCGCACCTGGTGCATGCAATCACCAGTTCCTTCGGTGTGGTGGCGGCCCCTGTCTCCGAGCGTGCAGAGGGGGCGCCAGAGTTAGCACCGGCCTGCTTTCCTGCCCATACCTGCATCAGCCGCGGAGCGCGTGCAGTTATGGGAATCGTATAACGACGTCCGCGCCGAGCTGGCGCTGTACTTCGGGCAAGACCTGATACAGGCCGGAAAGCTCACCGAAACGCGCGTTCGCCACCTGTTCGACAGTAAGCCATTTGGCAATTGGAAGAGTGGGCGTGAGAACGAAAACAAGGTAGTCCAGGCAGTGCTGAGTCGTCTGGACGCGATCATTAAATCAACGGGCAACGTGGCGCAGATCATCGCCAAAAAAGGCGTCTGAAGTGCGCAAACCGGCCACGGAAGGCTGGCACAAAGCCATAGACAATATCGGTAATGAACCATGACTAGATGGGAAAACGATATGGCCGCTGACGTGCAGCGATTCATGGATACACCCTTTGCCAAGATGGGCATCGGGATCGCGCAGGCAGTGGCTGGCGCGATGATTATCGGCATTGGCAGCAGCATGACTACCAAGCTCGACAACATCCAGAACACAGTAAACCAGGGCACACAAAACATGGCCCTGGTGCAGCGTGATGTCCGATTGCTGGAAGCGACGACCGCCGAACTCCGCACCGAGCAAGTATCGGGCGAAAAGCGGATTTCTCGCTTGGAATTCAAGGCTGAGCAGATGGAAAAGGACCGCGCCAATGACCGCAAGTAAGGCCGCCCCGCCGGCGACACTCAAGGACTTGCTTCGCCAGAAGTTCAAGCCACACAACAAACAAATCTTCGCTGTCTGCCTGGTGCTCGATGCCCTTATGGCGCTCATGACGCTGTACAGCGATAACCCGCCGTTTGACCCCATCGTCTACAGCGCCCTTTCCGCCATCGTGAAGGCCGCCAACCTCGGCCTTCACTACCTCAGCAAAGCCATTCAAGAGGAAGACCCCGATGCAGCAGCTCAGTAGACCGACCACCGCCACCGTGGCCGATATCGACATTCTGGCGCGCACGTTGTGGGGCGAGGCCCGTGGCGAGAGCCAAGCCGGCATGGAAGCCGTAGCGTGGACCATCCGTAACCGGGTGTTCGATGGCAAGGCTAAATCCTGGTGGGGCGAAGGCTATGCCGGTGTGTGCCAGAAGCCTTGGCAGTTCAGTTGCTGGAACGCCAACGATCCGAATTCGCCTTATCTGCGTGGTGCCAAGCCGATCCCGGCCGGCGAATACAAGAAGGCGCTGGCTGCGGCCACTGCGGTGGTGAATGGTTCGGTACCGGATCCAACCGGGGGCGCGACCCACTACTACGCGACCACCATGCCGAAGCCGCCGACCTGGGTGAAGGGCGCCACGCAGACGCTCAAGCTTGGGCATCACGTCTTTTTCAAGAACGTCCCATGAGCGGCTGGCGCCAGTTGTCTCCCGTGCTGGCCAGCGCCAACGAGGACCGTTTAGTTTTTGAGTGCCCTGGCTGCAAGGTCAAGCACGGTATTCAGCACGGTCCCGGTACCGGGCCACGCTGGTGCTGGAATGGCAGCGCAGAAAAGCCGACCTTCACGCCTTCGGTTCTGGTGACGTGGAGCGAGCCAAGCGACAACCCTGGCGAATTTGACGACACCTCAAAGGATATTAAGAGGGTCTGCCATTCGTTCGTCACCGACGGCCGCATTCAATTCTTGAGCGATTGCACTCACGCCCTGGCCGGTCAAACGGTGGATCTGCCGGATTGGAAGGACGACAGCCAATGACCACCACCAGCAACATTCTGGCCGCGACTTTGTTTCTGATCATTGGTGTGTGTGTTGGCGCTTACCAGGGGTACGGGCACTACCAGCCGTTACTGGATGCAGCCAATCGCGAGCTGGCCATGGCCACCACCGGCCGCAACAACCTGGAAGCGTTGGCCGCCGAACAAGGCCAGAAGCTGGGGGAGTTGGTTCTACGTGGGAGCGAGCGCGAGGAATTGGCCAAGAAAGCACAGACCGAGGCGCGCGATAAGGCCCAGCCAGTCTATGCCGAGGCCAATCGGTTACTGCGGGAGCGAACTGGTGGTGATCCGTGCTCAGCGGCAACGGTGGTGATTGACCAGGAGCTTTTCGGACAATGAAAATCCTGCTCATTGGTGCGCTGTTGTTGCTGGCGGGTTGTGCCGGGCAGGCGCCAGAAGTCCGCACCGTGCGCGTAGGAGTGCCGGTGCCTGTTCCGTGCCGCGTGCCTGTGGTGAAAGAGCCAGTCTTTGCAACGATTGGGCTCAAGAAAACAGATTCACTTGAGGTGAAAGTGCGCGCCTTGCTGGCTGAGCGTAAGCAACGGATCGGCTACGAAAGCGAGCTGTTAGCGTCCCTGTCAGCGTGTCAGTGACCAAGCGGCGAGCACCGTGGCGACGTGTTTCGTCGCCATAGGGTGCCCAACATAGTCAACGGCAAGGCGTTACAACCCCGGGCCTTTTTTTATGCGTGAGCGCTCGCCATGGGTTGTCTTGGCGCGGCTCTCTTTTCGATGTACGAGGGCGCTATGCTGCGCTCCATCACGTACTTGGCCCAACGATCCATCAGCGGACGCCGACGCTCCAGCAGGTTGCCCCGGTTGTAGGAGCGAGTGGTGGCGTTACCCACGGCGTGAGACAGTGCAACCTCACACAGATCGGACGGAAACTTGGTTTTCTCGGCGGCCCAGGTGCGGAATGTCGAGCGGAACCCGTGCGGTGTGCTGCTTTCCCCGTAGCGAATCAGCACGCGGCGCATGGCGTTGTTCGGCATGATCGCCTCAAGGCTGCGGTTCGGGAAAATATACTTGCTCTTACCCCGCGTATGTACGTCCTTGAGCACGGTCATAGCCGCATCGCTCAGGGGGATTTGGTGCTCCTGGCGGTTCTTCATCCGCGCCGCTGGAATATTCCACGTCTTGGTTTCAAAATCGATTTCGTCCCACTCGGCGCCCATTGCTTCGCCACTGCGGCAAGCTGTCAATATTACGAATTGTAGGCAGCGTGCGGCGCGGGTGACATCGCCCTCCAATTTCTCCATAAAGTTGGGCAGACGGGAGTAGGGCATGGACTCCAGGTGAGTCGGTTCGGGGATTGTCCGCGACAGAATGTTTTGCAGATGGCCGCGCCAGCGTGCCGGGTTATCCCCGGAACGGTTGCCGCGCGTCTTTGCGAAGTCGAGCACCAGTTCTATGCGGTTACGCACGCGCCGGGCCGATTCTGGCAATTCACGCCAAATAGGATCGAGCACCGACACCACAGCGTCGGTGTCCACGTCCTCTACGGGCATGAGGCCAATAATGGGGAAAACATGATCGCGCAGTGAGCTGAACCATTGGGCCGCGTGCTTTTCCGACCAGCCATGCTTATAGCGCTCAATCCTTTCGAGTGCTTCGTCCTGGAAGGTGATGGTTTTCTTGGCTTGCTGGCGCTTTTCTTCCAGCGGATCAATACCGTTGTTGATCTGCACCCGTAACTCCAGGCATGCAGCACGAGCGTCCGCCAGCGACACGAGCGGGAACGAGCCCAAACCCTTGTCGTGGCGTTTGCCGTTGAGCTGGTAGCGGAAGGTCCAGGATTTAGCGCCAGTCGGTGACACTTTCAGGAATAAACCGTTCTTATCCTGATACGTGGCCGGGATGGTTATGTTTTGAATAGCTTTCTGCGTGAGAGCCATGTCGATTACCTTTTATGCGCGATTTTGTAGGGTGCTGCCTTTCGATATCCATTTCGTGTGTGGAAAAACGGTGTGGTGAAGCTAGACAGTTTTGAATTTCGTGAGTGTTACGACAGAGATTGTTTTAAATAGTGCCGAAAGTACTGGGGATATGGTATCCCCGAACGGCTGCCCGTAAACCCCTTGCGGGCAAGGCTTTTGCGGTTTTTGGGCAGACACAAACCCACACTCTGCCCCACATCAAACCGTAGAAGGTTTGACGGGAGCGGCGCGGCTTAATCTAGGGGGGGTGTAGCGTATCCGACGAGCGGTCGGATCAGAAGGGGTTTTTTTTGCTGTTTTGGCCGTCTAAATACGCCAAATATCGATCTGCACCGCCAAAAATCTCAATCATCCGGATCGCGTGACGCTGTTCGGCGGCCATTCGTCGTTCGGTTCGTTCGCTCTGTTGCTGCGATTGATGCCTCTCCAGGCTTTGGATCCCTCGCCCAACTTCGACCGGAAACAGATAACCGACGGTGACGCTCAGCACCATGATGGCGCTGGCGATCCCGAAACGCACGCGTTTGGCGATCACCGGGACGGGGTGGAACGCCATGGATCGATAAGCAAACACCAGCGCCAGGCACAGCACCATTGTGGCAATTGACAGCATACGTTTACCCCTTAAATTCAAATTGAATGAGCCAGCACCAAGGGTTGGTTTCCGCCGGCGTGTTGGGAAGGCATTGCGCCCAATAGGTTTGGAATTCGACTTTGGTGGCGTAGCCACACGCCTGCCAATCGTGCGGACCTAAGTCGGCAAAGCGGGCAATGTCCAAGTGTTTCACGCGTCCGGTACCGAAGCGCGCGAGCTTTTGCGGGGGAAGCTCTTGCAGCAGTTCGAAGGCGTTGCCCTGTTGAATGGGGGCGATATCGCGGCCAATCAGGCCGATACGGAAGGCGAGGCGAACGGTGCTCATCAGTGCCGGGGTGTCCTCAATGCTCAGGCCCACGGCGGCCAGCTCCTGGTGGTCGATCACCGGCTGAGGATCGAACGGGACGATTACCAGGCGGACCGATCCGCTTTGCACTTTGGCGCTAATTTCAGGCGAAAAGGCCATTTTCTTTAACGAAAAGTCCGTATTTCCGTCATTGGCGCGCGCCAGGGCGGCGTCATTCATTGGGTGGCGCTACCGCCGCTGATTCGCGCCACGCCACTACTTGAGCCCTGGGGAAAAGCTCAGTTAGCTGCTGGCCTTGCCAGAATAGGCCCGCAAAACCACCAGCGCCGCCGTAGGCAGTACTGATCAAAACACTGCCATCACCGAGCTTTATGTCTAGCGCGCATAGGCGCTCCGGCAAGTCTTCGGTTTCCCAGCTGTGGGTGTCTTGGGTCAGCAGCTCGACGGCCTCAACAACCTGACTCACTTCGAAGCCGTCACGCTTGTTAAGCAGCCCTACCGCCGAGGCAATTGCAAAAATGCCCGTCTGCCAGCGATCTTTGCGCACTGGCTTATCATCGCCCGGCCGAAACTCGTAGTCCTCAAGCTTGGCGGAACGGAATTCAGGAAGCCGAAAATCAGCCTCGGTTACTGCTCTTGTGTGTTTCATATGGTCCCCGGCTTACCGGCATTCAATGCTGAAAGTGACACGATCCGGAACACGGTCGTAGGTTTCGAGGTAGACGCCTTCGGCTTCATCCATGGCAGCACTTACGGCCGTCATGGCTTCCGGGTAGGTGAGCGGTCGACCTGGCTGAGTCGCCCACTTGACCTCTGCTGCATCGCCGTCCTTGCCAACGGCCGTAACCATTCCCCACCAGGAAGTGCTTTTTTTGGGCCGGTTGCCGAATGTTTTAGTGGCGCTACCGTTGAATATGGCTTTCATGGGGTGATCCCTTGCATAACTGGCGCCCTTGCGTAAAATCCGGGCTACTTTTCTCTGGCGATTAAAGTGAGAAGAAGCCGCGCAGGCTGTAGAGTCCGCGCGGTTTTTTTTCGCCTGTCGTTTGGTCAAATGCCCTGCGGGATTTCCTCGCCGCCCAAGGCTTCAAACAGCGCCGGCAGAAATTGGCGGAAGGTCAGCATCATCAGGACAAACCCCGCGTCGAGCTGGCCCAAAGCATCTTCACCGCCGTCGGCTTCGGCCTGATTGGTCAGGATGTCCTCAAACTTGATGCCCTTGATGCCCATGCGGTCGTCGAGAGCAAACGACAGCTTGTCCTGGTAAGCCATGGATACCTGAGTGACCAGCTTCCCAGTGCTCAGATGCAGTTGAATTTCGTCGCTGGTCAGATCCTGGCGTTTGCAACGCACAATGCCGCCGTCTTCGTGGGTGTCGCGCAACTCGCACTGATCAAGCACGAAGAAATCGGCCGGCGCCTTCTTGGTGTTTACCCATTCAGTCATGCAGGCGGCCGGGTTGATCTTCACCGTCAGCGGGCGCACAGGCAGCGTGCCTAGAACTTCGCGCAAGGTGGACAGCAAGTCCTCGGCGCGGGCTGGGGAGGACGTGTTGACCAGGATCAGACCGGCCTTCGGATCAATAGCGGCGAAGGTGGTGGATCGGCGGACGAATGCCCGCGGTAGGAAGGCCTGAATGATTTCGTCCTTGATCTGGTCGCGTTCCTTTTTGTAGACCTTGCGCATTTGCTCCGCTTCGATTTCATCGACCTTTTCCTTCACCGCTTCACGCACGACGCTACCCGGCAAAATGCGTTCTTCCTTGCGGGCGCAGATCAGCAGGAAGTCACCACTGACATGCACCAGCGGCGCGTCTTCGCCCTTGCCGAAGGGGGCGGCGAAACCGTAGGTGTTGAGTTCTTGGGTGGCAGTCGGGCGCGCCGGCTTAGTGAGCATCGCCGTTTGCAGCGCTTCGCTGTTGAAGGGCAGGGTTTGGGTGAGGCGGTAGACCAGCAGATTCTTGAAAAACATGGTTGTCCTTAGCGGGGTAGGGCGGACGTGGACCGGATGGCCCACGGGGATTTAGACGCCGGCGAGGTAGGGCACGGGCGCAAAGGGTATGTCGTCGTCATAAGAATCTTTATCAGGGCCGGGGGCGCCCTGCTGATTCTGTTGTGGGCGCGGCGCCTGCTGACGGCCGGCGGTGCTTGGATCGGCTGCGCGTTGGCGCTGTTGCTGTTGTGGCTGGCCTTGCTGGTCGCCCTGTGGACGGCCGCCGAGCAGTTGCATGGTGCCCTGCATGTCGACGACGATTTCAGTGGTGTAGCGCTTGATACCGTCCTTCTCCCACTCGCGAGTGGACAGCTTGCCCTCGATATAGACCTGAGAGCCCTTGCGTAGGTATTCGCCGGCGATTTCCGCGACCTTGCCGAACATGCTTACCCGGTGCCATTCCGTCTTTTCGACCTTCTGGCCGGTCTGCTTGTCGGTCCATTGCTCGCTGGTGGCCAGACTCAGGTTCGTTACCGCGTTGCCGTTGGGTAGGAACCGAGTTTCTGGATCTTGGCCGCATGTACCCACCAATATGACCTTGTTAACGCCGCGAGCCATTGAGGCCTTCCTTCTTCGGTCCTGCGCCCCGCACACCCTTTGTTCCGGGCTGTAGGTTGAGCAGTGATAGTGAATTTAGTCGGTTCTTTGTAGAGCAATCGACCATGTTGTCTTTCTGTGTTCCTGCGAATAGATGTTCGGGCTTCGTGCATGACGTGTTGTCGCAGCTATGACATACGAGCAAGCCGTCAGGTACTGGCCCAAAAGACATTTCGAAGCTGACTCGATGAGCCTTCTCAGGTGAGGCTGAGGTTTTTTTGTCTCTTGGGCTAAGGACGCCATACCCCTCATCATCGGTAGCCCCTGACCAGCCCCAGCAGCCTTCCGTCTTGATTTGATACTTTTCCAATCTTTCAAAAATGCTCGTGATTCGGTGGATGCTGGAGTTGTTGCACGGAATGCTACAAAACTCGCGCCGCTCCCATTGAGCGTTGGAATCTTTCCGGGCCTCAGTGAATACCCCGCTGCATGTTCTGCATATCCGAGTTCTCGCCTTCGCGGTCATTCAGGGCGCCTCCCGTACTTTGTTGACTCCGCGAGCCATAAAAGACCCCTCCTAAACTATCCCTATACATCGTTTGGGCGTAATAACCCCTGTTCGGCGCATAAGATAATGCCTTGCGAAGATTTAAAACAGCGCTTTTATGTTGGGATGGTTTAGTATCTGGTCATATCGATTGATTTGGAGCTGTAACCGCAATGAATCTGGAAGTGTTTGAGGGCGCTATGACGGTTGAAGAGGCCGTGCAAGCCAGCTATCAGGAGCGCCGGCGCCGGTTTTACCTGTACGTCGACCTTAAGGCCGACGGCGTTCGGCTGGACCTGTTCCGGCATTTGCCCGGCAAGGAGCTGCATACCCTGTCAAACCAGGTGAGTGTGGCGTGCAATGACCGGACGGGCATCACCGAAAAGCTGGCGCGGCGCTTGGAATACGTGATCGGCATGCCATTTGGCTACTTCGATCAGCCACTGCCTGAGCGTGAAGTGCGGGCGTCAGTGGCGCGCGGTACCCGGCTGGTGCGTAAGCTGGAAAAGTACGACCTTGATCCGGAATGGGCAGGCCGCAGCAAGAACAAAATCGCGCAAGTGATGGAGTCACCGAGTGGCCAGCGCGGAGTGTCGAAAGCCCTGTATCTGCAAGTGGTTGCGGCGCTGCGTCCGAAAAAAGACAGCGGCAACAACGACGTATAGGGAGCGCGCAATGTTAGACGGCCACCTTTCGGCTATGGTATACAGCACGCCGATTAGGGCCGAACGGCCGACCTCCCACTAAACAGGAGACGAAAAAAAAGAACCCGCCCCCGCCAAGGTTATAGGTTCTTTTTGACTTCCACCAAACTATGAACAAACAACAAGACCATCAATCCGTGAGCTTTCCTTGCTTGCCTTGTGCTATCGGAAGATGGCGCCAAGGGGATTTGCTTTGTTGACGGCCCGAGTATACCACAGGCTCGGGATCTGCAAACTTTCGCGCCTTTTCCAAGAATTTTCTAACGGTGTTTCGCTGAACCGGCCCTTACGCTGTGATTTTCAGTACCCGTCTACGTCCGTCTTTTTTGCCATCAGCATCCAATCTTTAGGGGGTGCTCGATGAGCATCGTTCGCGCCGCACGGAAAGCCCAGTTTTACAACCTTCCCACCAACATCGTCGACGACGATCGATTGTCGTGGGAGGCGCGCGGAATGCTGGTCTACCTCCTGAGCAAGCCTGACATGTGGACCGTCCAAGTCAGGGATCTGATCAACCGCACCAAGAAGGCCATAGGCAAGTCGGCGGGCAAGGACAAGGTTTACAGCATCATCAACGAGCTGCGCGCGGCCGGGTACGTCTACCGGGAGTTCAAGCGGGAAGGCGGCAACTTTGTCGGCGTTGATTACGAAGTGTCGGAAACGCCTGATCTAGAGGCCGCGGCCGAGTATGTGCAGTCGCTGGGAAGTAAAACCAGCTCACCGTTTCCGGATTTGACGGAAACGGTAGAAACCCCTGCACCGTTTCCGGATTTGGCGGAAACGGCCGAATCGTTTACGGCAAAGCCCGAAACATTAGACAGTACTGAAAGAGCAACAAAGATTGAAAAAGCAGTAAAACCTATCACCGACCCCCAGGACGATAAAACGGATCAGGATCGGGCCGCTGTTATCGACTCGACGCTACCCGCTGATTACCCAAGCGATTACCCAAGCAACCCGACCAGTGCGATCTATGCCGCCTGGCTGGCGTATGCCGTGGCATTTCGTGAGCGGTACAAGATTTGGCCCGTCTACAACGCCACTGTGGCCGGGATCATGGGTAAGGCCGTTGCCCGCATCCAGGACGCAACGCCAGCCGCGGCGACCCATTACGTCAAGCATGAATCCGCCGCGTCACTGACCGACAAGCTCCACCCGGTCGCCATCTTTTTGAAGAACTGTGAAAGCTACGCCGGCAAGGCTGTGCTGACCGAAAAAAGCCAAAAGCGGGCGGACAGGGCGGCGGTGGCCGTGCGGGAAGCTGAACAGGCCAGCGCCTCAGCGCCGCTACCAGCCGAAACCATCAAATCCACACCGTCGCCAGCCTCGACCGGCGCCGTAGCCCTGAGCGCGCTCAAAACTCGCGTGGGCATACCGAGCAAGTGATTCACCCGTAACGCCCAAACACTCAATCGCCAGAGAGAAAACAACCATGCGCCATTCAGGTAAAAACCCAACCAAGGCCCAAGACCAGTGGTTCAACGACGTAGCGGACATTTGCGGTTGCATCTGCTGCATGTTGGACGGCTTCCCACGGGACTTTTCAGAGCAGGCCCACGTTTCGATTCACCACTGTGACGGCCGCACCAAACCCCACGCGCATTTCTTCGTGCTGCCGCTGTGTGCCGGCCACCACATGAACGGCTATGGCCAGCGCCCTGGCATGTTGGCGGTTCACGGACACAAAGCGCGCTGGATTGAGAAGTACGCCAGCGAAATCGAGCTGGTGGCCATGTGTGTCCAGTTGGTGGATGCCTCGGGCCGTGCTGTTCCGGATGGCGTGCGTGCGCTGGTGACAGCGTGGGAACAGAGCAATCACGAGGCCGCTTGATGAGCCACACCGAACAGGCACCGGCAAAGCGCAGCACGAAGGTTTGCCGGTGCGGGAGTACTGCCCTGATTAAGTTCAAGTCGCTCAACCGCAAACGGTGCAGCGACTGCAACAAGCTCATGTACTGGCCGCTCGACGACGGCCAGGAACCACTCAACGGCTCGCACCGGGCGGGCCGCAAAACCAAGGACAAGCACCAATGAACGTAAAACGTATCGGCTCCCACACCCTGCCGCTGCCTGAGCGCGCCAAGGCGCGCGACTTCGGTTATGACCTGCGAACCACTCAGGCGGTGACACTCCAGCCCCGCCAGCGCGCCACGATCCCTACCGGCTTCGCCTATGACTTCCTGCCGGACCAGGGCGCACAGGTTTGGCCGCGCAGTGGGTTGGCGGAAAAGCACGGGATCGACACCCTGGCCGGTTTGGTCGACGGCGGCTATCAGGGGGAAGCAAAAGTAATCCTGATCAATCACGGTGATGAGGCGGTGACATTTTAGGCGGGGGATAGAATCGCCCAGTTGGTGATTGTCACCCGTGTGTCGCCGTCGTTCTTCGGCCAGGAGCTGGTCGAGGTGGAAGAGTTCACCACCGCATCAGACCGTGGCGCTGCGGGCTTCGGCCACACAGGCACCGCATAGTTTTACCCGCGCATGTCCGGGGATGATTTTCTATCCCCGGACACAAATCATAAGTTTTATTCAAATAAAGCTTTATAAAATTCAGGGCATAATGATAATCTCGCGTCCTCATCAAAACGCCAGAGAAAAACCCCATGCCCTCCTTGCCACTGATGTTTAGCCGGATGTCGGCGGACCTGTTAGCGCACCGAATGCGCTTCCTGGCCTGCCCGGAAATCCTGGCCGACTTTTACGAAATCAATCCCCCTGCCGATTTTGACGCTGAGCGCTGGGCTGATACCGCCCGCGCGCTGACTGAGGATCTGCGGGCGGGGAAAGCCATCAAGCCGGACCATGCCACTATCGCGTTGCTGGTCGAATCGCTTGAAGGCAATAGCGTTATCGCTAAAGCCCCAATGAGTAGCCGTGCTGGCCTGATTGAAGTGGCCGCCATGATTGCGCACCGACTGGAGCCCTACGCGGGCCGCCCTGTTCATCCGGAGGTTCACTGATATGAAGGATCAAGCCCGAGGCTCTGCCATCACCAAACCTGACTGGGTTGGCGCGATGGTGGGCAACCCCCGCTTTGAGTTCACCGCCCGGCTCTGTACCGGCAATGACAAGCTGCGCCTGATTGCCAAGCATCTGCCGACCGCCACCGTTGCCGAGCTGTTGGTCTGCGGGATCGGAAACGCGGACATGAACACCGCCCGCGTCGAGCTGTGTGAAAGGCTGGTGGCCGCCATGCTGGAAACGGGCATGGTCGAACACGGAAGTAGCCAGTTCGCCCGGCTGCTGCGTTGTGAGTACGCCAACCGCCTGATAGAGGTCATTTCCAGTTACGGCCAAGGCTTCTTCTACTCCCGCAAAAACGACAGCGTGGCGCGCTTGAGCTTTGACCAGCGCGTCTACCTGCATGATGCGAGCGGGACAATGATCGAGGCCAAGGCCACCAGCAAATGGCGGGGGTTTAGCCACGACGGCACGCTGCGTGATTTGGTGCTGCAAATGCGCAACTACGTGATGAGGGGCGAGCGTATCGACCCGGCCTATCTCGGGATCGATCGTCAGTTGGGCGGGGGCAACATTTGGGGCTATCCGCCTGAGCAGATGCGCCTTTGCCGTGAGGCTGCGCAGCAACTGCCGATTATCAACGTCCCGTCGTCGATGGAGTGCGCAGCATGAGCATTCATCTTGGCCCCAAGCCTTTCGGCCATATCCGCGTCAAGTCCGTGTGTGATGAGTGTGGGCGCGCCCGTAGCAGCGGCAACCACGCGAAGTGCAGCAAGAAACGCCAAGTTCGCACCGCATCACTGGGGGCTGGGCAATGACGGAATCACTCCCTAAAGATCCATTCGGCTTGGCTGCTCGCCGGCAAGACATGGCCGAAGCCGCCGCGCTGCAAAGCTGGCTGGTGGGCAATGCCCGGACTGTTCGCCCGGTTGAACATTCCGGCCTCATGGCGTGGGCGCTGGCCGCTCTCAAGGCGAACCCGGCGCTGGTCGAGTTGCATTTGCTTGAAGAGGTTTGCGCGCACTACGCGAACGATGAGGACGCATTCAACCGCGAAGACGGCGAGCCCTTCGGTTCGATCCCTACTTTGGTCGGCATGAAAGCCCGCCAGGCGCGCGAGCGGTTCATTGAGCGTGAAGAGCGCACGAACACCAGCGGGCAGGCTCATTGTCCCAACTGCGCGGTTTGCCACACCAGTGAGGAAACATGCGTTATAGCGCTTAAGCGTTTTAACTCTTTAGCGCTGGTGCGCGATGAGTAGGCGGGCCGAGGCGCAGACCGACATGTTTGCCATGCCGGCGCCCATCGATCCGCCGGCGCCGGTCGCGGTGGTCAGCGTAGAAAGCAAGATCCTCAACGCTACCTATGGCGAGTACTTGGAACACAGTATTCGCTATTACCTCCTGGACGCCCCTGTGGTGCCAGACACCTATTTCGACGGCCTTTGCAAGACGCTTCTGGCCGGCTGGGAACTGGTTACGCACCGGTTCAAACACATGTGTGATGAATCGGCCTTGCGCGCCGGGACGGGGTTTCAACTGCCGTTTCACAAGCTGGACCCAATCGTCTGGATGTGCCGTCAGCACCACGAAACCGCCCTCAAAGACATTTACGGAATCCATCCATGAATAACAATAACCACCCGATTGGCATGGGCGACAGCCTTGAACTGAATGACCTGATCGCCAGGGCGCTGACGGATACTCAGTGGACCACTCAGCGCAAACTGATTGCCGAGTACTTGGCGCCGATTATTCATGCTGCGCAGCACCAGAGCGAGCCGGCGAAACTGGTTTTCCCCAGCATGCTGCGCAAAATGTGGTCGGGCGGCGATGTGGGCCGGTGGATTGCCAACGAAGGTCCGCTTTATCGCAAGCCTTTGGTCACATATGGCGACACCGCCACGCTTCAACGCATTTACGAGCTGATTGGCATTGGTGAGCTGGCGCGTTCCCCCGCCGCACTGCTGGGCCATCTGGAAACCATTCAGCGGTTTTCAAACTACCTCAGCGCAGTAGAGCGCGAGTTTTTCATGGTTCCGGGCGCGCCAGGCGATGAGCCTGGAGACGAAGGTGCTGAGCCGGATGATGATTGTTTGGTGAACAAATGGGCCGCCGAGTCAGAAGAGCAGTACGTCGAGCAGTTCCGCACAGCCCTTATGCTGATTTCCAAGCCCGCCGGGGAGCCGGTGGCGCACATCCAGTTTGGCGAGGCCGACTCGGGCGAGATAGGCGATTACGAGATTGAGCCCAACCGCAAGGTGTGTGAGGCCTTGAACCTGGCGGACAACGGCAACGGGACGATCTACGACCTATACCCATATCCGCATCAGAAGGCCGCCGAGCAGTGACCAAGCACCTGGTGTGGTTCGCGCCTCAGTACGGGAATCCCGGCCGCTGGCGCGAATGCACCGTAGACCGGTTCGGGGTGTGGCGTGGCCCTACAGGCTCGTACATCCCGGCCCCAAGCCCTGATCGAGTAAAGAAATGAGCAACTGTGACTGGAACAGCGCAGACCGCAACCGGGAACTTGCCCGCGAGCGTGCCGAGCGCCGCGACCCTTTTCACCCGATCCGTCGCACAAAGGGCGAAAAGCACCGCAATAGGAATGCACGCAAATGAAAGCACTATCCATCCGCCAGCCGTGGGCGTGGCTCATCATCCACGGCGGCAAAGACATCGAAAACCGCAGTTGGCACACAAAGTACCGGGGCCGCTTCCTGGTACACGCTGCCAAGGGCATGACAAGGGACGAATACGCCGATGCCTATCGGTTCGCCATGGAACGCGGCATTACCGACATGCCCCGCTTTGCTGAGCTGCAACGTGGCGGGATTGTCGGATCTGTTGAGTTGGTCGACAGCCTGGACCACAGCGATTCGCCTTGGTACATGGGGCAGAAGGGGTATTTGCTGCGCGCGCCTCAGTATCTGCCGTTCATTCCGTACCCTGGCCAGCTCCAATTCTTCGAAGTGCCGAACAACCTACTGCCACAAGGGGCTGATCATAGCGCGCCTGTCCAACGGCCTCACGATTTACTCCGATCCGTGTATTCCTGAAACAAAAGAGTCGCACCGCCAGGAGCGAAAGTGGGCGCATCGCTGTATGTGGCACCGGTACCAGCGTTTCACGATCAAAACCGCGCGAGTGGTCATCAAGACGCCCGCCGGGCTTTTTGCGCATCCGACCACTGTTGAAATGTTGCAGAACAAACTTCTGGCAGGGTTTTAGGCATGACTGATATCGATCCGACCGAGCTTGAACGCGTCATTCGCAAGATCAAGCACTGCCTGGCGCTGTCGACCAGCTCCAACGAGCACGAGGCGGCCACGGCCATGCGCCAGGCTCAGGCCTTGATGGCGAAGTACCGCCTGACTGACACGCAGGTACACCTCAGTGACGTCGGCCTGTCCAAGAGCGAAAAGGAAAAAACGAAGCGCGAACAGTGGGAGCGCTTACTTGCCTCCGTAGTGGCTGGCGTCTTCGACTGCGAAACACTTACAAGCATTACATGGAGCGCCACCAAGCGGTGCCGCGTGGAAGTCGCTGTGTTTATTGGTGTGGCGCCTGCGCCGGAAATCGCCCGTTATGCCTACGACACCCTGCACCGCCAGTGCATGGCAGCGCGCAAAATCTATGTCGAAAAAATCAATCGCAAAGAGATTCCCGCGACCGGCGTGAGCGCCAAGGCCCGTGGCGGGCATTTTTCTGTCTATTGGGTGCAGCAGGTAGACAAGAAGCTACAGGCCCTTGTGCCCACTGGCGAAGACGATCCGGTGCAACGCGAAAGCAATACCTGCGCGCTGATCGCGATCAAGAGCAAGGGCGAAGAGCTGATAAAGGCGTATATCCACAACCTCACCGAGGGGAAAGGCCCGGCACCAGGTGCGCCAATGCGCCGAATGAAGATCAGCGGGCTTGATGCGTTCCATGGTGCGCAGGCTGGCCAGAAGGCCCAAGTCAATCACGGTGTTGGCACGACAGGCGAGCCGCTGACTGCCATTGGCCAGGCACCACTAGGAACACAGGGGAGCTTTCTGTGACTGAATTTGTATTGCAGGACTCGCGCGGCAATACCGGCGACCGCCTGATGTTTTGGGGTAAGAACGGATCCGGCTACACGACGAACCTGGACGCGGCTCAGCGCTACACCAAGGAAGAGGCGAGCAGCCAGAACGAGTGCCGTGAAACCGATCTGCCTTGGCCGCTGGCGTACCTGTTGGAGCACCACACGCTGGCGGTCGATTGCCAGTATGTGAAACCGGACGAAATCGCGACGCAGTTGGATGGTACCGAGCCCGTCTACCTGTATGCGGCGCGCGCCTGGAATGGCAACGATCTGCTGTGGCAGACCGCGGATGGTCGGCACAGCGACAACCTGGCCGAGGCTGAGGCATTTGAGGGGAGCATGGGCGTCTCTATTGGGGCTGTGGGGCGTAACGGCCTGAGAGCGATCCCCAAGGCCATCGCTGACGGGTTGGCGCGCAAGGTGGTGGCCAGCGCGAAGGTAAACCACAAGAAAGCGCTGCGCGGCACAGGGATTATGCTGGCCAAGCGGCAGAAACCGTCGCGCTCAAGTATTCAGAACTGCGGTGGATGCGGTCGTTTTGTGCCTTCCCCGGTCTATACCGACTGCTCGCACTGCGGCGGTAGCAACGCGCCCTGATCCAGCCACTATAAAGCGCTATAACATCTTAACGGCAAAGCGCCATAACGCTTTGCCGTTTTTATTTGAGAGGGTGGGCGTCATGCTTGAGGTAATAGGGACAATACGAATGAAGCGCTTCGCGGCCAACACGGCGGGCCGGGATTTTGCTGTGGGCGATATCCACGGCCATTTCACCCGGCTGCAAAAGGCACTGGACGCGGTGGGGTTTGATCCGGAGCGCGACCGGCTATTCAGCGCCGGCGACCTGGTGGACCGTGGCCCTGAATGTCGCGACGTCCTGGAGTGGCTGGCCAAGCCATGGTTTCACCCGGTGCGCGGCAATCACGACGATTACGTGTGTCGGTTCGATACCTGCGATGTGGACAACTGGATCTACAACGGCGGCTCGTGGTTCGCGGGTTTATCGCTGTTTGAACAGAAAGAGTTCGCTGTGCAGTTCGCCGAGATTCCTATCGCCATTGAGGTCGAGACGGCCGGCGGGCTGGTGGGGGTAGTTCACGCTGATTGTCCGTTCCAGTCATGGGATCGATTGCGTGACGAGCTGGAATCTCCGGAGAGCAAAAAGCGCCTGCGCCTGGTGCATAACACCTGCATGTGGTCCCGCAAGCGGGTAGAGGAAGGTGACACGACGCCGGTGGATGGCGTGCGGGCGCTGGTGGTTGGTCACAGCCCGCTCCGGGCGCCGCTGGTGCTAGGGAACGTCCATCACATTGATACGGGTGGCTGGCGCAGTGACTGGGGGCATTTCACCCTGATCGACCTATCAACGCTGGCCACCTATCCCGCCGCCCCTCCAAAGCTTCTGCCCGACTGGCAATAACTGCAATGAGTTAAAGCGTTAAAACGTTAATGACACATTAGCGTTTTTATGTAAATATGCCCGTGCAGTCCAGCCAGAGAAAAGGATTACCCCCCATGAACGATTACCAAACGCCGAAAGCAGGCCAGGAGCGCGCAAATGGCTGACTACCTGCTAGTTACCCGCGAGCTGCTGGCGGGCCTGTATGAGGATCTTGAGCGCGCCGCGCCGGGAATGCCGTGCTTGAAGTCTGATGCGGGCGCTCGCCGCAACTTGCTGCGCCTCATTCTGGCCCGCAAGCCGACCGAGCACGCCCGGCCGGTCCCTACCACCACCGAAGAGCTGGCAGAGCAGGCAAAAGCGACAGCCGAACGTCTGCGCCATGGTGAGCGTTTGTTGCGCCGCTGCCTGCCGTTAATTGTGGAAGGTGGCCGCAATGTCGAGGGCGGATCAGCGACGGACGCTGTAGAGCGTTTCCTTAAGACTGCCTACCGTGGGGGTGAGGTATGAGTGCGACAAACGGACCAGTTCGCCACGACATCATGTTCAGCATGTCGGACGCGAGCAAAGAGCGTGTTGACCTGTTGCTGCGTCAGTGTGGCCACGCCAGCCTCAATTTGCTGTTGGCGCGCGGGCTGGCGCTAGTGCAGTGGGTTGAGGATCAGCAGGACCAAGGCCGTACCGTTGGCGCTGTGATCTATGGCGCGGAAGGCGGCGAAGACGAAGTGTTTGAGCTGGAAGAGCGCCCGGAGCTGTTGAAGCCCCAGCCGCGGCCCCAGTCGTTGCCGACGCAAGTGAAGGCTGCGGCGCCGGTGGTCGAGCCAACCCCAGCCCCAAAGCCTGAGCCGGTGGCCAGCACCGCACCGGTGATTGATCCGGCCAAGCTGGTGGCTCGCCCGAAAACCCCGCCGCCGGTAACTCAGCCGAGATATCGGGCTCCGAGCGGTCGCGAGCAGCAATTGCGCGCCCATATCCCCAACGACAACGGCCCGGTAAAGACCCATACGTGGGTGCGCTGGAGGTGCAAAATGGATAAGCGCCTGCCGCCGATCCTCATTGGTGATGACCGAGCGCTACCGGGCGAGCTGACCCTTGAGCACCTTCCAGAGCTTGAGCGCATGCTGGTGGATGCTCGCCACGCCACGCACTTCCAACTAACCAAAGATAACTACCTTGCGTATTACGGCTTCCAAGCTGGCAAGGGGAAGCGCGGCGGCTGGTGCTATGTCGAAGAGGGCTCTATGCAACTGCGCAAGGACGACCATTGCGACGGCGGGCTGTTTGCGATCTTCCCTGTGGTGATGGCGGTGGAGTACTTGCGCCGCTTGGCCAATCCTCGGGCAGCGGTGGCCAGCGCATGAGCGCCCGGACGCATTGCGCCTTTGAGGCGTTCGTGATTGACCAGCACAGCGCGCAGATGAAGGCCGCCGGGCACCAGTTCACCGAGGCGATGCGCCAGCACCTGGTCAAAACGCTTGAGCATGGGCGGCCGTATTACAGCTTTATCGAAGGCGGGGAGCAGTGGCCCGCTTTTGAGGCGGCTTGGAAGCTTTCTCGGGAGGCGCTGGTGATTACGTTGCCGGCGCGTGCTAAACCGATCGATTACCAAGGCCGTGCGATTTTCAGCATGGGCGGCGAAGGCCGGAACGCGGCGATTGATGAGGTCCGCGTCATTATCGAATCAGAAGGGGTAACGGTCGTATGAGTAATGAATCGAAAATGGTACCGGTAGCACTGTTGCGCAATATCGAAATGACCTGGCGCCAGGCGTCCGGGTTTTCCAACAAGGCAAATGACCTGATCGAAACCGGCCTGCCTGAATTGCGTGACCTACTCGCCGCCGCCCCTGTAGCGCAGCAAGCTGAAACGGCAACCTGCGCAAAATCGCAAGTTGGTGCGCAGCCGGTGTACCAGACGCAGTACATGGGCGAAGGTGGTGGCGGATGGGTTGACGTTGAACTGGCTGAGTACGAGCGAGATACAAGGCACGACAGCTATTTGACGCGGATCGTCTATACCCACTCCGATGCGGGCGAGGTTGAGCGGTTGCGGTCGGAAATT
>NZ_LT607587.1:0-29168 GCF_900095275.1 Pseudomonas sp. UMAB-40
CCTTCGACCACGGTGCCGGTGGCGCTGAGGCTCAGGTCGGTGTTGTCGACCGAGTCGGTAATCGTGGTGACCGCGGGCGTAGTGCTCGGTACCAGGTTCTCGAAGTTGCCGCCGGTGGCGTCAGTGATCGTGGTGCTGACGGTGCTGCCATTCTGATAAACGTCGTTGGCCGCGGTGTCGACGTTCACGGAGCCCGTGGTTTTGCCGGCTTCGATGGTGATGGTCGAGCCGTTGGACAGGGTGACAGTGACCGGTGTCTGAGCCGGGTTGTTCAGTGTGGCGGTGTAGGTGATCTGGCCGCCTTCGGTGACGGTCGAACCCGCCGTCAGTGTGAGGGTGGTGGTGTCCGGCGAGTCGGTAATGGTGGTCACGGCCGGGGCCGGGTCTGGCACCAGGTTCTCGAAATTGCCGCCGGTGGCACCGGTAATGGTGGTAGTGACCGTGCTGCCGTTGTTATAGACATCGTTGGCCGGAGTCGATACGTCGACGCTGCCAGTGGTTTTACCCGCATCGATGGTGATGGTCGAACCGTTGGACAGGGTGATAGTGACCGGTGTCTGCGCCGGGTTGGTCAGGGTGGCGGTGTAAGTAATCTGGCCGCCTTCGGTGACGCTGGCGCCAGCGGTCAAGGTGACCGTGGTGGTGTCGACGGTGTCGGTGACCTGGGTCACGGCCGGGGTCGTCGGCGGAGTGACGGTGATGCCGTTGCCACCCGTGGTGCCGGTGACGGTCACGTTGATCTGGGTCGAGTCGTTATAAACAGTGTCGTTCGGCGCGAGCGGGACGTTGACGGTGCCGGTCAACTGGCCGGCCTGGATCACGATCACCGAGCCATTGGACAGGGTGATGGTCAGGTCGGTCAGCGGCGCCTGGGTCAGGGTCGCGGTGTAAACCAGTACGCCGCCTGCTTCGGTGATGCTCGGCGTGGCACTCAGGCTCAAGGTCGACTCGCGCTGCACGTTGGCGCTGGTGTCAGCCGTCTGGCCACCGGTGGTGAGTTGTGCAGCCTGTGCCGCAGTGCTGAGCCCCGCCGTCGGGAAACCAATGGTCGGGTCGACCCGGCCAGCGGTTGCATCCAGCATCACGAAGCTGTGACCGCCACCTGCCGCACCGCCCGTGCCCGCAGCCGTCGGGCCAGCTGCGGTGGCTTCGAGTTCAGTGGTCGGGTCGGCACCGGCAACGATGGCTTGTTGCAGTTCTTCAACCGATGGCGCGGCTTGTGCAGTGGCTTCTGACAGGTCGGTGCTCGAATCCGGGTCGCTGGCGCTCCACTGAGTGTCGCGGCCCAGATCCAGGGTCCGGCCGTCAGCCAGTTCAAGCGTAACGGCGCCCGCCGCGCCAGTGTCTACCTGATCGCCGACAAACAACCGGTCGCCTTCAACGAGTACGCGGCGAATGCCCTCTGGGGACACCGCGAAAACCTGACCGACAATGCTTTTGACGATGGCAACAACACTGCTCATTGAAGACTCTCCGGGTGTCACGTTCAGTTGACTTCCATGAACCTGATGGCGTGTTCGCCAAATCAGTCTGGACGTACTTTCAAAATATTCGAGGCACAACTTTGACGCGGTAAATCGTCAACAAATTGGCTATATTATTTCGCTATAAACTATATGCCAAACTATTGACCTTAGTGTTGTCATCCTAAACACTCGCCCCCGTAATGTCACATTGATATTTAGGTAACTACCTGCTCCACAGAGTGTGACTCAGTTCCAAATTCAACCTTTCCGACATACGGTCATTCCGATAGTCATCATCCGATGCAGCGGCACGTTCTGCAGTGATTCAAGACAAGTAATCCCGGGAAATTCCAACCATGCGTTTGCACCTGTTCAAGGCTTTACCCTTCGCCCTTGCCGCCAGTTTTGTTCAGGCGCAGTCACTTCCGGAGGCCATGCAACAAGCGTTGGATGTCCATCCGGAAATCCAGGCAGGTGTTAATAGTCGATTGGCCGCGGATTATCAGTTAAAGGCAGCAAAAGGTGGATACCTTCCACGGGTCGATCTGCTGGGCGGTTATGGTCGTGAAGGCACTGACAGTGTCACCACCCGCGCTGCCGGTAACGACAACCACTGGGAAACCCTGAACCGTAGTGAGTCAAGTTTGCGTCTGTCGCAAATGGTCTTTGACGGTTTTGCGACGTCCAGTGAAGTGGGGCGTCAACAAGCCACCGTTAATTCCCGCGCTTATTCGTTGTTGGGCACGTCCGAACGTACCGCGCTGACCGTGGCTCAGGTTTATCTGGATGTACTGACCCGCCGCGAGTTCGTGCGCCTGGCCACCGATAACCTGAAAAGCCACGAGCGCATTTTTGACCAGATCAAGTTGCGCACCCAGCGCGGCGTCGGCAGTGGTGCCGACCTCGATCAGGCCGAAGCGCGTATGGCCCAGGCCCGTAACAACCTGATCACCGAACAGACTAACCTGGCGGACGCCGAGACCAACTTCCTCAGTGCCGTGGGCCAGATGCCCGATCAACTGGAGCGGCCTGCCGATTTCCTCGCGCTGTTGCCGGCCAACCTCAATGAAGCCCGGGCGCAGATGCTGGAAAACAGCCCGATCCTGCGTTCGGCCGAATCCGACATCGCTGCGGCCGAGAAACAGTATGACGCCGCGAAATCGTCCTTCTACCCGCGCTTCGATGCTGAGCTGGGTCGCTCCGCCGACAACGATCTCGACGGTCAGAACGGTCACAGCAACGAATGGCAGGCGATGTTGCGCATGCGCTTCAATCTGTATGCCGGCGGCAGCAACAAGGCAGATCTGGAATCCAAGTCCTACCTGTCCAACCAGGCCCTGGATATCCGCAACAACGCCCTGCGCGTATTGAATGAAGAGTTGGGCCTGGCCTGGAATGCGTTGAACAACGCCAATGCCCAAGTGCCGATCGCCCAGCAATATGTCGATCACAGCACCAGCGTGCGCACCGCGTACCAGAAGCAGTTCAGCCTTGGCGAGCGCACCTTGCTCGACCTGCTCGACAGTGAAAACGAGCTGTTCAGCGCTTCCCGTCGCCTGGCGGAGATCAAAAACATTCAGTTATTTACTCAGTACCGAATCAAGGCGACCATGGGCGAGTTGCTCAAGAGCCAGGGAGTGGTCGCACCGTTGGCATCCGTTGTGCAAAACGACGTGAAGCCCAGGGTCCAGCTACCCGGGATGAATTGAGTCTTCCCTTTTTACTGTTAGCCAAGAGTGCCGAGCGTGGAATCAGAAGTCAGTCGAGTTCAACTCATTCATGATCCACGCGCGCTGCACGACGATCCGTTACTGGATGGTCTGCTAGCCCTTTGCACCCTGCATCAGAAACCGGCCAGCGCCGCGATGCTGACTACCGGCCTGCCGTTGCCCAAGCAGCGTCTGAGCGTTGAGTTGTTGCCCCGCGCCGCCGCTCGCGCCGGTCTGCAAGGGCGGGTGCTGGTGCGCAAGCTGGAGCAGATCCCTGCGATTGCGATGCCGGCGCTGTTGCTGCTCAAGGACGGTCGCAGCGCCGTCCTGCTCGGCTGGCACGGTGAAGACCAGGCCCGCCTGCTGATCAGCGAAAGCGATGGTGGCGAAAGCCTTGTCAGTCGCGAACTGCTGGCCGACGACTACATTGGCAAAGTGTTCTTCGCTCAACCCCAACACAAATTCGACGTCAATCACGGCACGCTGATCCCGCGCGCGCGCTCGTGGTTCCGCGACACCCTCAAGCGTTCGCGCTGGCTGTACGCCGACGCCATCGCCGCCAGCTTCCTGATCAACATCATCGCCATGGCCGCGCCGCTGTTCGTGATGAACGTCTACGACCGTGTGGTGCCGAACCAGGCGGAATCGACGCTGTGGGTGCTGGCCATCGGCATCACCGGTGCGTATCTGTTCGACCTGATCCTCAAGAGCCTGCGCAGCTTGTGCCTGGACCTGGCCGGGAAGAAAACCGACCTGATCATCTCGGCGACGTTGTTCGAGCGCATCGTCGGCATGGCCATGAAGTACCGCCCGGCCCGGGTCGGCAGCTTCGCCCAGAACATTCATGAGTTTCAGAGTCTTCGCGATTTCCTCGCTTCGCTGACCCTGACCAGCCTGATCGACCTGCCGTTTACGCTGCTGATCTTCATGGTCATCGCCATTCTCGGTGGCCATTTGGTGTGGATTCCGGTGCTGGCGTTCCCGATAGCGCTACTGATCGGCTATGCGCTGCAGAAGCCGCTGGTGGCGACCATGGAACGAACCATGGCTTTGGGCGCCGAGCGCCAGTCGAGCCTGATCGAAACCCTCGCCGGCCTCGATGCGGTGAAGGTCAACAACGCCGAAAGCGAACGCCAGTATCAGTGGGAACAGACCATCGGCACGCTCAGCCGCCTCGAGCTGCGGGTGAAAATGCTCTCCGGCCTGGCGATGAACATCACCTTGCTGATCCAGCAATTGGCCGGGGTGATCATGATCGTCTTCGGCGTGTACCAGATCATCGCCGGCAACTTGAGCATGGGCGGTCTGATTGCCTGCTACATGCTCAGTGGCCGCGCGCTCAGCCCGCTGGCTTCGTTGTCCGGCTTGCTGACCCGCTACCAGCAAGCGCGGGTGACCATGGTCTCGGTGGATCAGATGATGGAGCTGCCGCAAGAACGCAACTTCGAAGAGCGCCCGCTGAGCCGCAAGGTACTGCAAGGCGCCATCGAATGCCGGCAGATGAACTTCACTTATCCGAATCAACAGAACGCCGCGCTGAACAACATCAACCTGATCATCAAGCCGGGCGAGAAGATCGGCATCATCGGTCGCAGCGGCTCGGGCAAAAGCTCCCTGGCCAAGCTGCTGGTGGGCCTCTATCAGCCGGACGACGGCGCGCTGTTGGTGGACGGTGTCGACATCCGTCAGATCGACGTCAGCGAATTGCGCCACAACATCGGCTACGTCGCACAGGACATCCAGCTGCTGGCCGGCACCCTGCGCGACAATCTGGTCTCGGGCGCGCGCTATGTAGAAGACGAAATGGTCCTGCAAGCCGCCGAGCTGGCCGGTGTACATGAGTTTGCCCGCCTGCACCCGCAAGGCTATGAGCTGCAAGTCGGCGAACGCGGGCAGAACCTGTCCGGCGGTCAGCGCCAGAACGTGGCCCTGGCCCGTGCGTTGTTGCTGAACCCGCCGATTCTGCTGCTCGACGAACCGACCAGCGCCATGGACAACACCGGCGAAGAACGCCTCAAGCAACGCCTCGCGGCGGTGATTGAAAACAAGACCGTGGTGCTGGTGACGCACCGGGCATCGCTGTTGTCGCTGGTGGATCGCCTGATTGTCATCGACCGTGGACAAATACTCGCCGATGGCCCGAAAGCCGCCGTGATGGAAGCGTTGAAGAAGGGGCAGATCAGTGTTGCTTAAGTCGGGTTTCAAGGATTCGATCCGCCGTTACTTCAAAGGCTCCGAGTCGCTGCATGGCCAGCCACTTCCCGAGGTCAATAAAGCCCTCATCGAAGACGCCCCGCGCGTGGTGCGGCTGACGATCTGGGCGATCATCGGCTTCTTCGTGTTCCTGATGCTCTGGGCCAATTACGCGGTGATCGACGAAGTCACCAAGGGCGACGGCAAGGCGATTCCGTCGTCGAAAATCCAGAAAATCCAGAACCTTGAGGGCGGTATCGTCTCCGAGCTGTTCGTCACCGAAGGGCAGATTGTCGATGCCGGCGCGCCGCTGATTCGCCTGGACGACACGCGGTTTGCCTCCAACGTGGGCGAGACCGAAGCCGATCGACTGTCGATGCTGCTGCGCGTGGAGCGTTTGAGCGCCGAAGTCGATGACCGTCCGCTGAACTTCCCCGCTGATGTGCTCAAGGCTGTTCCCGGTCAGGCTGCCAGCGAAGAGTCGCTGTACATCAGCCGTCGTCAGCAACTGCACGATGAAATCGGTGGTTTGCAGGAGCAGTTGATCCAGCGTCAGCAAGAGCTGCGCGAATTCACCTCCAAACAGTCGCAGTACCGCAATGGACTGTCGTTGCAGCGTCAGGAAATCAACATGTCCGAGCCGCTGGTGGCTCAGGGCGCGGTGTCGCCGGTCGAGGTGTTGCGGCTCAAGCGGGCCGAGGTCGAAACCCGTGGGCAGCTCGACGCCACGACGTTGGCAATCCCTCGCGCTGAATCGGCGATCAAGGAAGTGCAGCGCAAGATCGACGAGACGCGCGGCAAGTTCCGCAGCGAGGCCCTGACCCAACTCAACGAAGCCCGCACCGACCTGAACAAGGCCCAGGCTACCGGCAAGGCGCTGGAAGACCGGGTCAGCCGGACGCTGGTGACCTCGCCGGTGCGCGGCATCGTTAACAAGTTGCTGGTGAACACCATTGGCGGCGTGATCCAGCCGGGCAGCGACCTGGTGGAAATCGTGCCGCTGGATGACACCTTGCTGGTGGAAGCGAAGATTCGCCCGCAAGACATCGCGTTCCTGCATCCGGGCCAGGAAGCGACGGTGAAGTTCACGGCGTATGACTACACCATTTATGGCGGTTTGAAGGCCAGGCTTGAGCAGATCGGTGCCGACACCATCACCGATGAAGATAAGAAGACCACCTACTACATCATCAAGCTGCGCACGGATCGCAGTCACCTGGGGACGGATGAAAAGCCGCTGTTGATCATTCCGGGGATGGTGGCTTCGGTGGATATCATTACTGGCAAGAAGACCGTGCTGAGCTATTTGCTGAAGCCGATTATCCGGGCCCGCGCCGAAGCACTGCACGAGCGGTAGGAAGCTAGACCTGTGGCGAGGGAGCTTGCTCCCGCTGGGGCGCGAAGCGGCCCCCGTCTTTATCCCAAAAAAAGGGGGACTGCTACGCAGTCCAGCGGGAGCAAGCTCCCTCGCCACGAGTGACTCATCGTCTGTTCTGCCATATCGTTATTCATTAACGGTATTTAAATTTCAATTCTTATACCTATAAAGTCATCCTCCTGCGTACCTGCCGACCAATCGGCGCGCCGCACGACACGAACCAACACGGGACCTCCGTGAGTTTCTTGATCGACGCGCGCGCCCTTGAGCGTGCCGTGCGTGGGAGTGATTTTTATGTCAGCCGTCTCTGCGTCACCCGCAATCGCGCCACAAACCTTCGACATTCGCCCGTTCAGCGGCGCTGTCGGTGCCGAAATCATCGGCCTGGACCTGTCCCGCCCGATCAATGATCAGGATTTCGCCCGCATCCACCGTGCGCACCTGGATCACCACGTCGTGGTGTTCCGCGACCAGCGCATTACCCCCGAGCAGCAAATCGCTTTCAGCCGCCGTTTTGGCGTGTTGCAGATCCATGTGCTCAAGCAGTTCCTGCTGGCCGGTCACCCGGAAATCCTCATCGTTTCCAACATCATCGAAAACGGCCAATCCATCGGCCTCGGCGATGCCGGCAAGTTCTGGCACTCCGACCTTTCCTATAAGGAACTGCCAAGCCTGGGCTCGATGCTGCACGCCCAGGAGCTGCCATCCGAAGGCGGTGACACCTTGTTCGCCGACATGCATAAAGCCTGGGACAACCTGCCCGAGGCACTGCGCAAAGCCGTCGAGGGCCGCTCGGCTGCGCACTCCTACACCGCGCGTTACAGCGAGACCAAATTCGAAGGCAACTGGCGCCCGACACTGACGCCGGAGCAACTGGCTCAAGTGGCCGAAGTGGTCCACCCGATCGTGCGCACGCATCCGGAAAACGGCCGCAAGGCGTTGTTCGTCAGCGAAGGCTTCACCACCCGCATCGTCGGTTTGCCGGAAGACGAGAGCAAGCAACTGCTCGACGAACTCTATGCCCATAGCGTCTTGCCGCAAAACATCTACCGCCATCAATGGCAGGCCCACGACCTGGTGTTCTGGGACAACCGCTCGCTGATCCACCTCGCCGCCGGTTGCCCAAGCCATCTGCGCCGCAAGCTGTATCGCACCACCATCCAGGGCGACGCGCCTTTCTGATTTGTCGGAGAACTCCCATGTCCAAACGTCTTCCATTCGCGCCGCTGGCCGCTGCCATCGGTTTGGGTTTGAGCCTGATCGCCGGCAGCCTGGTGGCGCCGACCGTGGCCCACGCCGAAGGTGAAATCCGCATCGCCGAGCAGTTCGGCATCGTCTATCTGTTGCTCAACGTGGTGCGCGATCAGAACCTGATCGAGAAGTACGGCAAGCAGGAAGGCATCGACATCAAAGTCGACTGGACCCAGCTGTCCGGTGGCGCGGCGGTCAATGATGCGTTGCTCTCGGGCTCGATTGATATTGCCGGGGCGGGCGTCGGCCCGCTGCTGACCATCTGGGACCGCACCCACGGCAAGCAGAACGTCAAGGCCGTGGCCTCCCTCGGCAACTTCCCGTACTACCTGGTGAGCAACAATCCCAAGGTCAAAACCATCGCCGACTTCAGCGAAAAGGACCGCATCGCGGTGCCGGCGGTCGGCGTTTCGGTGCAGTCGCGTTTCCTGCAATACGCAGCCGCCAAGCAGTGGGGTGACAAGGAATTCAATCGCCTCGACAAGTACACCATTGCCGTACCGCATCCGGACGCCACGGCTGCGCTTATCGCCGGCGGCACCGAGTTGACCGGGCACTTCTCCAACCCGCCGTTCCAGGACCAGGCGCTGGGCAATCCCAACGTCCATGTGGTGCTGAACACTTATGACCTGCTCGGCCCGAACTCGCCGACGGTGCTGTTCGCCACCGAGAAATTCCGCGACGAAAACCCGAAAACCTACAAAGCCTTCGTGGATGCGCTGACCGAAGCGGCGCAGTTTGCACAAAACGATAAAGGCGCCGCAGCGGACACTTACATCCGCGTCACCAAAGCCAAAATCGACCGCGCTGCACTGTTGAAAATCATCGATAACCCGCAGTTCGAATTCAGCGTCACGCCGAAAAATACCTACCCATTGGCCGAGTTTCTGTACCGCGTCGGCGCGATCAAAAACAAACCGGATTCGTGGAAGGATTACTTCTTCCAGGACGCCAAGCCGCTGCAAGGGAGCTGATCGACATGAACGCCCCTTTGCAAGGCCACACGGTCAGCAAACCGAACGCGACAGCCCAGGCGCTGTTGTCGGTCGACCACGTCAGCCTCGAATACCGCACACCGCAGCGGGTGGTTCGGGCGACCCACCAGGTCAGTTTTGAAGTCGATCCGGCGGACCGTTTCGTGCTGCTCGGCCCGTCGGGTTGCGGTAAATCGACGCTGCTCAAAGCGGTCGCCGGGTTCATTCAACCGTGCGAGGGCGAGATCCGGCTGCAAGGCCAGACCGTCCATGCGCCGGGACCGGATCGGATTGTGGTGTTCCAGGAATTCGATCAACTGCCACCGTGGAAAACCGTCAAACAGAACGTGATGTTTCCGCTGCTGGCCTCGAAAACCCTCAAGCGTAAAGAGGCCGAAGAACGGGCTCTGCATTATCTGGACAAGGTCGGTCTGGCGGCGTTTGCCGATGCGTATCCGCACACCTTGTCCGGTGGCATGAAGGCGCGTGTGGCGATTGCCCGGGCGTTGGCGCTGCAGCCGAAAATCCTGCTGATGGACGAACCCTTCGCCGCCCTCGATGCGCTAACCCGGCGCAAGATGCAGGAAGAATTGTTGCTGCTCTGGGAAGAGGTGCGTTTCACGCTGCTGTTCGTTACGCACTCCATCGAAGAAGCGCTGGTGGTGGGCA
Source organism: Pseudomonas sp. UMAB-40 (assembly GCF_900095275.1). Lineage (NCBI taxonomy): Bacteria > Pseudomonadati > Pseudomonadota > Gammaproteobacteria > Pseudomonadales > Pseudomonadaceae > Pseudomonas > Pseudomonas sp. UMAB-40. The sequence continues at coordinate 9,641 of NZ_LT607587.1, forward strand.
ATCGCATCCTGTTGCTGTCGCCGCATCCGGGGCGGGTGCGGGCCGAAGTCCACAGCCATCAATACGATTTGCACAGCCTCGGCGGCGTGGCGTTTCAAGCGTCGGCGCGACGGATTCATCGGCTGTTGTTCGATGAAGGTCAGTCGCCGGAAACCGAGCGTGAGCTGGATTTTTCCGACATTCGCATCGCTTATTGAGCCATTGAGAGGAGTGCCCGATGAGCCATTTATCATCTGCGCGTGAAGAATTCGAAACCGTTTTGCAGCCATTGACCAGCGTGCCGGTGGAGCGCGAATTACCGCTGGGCCAGCGCCTGTGGCAACAGGCCTGGCTGCGTAAAGGCCTGATCCTGATTTTGCTCGCGCTGCTGTGGGAAGTGGTTGCGCGCATTCAGAACAACGACCTGCTGCTGCCGAGTTTTCTGCAAACCGCCAGTGCGCTGTATGACGGATTGCTCAGCGGCGAGTTGCTGGGCAAGGTCTGGATTTCGTTGGTGGTGTTGCTCAAGGGCTACTTGATCGGCATCGTCCTGGCGTTTGCCCTGACCACGTTGGCGGTGTCGACGCAGTTCGGGCGCGATCTGCTGAGCACCTTGACCTCGATGTTCAACCCGCTGCCGGCAATTGCGCTGTTGCCGCTGGCGCTTCTGTGGTTTGGCCTGGGGCAGAACAGCCTGATTTTTGTGCTGGTGCATTCGGTGCTCTGGGCCTTGGCGCTGAATACCTATGCGGGGTTTCTCGGCGTCTCGGAAACCCTGCGCATGGCCGGGCGCAATTACGGCCTCAAGGGGATGCGTTTTGTGCTGTTCATCCTGATCCCGGCGGCGCTGCCGTCGATCCTTGCCGGGTTGAAAATCGGCTGGGCCTTCGCCTGGCGCACGCTGATCGCTGCTGAACTGGTGTTTGGCGCCACCAGCGGTAAGGGCGGGTTGGGCTGGTACATCTCTCAGAATCGTAATGAGCTGTACACCGACAAGGTGTTTGCCGGGTTGGCGGTGGTGATCTTGATTGGGTTGCTGGTGGAGAACCTGGTGTTTGACACGCTGGAGCGGGTGACCGTCAAGCGCTGGGGGATGCAGCGGTAAGTGTTGCAGTGTCTGAACCGGCCCCATCGCGGGCAAGCCCGCTCCCACAAGGTTATGTGTCGAACACAAAGTCTGCATCCAACGGAGATCACTGTGGGAGCGGGCTTGCCCGCGATGGGGCCGGACTGCCAACACATCATTTGAAGGATGTTTGCTAGCATTGCGTCTGAGTCAACCAACCACAAGACACGAGTGCTCAGCATGCAACTCCCAGACATGAACCTCTTGGTCGCCCTGGACGCCTTGCTCGATGAAGGCAGTGTGGTGGGCGCCGCGCGGCGGATGAACCTCAGCCCGGCGGCCATGAGCCGAACGCTCACGCGAATCCGCGAGGCCATCGGCGATCCGATTCTGGTGCGCGCCGGCCGTGGCCTGGTGCCGACGCCCAAGGCATTGGAGCTCCGCGAGCAAGTGCGCGACGTCGTGGAGCAGGCCGCGTTGCTGTTTCGCTCGGCCGATGCGGTGGAGTTGGGTTCGTTGCGTCGTCGGTTCAGCATCCGGGCCAATGACTTCTTCGTCGGCGTCTACGGCGGCAAGCTGTTCGACACCCTGGACCGCCAGGCGCCCCATTGCGAACTGCGCTTCGTCCCTGAAGGCGATGGCGATGATGAAGCCCTGCGCGAAGGACGCATCGACCTGAGCATCAGCAACACCCGGCCGTTGACCCCGGAAGTAAAGGTGCAGAATCTTTTTTCCACTCATTTCGTCGGCCTGGTGCGCGAGGACCATCCGCTGTTCGACGAAGAGATCACGGCCGAGCGCTTCGCCGGTTTCTCCCACATCAGCATGTCCCGGCGCGGCATCGCTCGCGGGCCGATCGATACCGCACTCAATGCTCTTGGACTGGAGCGGCGGGTGGCGGTGATTGCACCGAGTTTCCACGCGGCGATGTTTGCGCTGCCGGATTCCGACCTGATTTTGCCGGTACCCAAGGAAGCGCTGTTGAGTGTGCGACGCCTGGGCTTGAAACTGCGTTCGTTTACCCTGCCGGTTCCCTTGCCCACCCTGATGCTGACCCAGGCCTGGCACCCGCGTTTCGACAAGGACCCGGCCCATCGCTGGCTGCGTGAAACGCTCAAGGCGTGCTGTGACGAGACCTGGCTGGCCGCACAACCCTCTTGAAGTTCACCCACAGGGTTTTGTATTACTGCATGAAACGCACTTATAACCTGCCAATAAGTCAATTTTCGTAAGGTCTCGCGCTTCTTAAAATGCTTCGGTATTCAAACCCCGGAGCTTGCAGTCAATGACTTCCCTCACGGTCACGGCACCTCTCGCCGCGGCCAGTCCGACCGCCGCAACGCCGCCCGTCTTCGGCCCGCGAATCATCATCGGTCTGGTGGGCGTGTTGCTGGCGGTGTTGGTGTCAGGCCTCAACGAGATGGTGACCAAGGTTGCGCTGGCCGACATCCGCGGCGCACTGGCCATCGGCTACGACGAAGGCACTTGGCTGGTTGCCAGTTACACCGCAACCTCGGTCGCCGCCATGGCCTTTGCACCGTGGTGCTCGGTGACCTTCTCGCTGCGGCGCTTCACCCTTTGCGCCATCAGCGCCTTCACCCTGTTGGGCGTGTTGTGCCCGTTCGCGCCGAACTACGAAAGCCTGCTGGCTATGCGCACCTTGCAAGGCCTGGCCGGCGGCGCGCTTCCGCCGATGCTGATGACCGTCGCGCTGCGCTTTTTACCGGCCAACGTGAAGCTTTACGGTCTGGCGGGGTATGCGCTGACGGCCACCTTCGGCCCGGGGCTCGGCACCCCTCTGGCCGGTTTGTGGACCGAGTACGTCGGTTGGCAATGGACCTTCTGGCAAATCATCGCACCGTGCCTGATTGCCATGGCGGCCGTGGCTTACGGTCTGCCGCAGGATCCGCTGCGTCTGGAGCGCTTCAAGCAATTCAACTGGCGCGGCTTGCTGCTGGGGTTTCCGGCGATCTGCATGCTGGTGATCGGCATCCTGCAAGGCAATCGGCTGGACTGGTTCGAGTCGAGCCTGATCTGCGGATTGCTCGGCGGTGGGTTGCTGCTATTGGTGCTGTTTTTGATCAACGAATGGTCGCAGCCGATCCCGTTTTTCAAGATGCAGATGCTCGGCATCCGCAACCTGGCGTTCGCCTTGTTGACCCTGGCCGGGGTGCTGGTGGTCTTGCTGGCGGTGATCATCATTCCGTCCAGCTACCTGGCACAGGTCCAGGATTATCGCCCGGTTCAGACCGCGCCGATCATGCTGCTGGCGGCCCTGCCACAGTTGATCGCGCTGCCGTTGGTGGCGGCGCTGTGCAACCTGCGTTGGGTCGATTGCCGCTGGGTGCTGGGGCTCGGGTTGAGCATGTTGGCGCTGTCGTGCATCGGTGGTTCGCAGCTGACGTCGGTGTGGATTCGCGACGATTTCTACGCACTGCAATGGCTGCAAATCTTCGGTCAACCCATGGCGGTGCTGCCGTTGCTGATGCTCTCGACCGGCAGCATCACGCCGATGGAGGGCCCCTACGCCTCGGCTTGGTTCAACACCGTGAAAGGTCTGTCAGCGGTGGTCGCCACCGGAGTAATCGAGGCGTTGACCACGGCAAGGCTGCATTTCCATTCGACCGTGCTGGTGGACAACCTCGGCAACTCACCTCTGGCTAATAGCGACAGCGCTGGCCTTGCCCATCGTCTGCATGAGCAGGCCGTGGTGCTGACTTCATCGGATCTTTATCTGTGCATGGCCGGCGTCGCGCTGACGTTGATCCTGCTGATTTTCTGGCTGCCGACGCGAATTTATCCACCGCGCGCACCGACATGAACGCTTCACTGAAACAGAAGGTTTTTATGACGACTCAAACAAAGCAAAAAGTGGCTGTCGGCGTCGCCGCAGTGGTGGCGGTCGGCGTGCTGATTTACTTGCTGGCGCCAGGTGTTTTCGGCAAGCGCACGCAACAGAACACCAACGATGCCTTTGTCTCGGCGGACTTCACCCTGGTGGTGCCTCGCGTGGCGGGTTTCATCAAGGAAGTGCTGGTGGAAGACAACCAGCAGGTCAAGGCCGGGCAGTTGCTGGCGTTGATCGATGACCGCGACCTGCGTGCCGCCGCCCAAGCCGCCGACGCCGAAACGCTGGTGGCCAGGGCGCAACTGCAAAACGCTAAGGCGACCCTTGAACGCCAGACGTCGGTGATCGCTCAGGCCCAGGCCACGGTGGTGTCGGCCAAGGCTGAAATGGCCTTCGCCGAGCATGAACTGAACCGCTATAACCACCTCGCCGGGGTCGGTGCCGGCACGGTGCAGAATGCTCAGCAAGCGCGCACACGCATCGATCAGGCCTCCGCGCGGTTGGCCAACGTCACGGCGGTGCTGGCGGCGGAACGCAAGCAGGTTGAGATCCTGACGGCTCAGCGTGACGCGGCTGAAGGCGGATTGAAGCGGGCGCAAGCGGCGCTGGAAATGGCCAGCTACGAGTTGTCTTACACGCGCATCGTTGCCCCTCAGGACGGCATGGTGGGCGAACGGGCGGTGCGGGTCGGCGCTTATGTGACGCCGGGCAGCAAGATTCTGGCGGTGGTGCCCCTGGCACAGGCTTACGTGGTCGCCAATTTCCAGGAAACCCAATTGACCGATGTGAAGCCTGGGCAGGATGTGCAAGTGCGTGTCGACAGCCTCGGAGGCGAGGTTCTGACGGGGCGCGTCGAGAGCATCGCGCCGGCGACCGGTGTGACGTTTGCGTCGATCAAACCGGACAACGCCACCGGTAATTTCACCAAGGTGGTGCAGCGAATTCCGGTGAAGATCGTTCTGGATCCGGGGCAGGCATTGGCCGAGCGGTTGCGGGTGGGGATGTCGGTGGAGGCGAGGATTGATACGGCCAGTGGGGCGACTGCGTCCGAGGTGGTTCAGCGATGAAGAGCGTTGTTGACCGGGCTGACGCCTTCGCGAGCAAGCTCGCTCCCACACTGGATCTGTGTGATGAAAAAAATCTCTGCGCTGATGGAGATCACCTGTGGAAGCGAGCTTGCTCGCGAAGAGGCCAGTGGCTTCAACTCACCTTATGCGCCTTGCTGGTCATGAGCCTGTCAGCCTGCACCATCGGCCCCGACTTCCAGAAGCCTCAACCCCAACAAATCACTGAATGGTCAAAACCAGCAAAAGCCGCCGCCAGCGAAGCGGTATCCACCGAAATGAACGAACGCTGGTGGGACGTCTTCAACGACCCAAAACTCTCGGCCCTGACCCAGCGCGCCTTGACCGATAACCTCGATCTGAAAATTGCCAGCAGCCGCTTGCAGCAAAGCCGTGCGGCGCGTCAGGTCATCACGGCCGACCGTTACCCAAATACCGCCGCCACCGGCAGTTACGGGCGCAAACGCAACAGCGGCGAAGGCCTGAACGATCCATCGGGTCACAACGGCGATTCGGCGTTTAACCTATGGGATGCAGGCTTCTCCGCCTCCTGGGAACTGGATTTCTGGGGCCGTGTGCGCCGCGAAACCGAAGCCGCCGACGCGACCCTGGAAGTCGCGGAAAACGATCGCCGTGGGGTGCTGCTGTCGGTGCTCGCCGAAACCGCTCAGGACTATATTCAACTGCGCGGCGTACAGAGCACGCGGGCCGTTACCGAGCAAAACCTCGAGGTTGCCCGGCACAGCCTGAAACTCTCGCAACTGCGTCTGGCCGACGGCGTTGCCACTGACCTTGATGTCGCCGAAGCGGCTGCCCAAGTCGCCGCCATCGAGTCGCGTTTGCCCGCGCTGGAACAGCGCCAGTCACAACTGATCAACGCCCTGAGCTTGTTGATGGGCGAACCGCCTCAAGCGCTCCACGCCGAGTTATCCACAGACACCCCCGTGCCTTCAACACCGCGCCAGGTCGCCATCGGACTGCCGTCGCAACTGGCTGAACGCCGCCCTGATATCCGCCAGGCCGAAGCCCGCCTGCATGCCGCCACCGCGAGCATCGGCGTGGCCAAGGGGGACTTCTATCCGCGGATTACCCTGTCGGGCAACATCGGTTCGCAAGCCATGCAACTGAGCGATTTCGGCTCCTGGGGCTCGCGTGCGTTCGGCATCGGCCCGCAATTCAGCCTGCCGCTGTTCGATGGCGGCCGCCTGCGCGGGGTCCTGAACTTGCGCGAGGCCCAGCAACAGGAAGCCGCCATCGCCTACCAGCAAACCGTCCTGCGCGCCTGGCATGAAATCGACGATCAACTGAGCGCCTACAACGCCAGCCAACTGCGCCGCGACAGCCTCGCCGAAGCCGTGCGCCAAAACCAGATCGCCCTGCGCACCGCGCAGCAGCAATATGTGGAAGGGGTGGTGGACTTCGTTAACGTCCTCACGGTGCAAGGCGCGCTGTTGGCGACTCAGGAGCAGCTTGTGGAGAGCTCGACCGGGGTGTCGTTGGCGATGGTGGGTTTGTATAAGGCGTTGGGTGGGGGGTGGGAATCGGTGTATCCGTTGGCAGAGACGGTACAGCGTTAATTTCGTGGGGTAGATCGGAAAAACCGGCCGAGGCCGGTTTTCTCACCCTAACGGCCAGCGAATTTAATTGCTGCGTACAAGGTTCAGTGGTGAGTCGAAGTTAGGGCCAAATGGTTTCGAAAGCAATGGTTGACCAGAGGACTGTCTCGTAGGAAATGTCCTGATTTTTTTATGTGGGATTTGGTCTACCTGAACCGGCGTTAATATTGCGGCCCATATGCCCAACAAGCGCCGTCATCTCATGCCTTCCAACCCTTACTCGCCACCGGCTGCAGACTGCACCATGGGCAAGGACCTGTTATGTGCCTTCTATGTCGTGTCTAAACGCAAGCTCGCAGTCCTGTTTGTCGCGACCCTTGGCTTGTACTTCATGTATTGGTCGTATCGAAACTGGAAAAACTATCGAGCGGCTACTGCGGTGCGGGTCATGCCATCAGTACGCGCGGTCATGAGTGTGTGGTTCACCTATGCCCTGTTCAGAGCTATCGATCGGCGCATATATGCCACAGGCTTTCGATACAAATGGTATCCAAGGTTTCTCGCGTTAACGTTCATTCTGCTCTGTGTCCTTGAGTCCACACGCATCTGGATTCTTGATCTGCAACTAAGTCTTGCGATACTGATGGTGCTACTGACCCTTCAGGTCAGTTGTTTGATGCGTGTGCAGGTGGCGATAAATTATCTGGCGGACGATGCTTCGGGTAGACAAAATTCGACACTCAGCCCAATAAACTGGATGTGGATAGTCTTGGGATTATGCTGGTGGGGATTGTTGACCAGCCTCATCTTGGCGGGGCTATCGTAATGCCTCTGGCAAGGCGCGATAAAGCAGCCAGTTGGCTGCTCAACCAGCGAAATTTTCGATCTTTACCTGACCATCCGGAAAAGTAGCGATTATTTCAAGTTCGCCGCCCATCGCACGGATGTAGTTACGTAAGGTGCTGATGTACATATCAGTGCGACGTTCCATTTTTGAAATCGCTGCCTGATTGATATGCAGCGTTTCTGCAAGCGTGGCCTGGCTGAGTGCTTTGGCCTGACGCAGTTCGTGCAACGGCATTTCCTTTATATGTTGTTCATAAATCGACTCGGCGCGTGCCCGGGATTCGGGTGTCATCCGCGCTTCGAGTTCGGCAAATTTCTTAGCCATCTTTGTGACCCTCTTTGCGCAATGTGTCGAGATGCTCATCGTACAGCTGATCGGCCAGCGGTACATTGACTTCATACCATCGATCCTGACCGGTTTTATCACCGCCAATCAACAGCAAGGCACACCGCCTGGGATCGAATGCATACAGGATGCGAAAAGGACGCCCTGCATGCTGAACCCGTAACTCTCTGAGATGGCCGTGACGTGAGCCATTTATTCCTGAGCTGTGGGGAAACCTCAGGCCCGGACCGAATTGGCCGAGCAGCTTGACGCTTGCAGCCACAGAGCTCTGCTCGCTTTCGCTCAAATCCATCCACCAGTCACCGAACTCGTCGGTGTATTCAATATCCCAATTCATGGGGCGGAATATGCACCCTGTGGAATATTCCATCAAGGTTATATTTTCGATAGGTTGATACCCTTCTAGCCAACGAGACCTTTCCCGATACTTCGCTTTTCCAACAAGTGTCGGCTATCCACTTGACGCCTACCCACCCTGTCATAGACTCCGCTCATCCGTCAGGGAGATACGGTTATGCGGCGTTTTTGTGTTTGGGTTATTGGATTGACCGTTGTGACCTGCGCAGTACACGCGCAAACGCCCGCGCCAGACGATCCGTTGTTGGAAAACAGCCCCGCTGGCAGCAATGCGACAGCCAGCAGTGAGGCCCGGGGCGTGTTGCGTGCCCGGGATCAGGCGGTGCTCGCCAGTGAGTTGTCCGGGCGCATTGTCGAGTTGCCGTTCAGTGAGGGCGAGTCGTTCAAGAAGGGCGATACGCTGGCGCGTTTCGATTGCTCGGCTTATCAGGCCCAGCTCAATGCGGCGCAGGCTGCCAACCGTGGTGCGGGTGAAGAGCTGTCCCACAACAAACAGCTGGCGGCGTTGAATTCGGTCGGGCGTTTCGAAGTGGCTCGGGCCGAGGCCAAGGTCAGCGAGACGCAGGCGCAGTCTCAGGTTTATCAGGTCCAGGTGAAACGCTGCAGCGTGCTGGCGCCGTTCGATGGCCAGGTCGTCGAGCGCAAGGTCAAGCGCTATGAAAGCGTGCCTGCCGGTGCGCCGTTGCTGGACGTGGTCGACAATCGCACCCTGGAAATCCATCTGCTGGTGCCGTCACGCTGGATGGCCCGGCTCAAGCCCGGTCAGACCTTCAGCTTTGTCCCCGATGAAACCGGTCAAGCGCTGGATGCCACAGTCAAACGCCTCGGCGCTCGAATTGATGAAGGCAGCCAGACCTTGTTGCTGGTTGCGACACTGCCCAATGCCAACGGTTTGCTGGCCGGCATGAGCGGCACGGCGCGTTTCGCGGAGCTTAAATGAACGCGCCCGTGGCGGGCGGTGCAGAACAGGTCTTCGCCAGGTTTCTTGATCTCGAACGCCTGACCCGCGCTGCGCGCACGCCTGCGCAATTGGCCTACAGCCTGGTCAATGACGGGCAGGCGCTGTTTGGTTTTCGTCATGCGGCGCTGTTGATTGCCGGCAAGGTGCAGGCGGTGACGGGTGTCAGTGCCGTGGACCCGAATGCGCCGTTCGTGGCGTTCGCCGAGCAAGCCGTGGCGCAGTTGTTCAAGGCCGGTGTGCTGAAGCAGGCAAGGGTGATCCCGGCGAACGTCCTCAGCGAATCGATTCAGGCCGATTGGCAAAGTCTTTCGGCGGCTCAGGTGTTTTGGCTGCCGCTGATCGATCACCAGGGCGAAGTATTTGGTGGGCTGTGGCTGGCGCGGGACCTGCCGTGGAACCCTTCCGAGCAAGTGCTGCTGTCGCAACTGGGCGACACGTACAGCCATGCCTGGTTGGCGCTGCAACCGCGCAAACCGTGGCGGCTGCGCTGGACCCGAAAACGTCGGGTGGCACTGGTCGCCGTGCTGTTGCTAGGGTTGCTGATCCCGGTGCGCCAATCGGTGCTGGCGCCGGCAGAAGTTGTTCCATTGGGTGGCCGCGTGGTGGCCGCACCATTGGACGGCGTGATTGCCGAATTCCTGGTCAAGCCCAATCAAACGGTCAAAGCCGGCGACCTGTTGCTGCGTTTCGAAAGCACCACGCTCAAGGCCCAGGCCGATGTGGCCGAACGCGCGTTGGGGGTGGCCGAAGCTGAACTGAAGGCCAATTCCCAACGCTCGTTCGCCGACGCCGAGTCCAGCTCGAAGATCGATCTGCTGGCTGCGCGAGTAGAGCAAAAACGCGCCGAACGGGATTACGCCCGCGAATTGCTCAAACGCAGTGAAGTCCGCGCCGAGCGCGGCGGTATCGCGGTGTTCGCCGACGCGGAGCGCTGGACCGGCAAACCGGTGCAGACCGGCGAGCGGCTGATGGAAATCGCTGACCCGACCCAGGCCGAGTTGCGCATCGAACTGGCGGTGGGTGACGCGATATCCCTCGAACCCGGCGCGCAAGTCGCGCTGTTTCTCGACAGTGATCCGTTGCAGCGGCACTTGGCGAAACTCGAGCGCTCGGCCTATGAGGCGCAACCCACCGCTGCCGGACAACTGGCTTATCGCCTGGATGCGAATTTCGAGGGCACACCGCCGCGCATCGGTCTGCGCGGCACCGCGAAGGTTTTCGGCGACCGTGCACCGTTGGCGTTGTACTTGCTGCGTCGACCTCTGGCCGGGTTGCGCCAGAGTGTGGGGCTTTAGATGAGCCTGCCGAGCCTGCGGGCCGACTTGCAACTGTCCGTGGCGACCCCGGCCCTCGATGGCTCGCCACGCTGGACCCTCGCCGACCCGGTGCGCGGGCGCTATTTCAAACTCGGTGCCGCCGCGATGCGGTTGCTGCGTCATTGGTCGTTGGGGGATCCCGAGCAGGTATTGCGCGCCGCCAACCGCGAGCCCGGGTTGCCACTCGATGGCGCGGAGCTTGAGCAGTTGCTGGGCTTTTTGCGTGGCCATGACCTGATCAGCGCGCTTGATCCGCAACAGCGCGCCAGCTACAGCCTGAAGGCGGCCGCCCAGCGTCAGACGCTGTGGCAGATTCTGCTGCACCAATACCTGTTTTTCCGCATTCCCCTGTGGCGCCCGGACGCGTTTCTCAATCGTGCCTGGCCGTGGCTGGAACGCTTCGGCCCACGCGCGCTGCGCTATGGATTGCCCGCGACGTTGGGGCTTGGGGTATTTCTGGTGTCTCGGGACTGGCAGCGGTTTATCGCCACTTTCCCGCATCTTTTCAGCCTCGGCGGCGCGCTGGCGTTCGGTGTGGCGTTGTTCTTTGCCAAGCTCTGTCACGAGTTCGGCCACGCCTTCATGGCCAAGCACGCGGGGTGTCGGGTGCAGAGCATGGGCGTGGCGTTCATGGTGTTGCTGCCGATGTTTTACACCGACGTCAGCGATGCCTGGCGGGTCAATGATCGCCGCGCGCGGCTGCTGATTGGTGCCGGTGGCGTGCTGGCGGAATTGCTTCTGGCGAGCATCGCGCTGCTGGTCTGGTCACTGCTGCCGGACGGTCCCGGACGCACCGCGGCGTTCATGCTCGCCAGTGCCACCTGGATCACCACGCTGGTGATCAACCTCAACCCGTTCATGCGTTTTGACGGTTACTTTTTGCTCAGCGATTTCTGGGAAGTGGACAACCTTCAAGGGCGAGCCTTTGCCTTGTGCCGGTGGCGGTTGCGCGAGTTTTTGTTCGGCTATGGGGCTGCGGCGCCGGAACCGTGGTCGCCGAACATGCAGCGCCGATTGCTGATCTGGGGATATGGCGCGTGGTTATGGCGTGCGGCATTGTTTTTCGGGATCGCGCTGGCGGTCTATCACCTGTTCTTCAAGGTGTTGGGGATTTTCCTGATGCTGGTGGAGCTGGTGTGGTTCATCTTCCTGCCGATCTTGAGCGAGTGGCGACAATGGTGGAGCCGGCGCGAGCAGGCGTATGCACCCCGTGTGTTGCTCAGTGGTCTGGCCTTGCTCGGACTGGTGTTGGTGCTGGTTTTGCCGTGGCGCAGTGCGGTGGAGTTGCCGACGATGCTGGAAGCGGGACGCGCCAGTGCGTTGCACGCGCCCGTCGCGGCGCGAGTCAAAACGGTGAATGTGCATGACGGTCAGGTGGTTGCGCAGGGAGAGGTGCTGATCGAACTGGAATCGCCGGACCTGGACTCGCGCCAGACCATCGTCCGGCGTGAAATCCAGATCCAGCAGTTGCAGATGCGCCGTCAGGCCAGTCGCAGCGAAACCGCCGCCGACGCCGGGATTGTCGAGCAACGCCTGGCTGAGGCGGTGGCCGACTATCGCGGGCTGGCCGCCCAGCGTGAACGTCTGCTACTGCGCGCGCCCCACGCCGGCACCGTGCGCGATCTGTTGCCGCAACTGATGGTCGGTCGCTGGCTGTCGACCAAGGATCCTCTGGCGCGTGTCGTTGAAGACGGCGCACGGTTGCGTGGCTATCTGGCCGAAGCCGAACTGTGGCGCGTGGCGCCGGGGGCCACCGGCCGGTTCATCGCCGATGATCCGATGCACCCGGCGATCGCCGTGCAATTGACCGAAATCGACACCAATGGCGCGGCCTATGTCGATCAGGAAGCGCTGACGTCCGATCACCACGGGCCGATCGCCGTGCGCCGGGATGCGCATCAACGGGCTGAACCGGTGCAGGGGCAATACGGGGCGCGGTTGAGCACCCTCGAAGCCGCACCGACGCCGATGCAGCCCTTGCGCGGCGTGGTGGTGTTGCAGGGCCGCGGCGAATCATTGTTGGGCGTGGCCTGGCGACGCATGGCCGCGCTGGGTGTCAGGGAAAGCGGTTTCTAAGGAGGGCAGTTGATGGCAACTACCGATTCAGTGGCGGCCGATGGTTTGGTGGTGCGGCCCTCGCGGAGCAGCGATGGACCTTTTCTGCAAAGTCTTTACCAGGCGGCGCGGCCGGATCTGCAGTGGATCGACGGTGAGCGGGAAGTGGTGGAGCAGGTGGTCGCCCAGCAATTTCAGGTGCAGGAACAAGGTTTGGGAGAGCGTTTCCCCAACGCGATGCATTACGTGATTGAAAAGCTCGATACCGCCATCGGTGCGCTGACCACCGATTTTGGCCCCAATGAAATTCGCGTGTTGTACCTGGCATTCATTCCACGGGCTCGCGGCCAGGGCTATGGGCGAAAGGTGCTCCAGGGCGTGCAACAAGCCGCCCAACAGATCCGCTGCCCGGTGACCACGGTGGTCTGGGCCAGCAATCCTCATGCGCGCCAGCATTACCTGGCGCTGGGTTTCCAGGTTGAAGAGCGCAACCCGGCGGCGGAGCGGTTGGTGTGGTATCCACAATTTTGATAACACCGCTGTCCCCTGTGAGAGCGAGCTTGCTCGCGATGGCGGCGTGTCAGTCGCCATAGATGTTGAATGATCCATCGCTATCGCGAGCAAGCTCGCTCCTTCAGGAGGGCGGTGATGTGTTCAGTTGAAGGCAATGTAGAAATATCCCTTGCCCGGGTCACGCCCCATGGCCGGCACTCGGGAGACAAAAATGCCTTCCACCTGACCCAGCTCCGGCAACTCCAGCGTGCACAACCCATCCACAAACGCTGTGGGTTCCAGACTGTTGACCCCGACACTGAACGGCATGCGCTCGCTCTTGGGCATTTGCGAACGGGGTGTTTCTTCAAGCGTGTCGATATGGATCGGCAACTCACTGCCATCCGGCAGCCGCAGCGTGCCTGTCTTGCCCAGCAGGGTCTGAAAGTGTTGGCTTTGAACCAGTTGCAACATGGCGTCACTCCCAAAAAAACGGCCGGGGGATTTGAACCCCCGGCCAGACCTCAGTTACGAGAAGGGAATAACCCGTTCAAGGCGATGCTGAAGTTGAGCACCAGGTACGGGTTCATCGTTTCCATTGGCAGGCCGTTACCGGCAGACGAGATTTCCCCCGTCACGGCAGTGGCCACGCCCTTCAGCGGTACCGCCGCAGCGCCTTGCGCATCGGAGAAGATGCTCGCCGAGCCCGGGCCGCCGCCCGAAGCACCGATGTACGAGTTGGTCGCGGTGGGCGTGGTGACCGGGTTGCTCGCCGGGCTGGCCAGTTGCAGGGTCGTGGTGGCCGTCAGCCCGGACAAGGCGTGGGTGTGATTCGGCAGGTTGGTGATGGTCGCGGTGACGTTCTCGGTCCCGGAGAACTCGCCGATGACGCGCGGGGTCAGGTTCAGCCCGTTGCCTTGTGCTATCGGCATTCGGCCTTGCAGGTTGGGCAGCATGAAGTTGGTGCTGCCATTGCCGCCGAAGTTGACGCCGAGCAGGGCGAATAGCGCGTTGTATTGCTGGACCGCCAGCGTCTGGCCGTTGCACAGGGCCCAGCCGTTGGGGGCAAAGTTAAAGGCGAAAGGCTGAATAGTGCCCATGAATACTTCCATAGTTCCTTATCCCTCAGGTTAGTGTCTGAAGCGTCACGTTAGGCCCGGTTATCCGGGCGGATCGCGCTGATCAGCCGACTCCATTCATCTCCGTGGCTGGGTCACGCCAAGCCAGAGCGTAGTTGATCCCCATGGCTACCAGATGTCGTTGGTCGTAAAGCCAGCATCGACGGCGGCGCTGGCGCTGTCCTACAGTGATGACACGCTTCACGCTTTTTCACTGGCAGTCCTGAGGGGAGGCAATGGAGGCGTTCAGAGAATTGCCACTTGACGGCACCCAGGGTCCGCAAGCTCCACCCGGTGCCTGGGCGAGCGTCAAGCGCTTGCTTCGGTGGGTGCGCGAACATTGGCTGTTGCCGATCCTGGCCTTGGCCGCGCTGGTGCGTTTCTACGACCTGACGGCGGCCGCCATCTGGGGTGACGAAGGCTCCAGCCTGCTGCTGAGCCAATATTCTCTCGGCGAAATCTGGCTGCACGCCGCCCACGATGTGCACCCGCCGCTGTATTTCATGTTGCTGCACGGCTGGGTCGAGCTGTTCGGCGACGGTATTTTTTCCATCCGCACGCTCAGTGCATTGCCCGGGATTGCCACGGTGTGGCTCGGCGTCTGGCTGATGGATTTGCTTGCCACCCGGCGTGCCGCACTGCTGGCCGGTTTGCTGCTGGCGCTGCTGCCCACAGCGGTGCGATACAGCCAGGAAGTGCGGATGTACTCGCTGCTGGGCCTGTGGCTGATTGGCGCGACGATTGCCTTGGTCTACTGGATCCGATACCCCCGGCGCACGCGTTATCTGGTGGCGTATGTGCTGCTCATGAGCGCGGCGTTCTACACCCACTATTTCACCGCCCTGTGCGTACTCTGCCACTGGCTGTATCTGGGGGTGATCCGCCTGCAGCCTGGTTATCGCTTGCGGCATATTCAACGCCCCGGCTGGTGGCTGGCGAACGTGGCGATTGTGTTGTTGTACTTGCCTTGGGTGCCGAGCCTGATTGATCTGGTCCAGCACGTGGATCAGCTCAAGGCCAATGGCGATGTGGGGTGGGAGGCACCAGTCACGTTCGCTTCGTTGCCGTCGATGATCTGGTCGTTCCTGATCCAGGACGATGGCGAGAACCTGCCGACCCTGATTTTTATCACGTTACCCGTGGCGTTGCTGGCCTTGGTGTGGGTGGCGTTGGCGCGGGATCGCAGCGTGATTCGGGGCAGTGCATTGGTGGTGATCTATACCGTTTTGCCGTTTTTGCTGGTGTTTTCGGTGTCGTGGATCTCGCCGGTGTTCATCGAGCGCTACCTCACCGCCTACGCCCTCGGCCTGCCGATGATTGCCGCACTGGCCATCGATCGCCTGTACTCAGGGTTCCGGGTGCTGGCCCTGACGGTGCTGGTGTTGTTTGTCGGTGTCGAACTGGTGGGCCTGAATAACAACGCCACGGTCGATAGCAACGATCAGTTCAACGTCATGGTCAATTACGTCAACCAGCACTTCGTTGCCGGTGACCGGATCGTCACCAGCGACATGCTTTGGTACCTCAGCTATGTCTATTACAACCGCACCGACGCCAAGCCGTTGCTGTACACGCCACCGTTATCGGGCGGTGCGTCGAGCCGGCCGAATGCTTATGGCTTCGGTACATTGGTGACCCCGGACATTTACCTCGACAGCCTTGGCAATTTGCCCAAAGGCACGGGGCGGGTTTGGTTGATCGGCACTGTCGGTGTGCCGGACGAGTTTGCGCCGTTACCCGCCGGTTGGCAGAGCGTTGGCGAAACACAGGCAGGTGGCGCCAATGCGCGCGTGTTCGTCTTGCATTGAATCAGGAACAAAAATCACCGTTTCCCGATGATTTAGCTTCGATTTGATATCAAAACACTACTACTGCTACGGCCATTCATAGTCTACGCTCCGTCATACATAAAGGACTTATGACTGGGTGAAGGGATGCAGCAGTACCACTTTATCTCCGGCTTGCCGCGTTCAGGCTCGACCCTGCTTTCTGCAATCCTGTTGCAGAACCCGCGTTTCCACGCCGGCATGACCAGCCCCGTTGGCGCGCTGTTTTCCGGTGTTTTGGAGCAGTGCAGCGCCGGCAGTGAGTTTGGCGCGGTGATCGATACCGATCTGCGCCGGCGTTTATTGCGCGGTCTGTTCGACTCCTTCTACGCCGACAAAGCCGACAAACCGGTGGTGTTCGACACCAACCGGCTATGGAGTTCGCGCCTGCCGGCGATCCGCGACCTGTTCCCGCAAGCCAAGGTCATTGCCTGTGTGCGCAATGTCGCCTGGGTCATGGACAGCATCGAGCGTTTGTACCGCGCCAACTCCTTTGAAAACACCAAGCTGTTCGGCGACGCGATCGAGCGCAACACCGTCTACAGCCGTTGCGAAACCCTGGCCCAGCGCAATCGCCTGGTGGGGTTTGCCTGGGCTGCGCTCAAGGAAGCCTATTACGGCGAACACGCCGAGTCGCTGCTGATCGTCGACTACGACCTACTGACCCAGGCGCCGGATCGGGTGATGCGGCTGGTCTACGACTTCATCGGCGAGCCCTGGTTCAAGCATGACTTTGACCACCTCGCCTACGACGCGCCGGAGTTCGATCAGGCCCTCGGCGTCTCGGGCCTGCACAAGGTCAAGCCGAGGGTCGAACTGCAATCGCGGCGCACGATTTTGCCGCCGGACTTGTTCAAGCAATACGCAGAGTTGTCCTTCTGGCTCGATGGCTCAGCCAGCGCCGCCAATGTCATTCGCATGAAGGCCGATGCCGCGATCAGTTGATCGCGGCATTTTCATTTACGCGTCACGAAAGTTCGAGTCCGGGTGAGCAGCATGTGGTGGAGCAAAGGCAAGTCGCGAGTTACCGAAGGCGCACGGGCGCTGGCCTCACCCATGATCATGTCCCTGGAGCCGCGAATGCTGTTCGACGGCGCGGTTGCGGCCACCGTGGCGGACGCCGCCCAGCCTGAAAGCCATCCCACGGCCGACGCAGCCAAAGCGCCGGCGAACGATCAGCCGGTCGCCAGCAAAGACACCCACGGCCAGGCCGATGCCGCGCCCGCCACGGCACCCGTTGCCGTACCGGGGCAGAGCGTGGTGTTCGTCGATTCCCGGGTCAAGGACGCCGACAGCCTGCTCAAGGGCGTGGCACCTGGCACTCAAGTGGTTCAGCTGGACGCGAGCCGGGACGGCTTGCAACAGATTGCCGATTATCTGGACACCCATCAGGGCATCAGTTCGGTGCAGATCATTGCCCACGGCAACGCGGGCGATCTGTGGCTGGGCGACAGCTATCTGTCGGCCGACAACGTCGCGGCCCGCAGTGCAGTGCTGGCGGACATCGGCAAAGACATGAATGCCGGCGGCGACATCATGATCTACGGCTGCTACACCGCCGAAGGTGAGCGCGGCTTGAGTTTTGTCGACTCGCTGGCGCAATTGACCGGCCGTGATGTGGCCGCGTCCAGCAACCGTACCGGGGTCGGTGGCGACTGGGATCTGGAAATTGTCACCGGCAACATCGAAAGCGCCAACATGCTGTCGACCACGGCCATGAGCGAGTATCAATGGGGCCTGGCGACCTGGACCGCCACCAACAACGGCAACACGGGTGTCGGCTCATTGCGTGCCGCCATCGCCTCGGCGCAGAACGGCGATATCGTCACGTTCAGCAGCGGCATGACAGTGCAATTGACGTCCGAACTGCTGATCAGCCAGAACATCACCGTCGATGGCGACTTGAACAATGACGGCGCGGCTGACGTGATTCTCGACGGTCAGTACCGGACCCGGGTGATTGAAATTGCCGCGGGCAGAACCGTGACCCTTGATGGCCTGGTGATTACCCGTGGCCTGGTGGCGGGAACGGGCGGCAACGGTGGCTACGGTGCCGCAGGGGCAATGGCCGGGGGGATTTTCAACGCCGGCATCCTGACCCTGAACAACGTCAGCGTGACCTCCAATGCCGCTTCCGGCGGCGGTGGCGGCGGCGGTGTCACGGGTGCTTTTTACGGCGGTGGCGGTGGTGGTGGCGGCGGTTTGGGCGGCCAGAACGGTGGGCATGGTGGCTCGGCCGGGCCGGGTACCGGCACGTTGGGCGGCCAGGCGGGCAGCGCCAATGCCGGCGGCTACGGCGGCGGTTATGACGCGACGCACATGGGCGGTCGCGGCGGCACCAGCACCGGTGGCGCGGGCGGGCTGGGCGTGTCCTATTACAGCAACGGCGGTAACGGCTCGACGGCCACCAATGGCACGATTTCCATTGGCGGCGGGGGCGGTGGTGCCGGTTGGGACAAAGTCGGTGGCGCCGGCGGCAACGCGGCGGGCGGGATCTACAACGCCAGCAGCGGCACCATTACCATCATCGGCACTTCGACCATCAGCAACAACATCGGCGCCGGTGGTGGCGGTGGCGGTGGCGGTGGCCAAGGCAGCAATGCCAGCAATGGCGGCATCGGCGGCCGGGGCGTCGGCGCGATCTGGAACAAAGGCACGCTGCTGATCACGGCCGCCAACTTCGCGGCCCTGTCTGGTAATGCCGCGGCCAGTGGAGCAGGCGGTACCGCGCAGGGTGGAGGTACAACCGGCACTTCGCCGACCTCCGTTTCGACCATCTTCAACGACGGCGGTGTACTCAACACTGCTTATGCGCCGCCGCCGACCGCGACCATTGTGGTCGCTGACACCACCCTGAGCATCGGCGAAACGTCCTTGGTGACGATCACCTTTTCCGAGGCCGTGACCGGTTTCACCAACTCCGACCTGACCATTGCAAATGGCACCCTGAGCGCCGTCAGCAGCGCCGATGGCGGCATCACCTGGACGGCCACCTTCACGCCGACCGCGAGCATTTCCGATACGACCAACCTCATCATCCTGGACAACACCGGGGTGAACAACGGCCTGGGCACGGCCGGCGTCGGTACTACCAACTCCAATAACTATGTTGTCGACACCACGCGCCCGACCGTCGGCATCGTGTTCACCGACACCGCGCTCAAGGTCGGCGAAACGTCGCTGGTGACCTTCACCTTCAGCGAGGCCGTGACAGGTTTTACCAACGCGGACCTGACGATTGCCAACGGCACCTTGTCGGCCGTGAGCAGCAGCGATGGCGGCATCACTTGGACGGGTACCTTCACGCCAACCGCCAGCATCACTGACGCGACCAACCTGATCACCCTCGATAACACCGGGGTCAGCGACCTGGTCGGCAACGCCGGCAGCGGCACCACCGATTCGAACAACTACGCCATCGATACCGTGCGCCCGACCGCGACCATCGTGGTGGCCGACACGGCACTGAAAATCGGCGAAACCTCGCTGGTCACCATCACCTTCACTGAAGCCGTCAGCGGTTTCACCAACGCCGACCTGACCCTTGCCAACGGCACCTTGAGCGCGGTGAGCAGCAGCGACGGCGGCATCACCTGGACCGCGACCTTTACCCCGACCGCCAGCGTCAATGACACGACCAACCTCATCACCCTGGACAACACCGGGGTCAGCGACCTGTCCGGCAACGCCGGCACCGG
>NZ_LT607588.1:0-7078 GCF_900095275.1 Pseudomonas sp. UMAB-40
GGCCTCATTTTAAGGCTTGGAGGTGTCTACGAAACTAGGGGCGATTCACTATGTACCTAAGCTTTACCTAAAGCAGTGGGCCCAAGACGGAGCAATTCCTACGTATCGTCTGTTGGTTCCGAATGAAAAAATCCCGCTCTGGAAGACGCACTCGCTGAAGGGTATAGCCTATCAAGGGCACCTTTATAATTACGTCATAGGTGGTGAGCAGACGGATGAGTTTGAGCGATGGCTTGACAAGGAGTTTGAGGCGCCCGCAGAAGAC
Organism: Pseudomonas sp. UMAB-40; assembly: GCF_900095275.1. Classification (NCBI taxonomy): domain Bacteria; kingdom Pseudomonadati; phylum Pseudomonadota; class Gammaproteobacteria; order Pseudomonadales; family Pseudomonadaceae; genus Pseudomonas; species Pseudomonas sp. UMAB-40. The sequence continues at coordinate 266 of NZ_LT607588.1, forward strand.
GTGATTACTCGTGTAATTCGTGAGCAGAGGCTTTTGCCAGCCCAATGGCGCACACTTATTCGATTTGCCATGTCTCAAGACGTGAGAACGCCCGCTCGTTACAGAGAGTTCGTGGCCCGACAGTCGGTGTCGCTGCAATCACTGCTGAACGAGACGCTTGAACAATCAGTTGCTGAATTAGAGCTCGCGGTTTCTGAGGGCCGTTCTTTGAGGCATGTTGAAGATACTGCGCCAGAGAAATTCCCGTTCAATTTAGTTATTGATCGCCATCCCGACGGAAGTGGAATGTTGCAAGCCCATACAATTGTCGGGCGGAGATTGTGGGTTTGGAACGCTCGACGCTTACTAACTGACACAATCAAAAAAATACCGATGAAGGGCTGGACCATTCTAAATGCGCCGTCTGGTCTCAGTTGGCCGACGAGTGATAATCCACTTGTTAGGCTCAATTATCACGGACATGAAAAATATGATTTTAAGGGTGGTTGGGGGGTTCAGAATGGAGACATTCTTCTCCCGTTGAGTCCTAAACACCTCCTTTACACTTGCGTTGGTAACCGTCCTAAGAATCGTGGCGCCACGGTGGATCATCACACTGCTCAATTTATGCGACGGGTCATTATCGAGCATGCAGACCGGTATGTGTTTTCTACAGAGCCGAGTGACGTGCACTTAATTCGTTCTAGAAAAGTATGTGCCAAGCAGTTCATGGCGGAGCGGAGCGCCTGGCAGGATTGGAATCGTGAGCAGTCCGAAGCCGAGTCGAAGCTTGCAAGGTAATCCGGTGTGCAACATCGTCCAGTTGCACCCGAACGGTCCGAGAGCGAGTGATGAATACCGTTCCGCAACCTCCAAGGCAGCCCTCGAAAGACGTGGTATTCAGAGCATTGAAAATCAGTAGCTTGCGGAACGCATGTCGTGCTAACCTATTGATCTACTTAGCTTTGTAGCGTGGATTGCAAATCCACCTACGCCGGTTCGATTCCGACCTCGGCCTCCACTATAAACAAGCTCCGTAGATCTATGATTTACGGAGCTTTTTTATTTGCGCAACCTTGCAAGATTTTGTCTTGAAAAGGGTATCTGCGAACTTGCTTCACCGGGGCGGGATGTATATATTTCGTCCTCTGTTGCACAAGCCAGACAGCTTCACCGCGCTACCGCCCGAATGGCGAAACTGGTAGACGCATGGGACTTAAAATCCCCCGCTCGTAAGGGCGTGCCGGTTCGATTCCGGCTTCGGGCACCATATCTATCAAAGGCCTGCATGAGGACACTCATGCAGGCCTTTGTCGTTTCTGCTTCGCAATTTTTGACAGGTGAACTTCGCCGACGTCAAACCTGGCTCTGCCAGATTCCCGTAGCAGCGGTGCGGCGAACATAAGCGCTGAAGTCTCGCGCGGGCCGGCCAAGTGCGCGCTGGACGCCATCGGCCAACGGCGTGTTGCGACCATCGAGCACCGTCGTGAAGAGATAAAGCACCAGGTCAATCAACTGCGCAGGAAGTTGTGCCTGTTCCAGGGCCTGGCGATAGGCATTCGGCGGTACGGCGATGAACCTGATCTCGCGCCCGGCCCCTTGAGTAATCTCATCGACCGCTTCGGCAAACGTCAGCGCCCGTGGCCCGGTCAATTCATAGAGTTGGCGTGAGTGCCCCGGTTGGGTCAGCGCCTTGACAGCAATTTCGGCAATGTCCTCCACATCGACGAAGGGCTCCGCGATATTGCCGACGGGGAGGGCCAGTTCTCCTTCAAGAATGGGCTCCAGAAAATGCGCCTCGCTGAAGTTCTGGAAGAACCAACTGGCCCGTAGGATCGTCCAGTCAACCCCGCTGTTTTGAATGACGCGTTCGGCTTGTTCCGCTTCAACCTCGCCGCGTCCGGACAGCAGAACCAGTTTGCCGACGCCACTTTTTACGGTCAGGTCGGTAAACGCCTGAATCGTATCGAGGGCGCCCGGAACGGCGAGGTCTGGTTGATAGGAAATGTAAACAGCGTGAACGCCATCAAGCGCCGCCTCCCAGGTCCGTCGATTTTCCCAGTCAAAGGGAGGATTCGCGCCGCGAGAACCCAGGCGCACAGGCAATCCTGCGGCCTGGAGATGTTGGGTAATCCTGCGCCCTGTTTTACCGGTCGCACCGAGAACGAGGAAGGTGTGTTGAGTGGTTTTCATCGCGTTCATCTCCATCGGGTTAATGTGAGTGATGCTCACGTTAAAAAGATGATAATCGCTCATGTTCCACCGTCAACCAACGTTAGAGCGGAATCCGACATGCGGAGGCAACCACTTGGGGGCGTTCGTGGGTGATGCTAAGGTGAGTGCTCGTCATGTTATTGATCAGGAATCACGCCAGTGCGAAAGAAAGCCGCCACCGGACTCGAGCAACCTGTTTCAGAGCCGACCCGCCGCAATCCCACGCAACAACGCAGTCGCGAGCGGCAGGAGCGAATCCTGGCAGTGGCGACTCAACTGATCGCGACCAAGGGCAGCGACCAGTTAAAAATGAGCGAAATTGCCGAACGTTCGGAGATCTCGATCGGATCGCTTTATCAGTACTTTCCTGACAAGAGCTCGATCATTCGCACGCTGGCCGAGCGCTATAACGCCGCAAGTCGTCGTTGTATCGAAGAGGCGCTGGTGGCGGTGCAGGATGCGCAAGGGTTGGCAGATGCCTATTCAGAGCTGCTGGATCAGTATTACGAGATCGTTCAGGCGGAACCTGCGATGCGTGATATCTGGTCAGGCATGCAGGCAGACAAGCAGTTGCTGGCGTTGGAACTGGAGGAGAGTCGTGTGGCGGGCGGCTTGCTGGCCGATGCGATGCTGCGGGTGTTTCCAGGCCGCGATGCGCAGCGGATGGCTGATTCTGCCTTTCTGATCTGGCAGCTCGGTGAAGCGACCATGCGACTGGCCATTTCTTGTGCGCCCGAAGAGGGGCGGCGGTTGTTTGAAGCCTTCAAGCGCATGTCGCTCGCTGAAATCATTGAGCCGGCGAACGGGAACCCGTGCGAATCACCGACAGAACTGTCAGGGTCAATCCAATGTGGGAGCGAGCCCGCCAGCGATGGCTGAAGGTCAGTCACATCAATGTTGAATGTGCTGCCCTCATCGCGAGCAGGTTCTCTCCCGCATGAGATCTTCCAGGCGCAGTTTTAAACGAAAGGCTGGCCGGTAAAACCACGGGGTAACCGTTGCAACCCGGCCATGGCGGTCAACCGTTGTACCCAGGCTGCGCGCCAATCGTTGGCGGTGTGGGTGACTTTGGCCTTGCGTGCAGCACGGCGTGCTGCGTTGCGTTCGGCTTTGCGCGCGTCCTTGAACGCGTCGGTGTTACGGCAGCTTCTGCACTTTACGCGGGTCAGTTCGCCGGTTGATGTGAGATTGCTGCCTGTGTGACCGCAGGCCAGATGCCCGCTGACTTTGAAGTGAGTGACCATGGGACGTCTCCTTCGTGACGTGTGATCGTTTGACCTCCAGCCAACGACGACGTTCGTTGCCTGTCCGGCGGGCAAAGAAAAAGCCCCTGAAAAATCAGGGGCTCGTTTTTAGCGCGGCGAAGACACCGTCAACATCTGCCCAGGCTTCAACGCCTGACCGACACGCGGATTCCAGCGCTTGAGGTGCTGCATTTCAACGTTGAAGCGTTTGGCGACCATGTACAACGAATCGCCTTGCTGGACCTTGTATTGGGTCTGCGGCTTTTCCTTGGCGGCTTTGCTGTTGGTCCTGCTGTTCGCCGCCACAACGGTGTTGACGCGACCGCCGCTACGTTTGGCAGTGTCCTGCATCACCAAAGTCTGGCCGACCTTGAGTTTCTTGCCGGTCATCTTGTTCCAGCGCTGCAGGTCCTTCACGTCGACCTTGTTCGCCTTGGCGATGGCGGCCAGGTTGTCGCCGCGTTTGACGCGGTAGGCACGTTTGAGGCTGGCGATTTCGGATTCATCGGCGCCTTCGAAGACTGGCTTGAGCGACTTCTTGCTGATCAACTCTTCAGGACGCATGGTCGAGAGGCTGGCGGTCAGCAACTGCGCCTTGGAGGTTGGCACCAGCAAATGCTGGGGGCCGTCGATGGTGGTGCGTTGTTTGAAGGCCGGGTTGAGTTGGAACAACTCGTCTTCGTCGATGTTAGCCACCGCGGCAACCTTGGACAGGTCCATGCGCTGGTTGATTTCGACGACCTGGAAGTACGGTTCGTTGGCGATCGGGTTGAGATTCACGCCGTAGGCTTCGGGGGCCAGCACGACCTGGGACAAGGCCAGCAGCTTGGGCACGTAAGCCTGGGTTTCGGCAGGCAGAGGCAGGTTCCAGTAATCGGTCGGCAGCCCCAGTTTCTCGTTGCGCTCGATGGCACGGCTGACCGTGCCTTCACCTGCGTTGTAGGCTGCGAGGGCCAGCAACCAGTCACCGTTGAACATGTCGTGCAGGCGGGTCAGGTAATCCATGGCCGCGGTGGTCGAGGCGGTGATGTCGCGACGGCCATCATAGAAGCGGGTCTGACGCAGGTTGAAGTAACGGCCGGTGGAAGGAATGAATTGCCAAAGACCCACCGCGTCGGCCCGGGAATAGGCCATCGGGTTGTAGGCGCTTTCAATCACTGGCAGCAGAGCCAGCTCCAGCGGCATGTTGCGTTCTTCAAGGCGTTCGACGATGTAGTGAATGTAGAGGCTGCCGCGTTCGCCGGCGTTTTCAAGGAAGGACGGGTTGCTGGCGAACCATAGGCGCTGTTGCTCGATGCGCGGGTTGACGCCCAGATTGTCCTGCAACTGGAAGCCCTGACGCATGCGCTCCCAGACATCCTGTGGAATTTGCGGAGTCGGCTTCTCGCTGAGCCAGATAGGTTTCTGCTTGGCGCGGGCGGCGATATTCGGAGTGTGTGTCGCTTCGGTCTGCGGCACATGGCTGGAACAGCCCGCCAGAGTGGCGGACACAGCCACCGCGATGGCTTGAGCCAGGCGGGTCAATGCGTCTGAATTGATGGCTTTACGAATAGATGACGACATTGGCTGGAAGTAAGTTCCGGGCAAAAATGTCGGGCGATTCTAGAAAGCGCACCCTCTGCGGTCAACCATTCAGAATTTTTGTACCAACGATGCGGCGACTTAGAACTTATCTTTCCAAGCCCGAAGAGCAGCAAAGACCGCACTCGGAGACCGGTTTTGGGTTCCATTCCGTTCGTCCACTTTTTCTTTAACGGATGTTTCATCAACACGCAAAAACGGGTTCGTCAGCTTTTCAAGCGCCAAAGTAGAGGGCAGCGTCATGATTCCGGCCGCACGTTGCTCGGTGACTTTTTCCAGACGTGCGGTGATGTCCGGATTGCCGGGTTCGACCGCTGCTGCGAATTTCAGGTTGCTCAGGGTGTATTCGTGGGTGCAATAGACCAGCGTATCTTCCGGCAGCGCAGCGAGGCGGCTCAGCGAGGTGTGCATCTGCTCGGGCGTGCCTTCGAACAAGCGCCCGCAACCGGCGGCAAAAAGGGTGTCGCCGCAGAACAACAGGCCGTGGTGGTAATAGGCAATATGCCCCAGGGTGTGTCCGGGAACCGCAAAGACATCGAATTCCCAGCCCAGCACGCTCACGCGGCCGTTGTCCTTGAGCGCCACGTCCCGCGCCGGGATGGTTTCGCTGGCCGGGCCGTAGACTTTCGCGTCTGTCGCTTTTTTCAGCTGCTCGACACCGCCGACATGATCATGATGATGGTGAGTGATCAGGATATCGCTCAATACCCAGCCCGGATGCTCCGCCAGCCAGGCTTGTACGGGCGCGGCATCACCCGGATCGACCACGGCGCAGCGCTGGGTGCGGTGGTCTTGTAACAACCAGATGTAGTTGTCGGTGAAGGCGGGCAGGGCACTGATCTGTATCATCGTCGGATTCGCCAAGCGGAAAACAATGGCGCATCTTAGAACTTCCTGGCGCGTTGGAGAATGCAATGACCGATAAAGCGTTCGCTCAGGCCGATCCTGAGTGGCTGAATTTGATCAGCGCGGCCCGTGAATGGCTGTCCGGGCCCATCGGGCAATTTCTGCTGGACGAAGAGCGGCGCATGCTCGAAGACGAGCTGGGCCGCTTCTTCGGTGGCTATCTGGTGCATTACGGCCCGTCGGCCCAGACGCCGCCGTCGGCACCCCAGGTTCAGCGCAATGTGCGACTTGGTGCGCCGTTACCGGGGGTCGAGATCGTCTGCGAAGAGCAGGCGTGGCCGTTGAGCGAGCATGCCGCTGATGTGGTGGTGATGCAGCACGGCCTGGATTTCTGCCTGTCGCCCCACGGCTTGCTGCGTGAAGCGGCAAGTAGCGTGCGGCCCGGCGGGCATTTGCTGATCATCGGGATCAACCCCTGGAGCAGCTGGGGCTTGCGCCATGTGTTCGCCCATGACGGCTTGCGCAAGGCACGCTGCATCTCGCCGTCGCGGGTCGGCGACTGGCTCAACCTGCTGGGCTTCGCGCTGGAGAAACGCCGCTTCGGGTGCTATCGTCCGCCGCTTGCGTCACCCGCCTGGCAGGCTCGTCTGGCCGGCTGGGAGCGCAAGGCCGGTGACTGGCAACTGTCGGGTGGCGGCTTCTATTTATTGGTGGCGCGCAAGATCGTTGTCGGCCTGCGACCCGTCCGTCAGGAACGGCGCGAACCGATGGGCAAGCTGATTCCATTGCCGATGGCCAAGGTCAACCGTCGTAACATCGAGCCGTAATACACTTTTTATTTCCCGGCCGGGTTTGCCCCGGCCTCGGGCATCGTCGGTCACTGATCGGCGAGCCACGGCATTTTCTGGATAGATTGGCATGAGCGATAGCGTAGAACTCTTCACCGACG
>NZ_LT607588.1:7116-23256 GCF_900095275.1 Pseudomonas sp. UMAB-40
GGCGGTTGGGGGGCGTTGCTGGTGTGCAAAGGCGTTGAAAAGGAACTGTGGGGCGGCGAAGCCAACACCACCAACAACCGCATGGAGCTGATGGGCGCGATTCGTGGTCTGGAAGAACTCAAGCGCTCCTGCGACGTGCTGCTGGTGACCGACTCCCAGTACGTGATGAAAGGCATCAACGAGTGGATGGACAACTGGAAAAAGCGCGGCTGGAAAACGGCGGCGAAGGAACCAGTCAAAAACGCTGACTTGTGGAAGCTGCTGGATGAGCAGGTCAACCGCCACAACGTCACCTGGAAATGGGTGCGCGGGCACATCGGCCACCATGGCAACGAACGGGCCGACCAACTGGCCAACCGTGGCGTTGATGAAGTGCGCGGGTACAAGCAGGCCTGACTCAACGCTGAACCTTTGTGAGAGCTCGCTCTCACAGGACCTCACAGTTTCAAGATGGCAGTCGCCAGTTTTGGTCTGGCTGTCTGCCTCCAGGCTTTATAAATATTGCTAATGATGGCTGAAAGCTGCATGAGCGCCGCTCACTTGGCGGCACGCGCGCCGTATCCCGCGAGCGTGTTAACATCGCCGCTTTTGCACGATTGACCCGTTGAGAGCTGAGCACTGATGGCCACCAGATCCGTTGTACTCGATACCGAAACCACCGGCATGCCGGTGACCGACGGCCACCGGATTATCGAAATCGGTTGTGTCGAGTTGATCGGTCGGCGCCTGACTGGCCGGCATTTCCACGTTTACCTGCAACCGGATCGCGAGAGTGACGAGGGCGCCATCGGCGTACACGGCATCACCAACGAATTCCTGGTGGGCAAACCGCGTTTCACTGAAGTGGCCGATGAGTTTTTCGAATTCATCAAGGGCGCGCAGCTGATCATCCATAACGCGGCGTTCGACGTTGGCTTCATCAACAACGAATTCGCCCTGATGGGCCAGCACGACCGTGCGGACATCACGCAACACTGCTCGATCCTCGACACCCTGATGATGGCCCGGGAGCGTCACCCGGGGCAGCGCAACAGCCTCGATGCGTTATGCAAACGTTATGGCGTCGACAACTCCGGCCGTGAACTCCACGGCGCCTTGCTCGACTCCGAGATCCTCGCCGACGTTTACCTGACCATGACCGGCGGCCAGACCAGCCTGTCGCTGGCCGGTAATGCGTCCGACGGCAACGGTTCCGGCGAAGGCGCGGACAACTCCGCCACCGAAATCCGCCGCTTGCCGGCCGATCGCCAGCCGACCCGGATCATCCCCGCCAGCGAAGATGACCTGGCCCGGCACGTGGCACGCCTGGAAGCCATCGCCAAGTCCGCCGGCGCCCCGTCGCTGTGGCAGCAATTGGTCGAGGCCAAGGCGCAGGCTTGAGTCAGATCTGAAGTGACATCGCTTTTGTGGCAAGGGAGCTTGCCACAGGGCTTTTGTTGAGAGCCGGTGCGCACGACCTGAAGCAGCTCGGCAGCTGCTACAAGGGGCGCTACACAGGTAACTTTTGAGCAATCTATCTGCAGGGCGCCGCGAAGCCCAACGTTGCCATTTCAGTTTGAGTTGATGGCCACATGATGGTGCGCTCATTGACCCGCTTCAGGGCATCGTCGCTCGCCACATCCGCTTCAACCCTCTACCCTGAGCATATTGGCAGGCCACGGTCTGTAGCCTCAGGACACTGAGCCTCATGTATAAAGATTTGAAATTCCCGGTCTTGATCGTGCACCGCGACATCAAGGCCGACACCGTCGCCGGTGATCGCGTGCGTGGCATCGCCCGGGAACTGGAGCAGGAAGGCTTCAGTATCGTTTCGGCGGTGGACTACACCGAAGGGCGGCTGGTCGCTTCGACCCATCACGGGCTTTCCTGCATGTTGATCGCCGCCGAAGACGCCAGCGCCCATTCTCATTTGTTACACAATATGGCTGAGTTGATCGGCCTGGCGCGGGTGCGCGCGCCGGACTTGCCGATCTTTGCGCTGGGCGAACAGGTCACGCTGGAAAACGCCCCGGCCGATGCCATGGCCGAGCTCAATCAACTGCGCGGCATTCTCTATCTGTTTGAAGACACCGTGCCCTTTCTGGCGCGGCAAGTGGCCCGGGCGGCCCGCAAATACCTGGATGGTTTGCTCCCGCCGTTTTTCAAGGCGCTGGTGCAACACACTGCTGATTCCAATTATTCCTGGCACACACCCGGTCATGGCGGCGGTGTGGCGTATCACAAAAGTCCGGTGGGGCAGGCGTTTCACCAGTTTTTCGGGGAAAACACCCTGCGTTCGGACTTGTCGGTGTCGGTGCCGGAGCTGGGTTCCTTGCTCGATCACACCGGCCCGCTCGCCGAGGCGGAAGCCAGGGCCGCGCGAAATTTTGGCGCCGATCACACCTTTTTCGTGATCAATGGCACCTCGACCGCCAACAAGATTGTCTGGCATTCAATGGTCGCTCGCGATGACCTGGTGCTGGTGGACCGTAACTGTCACAAGTCGGTGCTGCACTCGATCATCATGACCGGCGCGATCCCGTTGTACCTGTGCCCGGAGCGCAATGAGCTGGGGATTATCGGTCCGATTCCGCTGAGCGAATTCAGCCGCGATTCGATTCAGGCAAAGATTGACGCCAGCCCGCTGACCCAAGGCCGTGAGCCCAAGGTCAAGTTGGCCGTGGTGACCAATTCGACCTACGACGGCCTCTGTTACAACGCCGAACTGATCAAGCAAAACCTGGGCAACAGCGTCGAGGTCCTGCATTTCGACGAGGCCTGGTATGCCTACGCGGCGTTCCACGAGTTTTTCGCCGGCCGTTACGGCATGGGCACGTCCCGGGGCGAAGACAGCCCGCTGGTATTCACCACGCATTCCACGCACAAACTGCTGGCCGCGTTTAGCCAGGCCTCGATGATTCACGTCCAGGACGGCGGCGCGCGGCAACTGGACCGCGATCGCTTCAATGAAGCGTTCATGATGCACATCTCGACGTCGCCGCAGTACAGCATCATCGCTTCGCTGGACGTCGCATCGGCAATGATGGAAGGCCCTGCCGGGCGTTCGCTGTTGCAGGAAATGTTCGACGAGGCGCTGAGTTTTCGTCGGGCCCTGGCTAATCTGCGTCAGCACATCGCTGCGGATGACTGGTGGTTTTCCATCTGGCAACCGCCGTCGGTGGAAGGCATCGAGCGTGTGGTCACCGAAGACTGGCTGCTGCAGCCCGACGCTGACTGGCACGGCTTTGGTGGTGTGACTGACGATTACGTGTTGCTCGATCCGATCAAAGTCACCCTGGTCATGCCTGGCCTGACCGCAGGCGGTGCACTGAGCGAACGCGGGATTCCGGCGGCGGTGGTCAGCAAGTTCCTTTGGGAGCGAGGGCTGGTGGTCGAGAAGACCGGCCTGTATTCATTCCTGGTGCTATTTTCGATGGGCATTACCAAGGGTAAATGGAGCACGTTGCTGACCGAGTTGCTGGAGTTCAAGCGCAGCTACGACGCCAACGTCAGTCTGGCGACATGCCTGCCCTGCGTGGCGCAACAGAACGTCGCACGTTATCAGGGCATGGGGTTGCGGGATTTATGCGATCAATTGCACGCCTGTTATCGCAGCAATGCCACGGCCAAACATCTCAAGCGCATGTACACCGTGTTGCCGGAAATCGCCATGAAGCCGGCTGACGCCTATGATCATTTGGTGCGGGGTGAAGTGGAGGCGGTGTCGATCGATGCCCTGAAAGGGCGAATTGCCGCGGTGATGCTGGTGCCGTATCCACCCGGCATCCCGTTGATCATGCCGGGCGAGCGGTTCACCGAGTCGACCCGGTCGATCATCGATTACCTGTCGTTTGCTCGCACGTTCGACAGCAGCTTCCCCGGTTTTGTCGTTGATGTGCACGGACTGCAACACGAAGACGAGGGCAATGGACGGCATTACACCGTTGATTGCATCAAGGAATGAGGACCTTTCCCAGCATGCAACCGATCATGAATCCCAAATACCCAGGCCTCTCGGTGCGTGTCGCCGATGAGGGTTTCGCGCCTTACATCTGGGGCAGTGATTTCAGTTTTGAAGTCGCGGCCTATGGCGCAGCCGTAATCGGCAAACCGGTGGAGCAGTGGCAGGTAACGCCGATCACCCCTTATCGAAAGTGTTACGGCATTGATCCCGAGGAGTTCAGCAGTTTCCGCGATGCCGCCGACAGCGCGGTGTTCATGGCCTATCTCGATGATGAGCCCGTCGGCCATCTGGTGGTCAGCACCAACTGGAACGGCTTTGCCCATATCGACGAGTTGGCCGTGCATGCTCCGGCGCGCCGTCACGGTGTGGCCAAGGCGTTGCTGGACGTGGCGCAGTTCTGGAGTCGCAAGAAGAAACTGCCGGGCATCATGCTCGAAACCCAGAACAACAATTTGGGCGCCTGCCGACTCTATGAGCGCTGTGGTTTCGTGATAGGCGGAATCGATCATCTGCGTTATCGCGGCATCGACCCGAACACAGCCGAAGTCGCGTTGTTCTGGTATCGCCTGTTCGATAATCCGCTGGAAAACCCGCTCAGCTCGACAACATCGCCGCGGCTTGTTCCGTGAGGATGTCCAGCAGCACCTGAACGGCCGACAAGGGTTCGCCGTTCTTCAGGGTCAGGGCATAGAGGCTGATCGGCACTGCGGGCGCCAACGGGCAGGCATCCAGGCCGCTCGACTTGGCCCCGAGGGCGGTGAACGGATCGACGATCGCCAGGCCTTCGCCGGCCTCGACCATGCTGCGCATCATCTGATGAGTCTGCACCCGTGTCTGGATGACCGGGGCAGGGCGCAAAGCATGCAGTTTGTTGTCGAGCGCCGGGCTCAGCGGATCATGACCTTCCAGGCCAACCATCGACTGGCCAGCCAGATCCTGCAACGAAATGTACTTCTGTTTCGGTTGCAGCCAGCCATGGGGTGCCAACAGCTGGAGTTTGCCCTGGGCAATGACCTGGCAATGAATGTCGGCGTGGTCGGGATCGTGCAGGCTCAGCCCCAGATCGCTTTCACGCAGCAGCAGGCTTCTGACGATCTCGCGGGTGGGTTGGCTCAGCAGGGTGCAAGGGGCATCGGGAAGGCGTCGGCGCAGGGCGGCGATGCTGTGGGGCAATAATTGTTGGGCCAACGGCGGGGTGCAGATGATGCGCAGCGGGTGCGCCTGATATTGCTTGAGGCTGCTGGCCAGGCGCTGGACCGGCTCAAGCGCGTCGTAGACGTGGGCGATTTCAACCTGCAACTCCCGCGCCTCGCGCGTCGCCTGCAAACGTCCACGCACGCTGGAAAACAGCATGAATCCCAACTGATCCTCGGCGTCGCGCAAAATGCCTTCGACCTCGGTCACCGGCAACTGCAGCCATTCGGCGGCGGTGCCCAGGTGACCGGTCTGCAAGAGCGCGTGGATCACTTCGATATGACGTAAACGCATGCGTGAAGTCCATGTTCAGCAGGTGAGGGAGTCAGTGACTGAATCCTAACTCAAGTGCGCGCATATGACTTCTGCTCATAACGCGGGGTTATGAGGCGGTGGTGATTTCCGGCCGGCTGCCGACATAGGTGTCGGGTTCGCGCACGATGGTGATGTTCGATTGCACCAGCAGAAACTGGTTGTCGTCGAGCTTATTGACGCGATCGCCAATGGCCAGTTTGTAGGTGGTCACAGGCGCCGAGCCAGTGAGGCCGTCATGCGAGGGGGTGGATTCCTGGAACTCATGCACGGAATAGACGCGGCCTTCCGCGTCTCTTGCATGGAACTGACCGACGAGTACTGCTGCCATCTGCTTAGAACCTCTGGAGATAAATCACTCAATTTGCGGTTCTGTAGACCGTGGTTGGGCGAAGTAAGTTTTCCTACGGGAAAAAAATAGTCAGGGGCGGTGAATTCAACAGCCCACTGGGTGAATCGTCATCTATAACTACAAGTCTTTCCAATCGAACAGTCGAGAATCTTCCATGAGCAACGTCTACACGATCGCCGTACTGGTCGGCAGCTTGAGAAAGGAATCGATCAACCGCAAGGTTGCGCTGGCCCTGGCCGACCTGGCGCCTGCCAATCTCAAGCTCACCATCGTCGAAATCGGCGAGCTGCCGCTCTACAACGAAGACATCGATGGAACTTCACCGCCGGCAGCCTACAGCACTTTCCGACAACAAGTGAGTTCATCCGACGCAGTGCTGTTCGTTACCCCCGAATACAACCGCTCGGTGCCGGCACCGTTGAAGAATGCGATTGACGTGGGATCGCGTCCCTATGGCAAGAGCGCCTGGAGCGGCAAACCAGGGGCGGTGATCAGCGTTTCGCCGGGTGCTGTCGGCGGGTTTGGGGCCAACCATCACTTGCGTCAGTCGATGGTGTTTCTGGACGTACCGTGCATGCAGCAACCGGAAGCCTATCTGGGAGGTGCCGGCTCGGCGTTCGATGAGGCGGGCAAACTGTCCGAATCGGTGAAGCCGTTCTTGCAGAAGTTTATTGATGCTTATGGCAAGTGGGTCGAACAACACAAAAAAGTGTGACCTGAACGCTGGACATCTCTTGTAGCAGCTGCTCGTCAGCTGCTACAGAAATCAGGTTATTCAGTCTTTGCTTTACTGCATATTCGAATTTCCATATATTCACGCCTCGTTTGTCCAGAGGCGTGTTCCCGCATGTCCAGTTCCCGTAGCCCCGTCGATATTTTCAAGGCCCTGGCCGATGACACCCGCAGTCGCATCGCACTGTTGATCGCCCGCGAAGGCGAGTTGTGCGTGTGTGAATTGACGGCCGGCCTGAACCTCAGCCAGCCAAAGATCTCCCGTCATCTGGCGCAATTGCGCAGTAATGGTTTGCTCGCAGACCGCCGTCAGGGGCAGTGGGTTTTTTATCGCCTGCACCCGCAATTGTCGCCGTGGGTCATCACGCTGTTGCAAGGTGCACTGGCTGATCACGCTGACTGGCTGGCCGCTGATGTCTACCGTTTGCAGGCCATGCCTGATCGCCCGGCTCGCTGCTGCTAATCCCCCCGATTGTTCTTCGAAGGCCGTTCCGCATGCTTATAGCGTCGCTGATTTTTCTGCTGACCATCACCCTGGTGATCTGGCAACCCAAAGGCCTGGGCGTAGGCTGGAGTGCGACATTCGGCGCCGTGCTGGCGCTGATTTTCGGGGTGGTGCACCTGGCTGACATCCCGATCGTGTGGCAGATCATCTGGAACGCCACCGGCACCTTCGTGGCGCTGATCATCATCAGTCTGCTGCTGGACGAGGCGGGGTTCTTTGCCTGGGCAGCCTTGCATGTGGCCCGTTGGGGAAAGGGCAGCGGGCGCAAACTCTTCGCTTATATGGTGCTGCTCGGGGCGCTGGTGTCGGCGTTGTTTGCCAATGACGGCGCGGCGCTGATTCTCACGCCGATTGTGATTTCCATGCTGCTGGCGTTGCGCTTTTCCCCGGCGGCGACGTTGGCGTTTGTAATGGGCGCCGGTTTCATCGCCGACACCGCGAGCCTGCCGTTGGTGGTGTCGAACCTGGTGAACATCGTTTCGGCGGACTTCTTCGATATCACCTTCAACCGCTATGCCGCGGTGATGATTCCGGTCAACTTTGTCAGTGTCGCCGCCACGCTGGGGGTGCTGATGTGGTTTTTCCGTCGTGACATTCCCAAGGCTTACGACCCCGAACAACTGGAACATCCGTCAACCGCGATCCATGACAAGGCGACGTTTTATGCCGGTTGGGCGGTGCTGGTTATCCTTCTGCTGGGTTGCTTTGCCCTTGAGCCGCTGGGCATTCCGATCAGTGCCATTTCCGCGGTATGTGCCGCGTTGCTGCTGGCCATCGCTGCCCGAGGCCACAAGATTTCCACGCGCAAGGTCATGAAAGAAGCACCGTGGCAGATCGTGATTTTTTCGTTGGGCATGTACTTGGTGGTGTACGGCCTGCGCAATGCCGGGCTCACCGGGTATCTGGCCGGGTGGCTGGACGGGTTTGCGCATTACGGCATTTGGGGCGCGGCGATGGGCACCGGCGTACTGACGGCGCTGTTGTCGTCGATGATGAACAACTTGCCGACGGTGTTGATTGGTTTGCTGTCGATTGATGCCAGCCAGGCCACGGGCGTGGTAAAGGAGGCGATGATTTATGCCAACGTCATTGGCAGCGACCTGGGGCCGAAGATAACTCCAATTGGCAGCCTGGCGACGTTGCTGTGGTTGCATGTGCTGCAGCGCAAGAATATCCGGATTGGCTGGGGGTATTACTTCAAGGTCGGGGTTGTGTTGACGGTGCCGGTTTTGTTGGTCACGTTGGCGGCTTTGGCCTTGCGTTTGTCCCTCTAGACCGAGTTGGCCCCATCGCGGGCAAGCCCGCTCCCACAGGATTTATGTCGAATGCACATTCGGCGAACGACACAAGACCTGTGGGAGCAAGCCCGCTCGCGATGGGGCCAGAACAGACACCAAAATCTCAACCACTGCCCGGCACATTCGGCCAAAGATCCGCCACCAGAAACAACCGCTCCGCTTCCTCCCAATCCCCCTCCGCATTCTCGATCAGCCGCACCATCAACTGCGCCGGGGCCAAAGGTTCCAGATCATTGAGCCATGCCTCCAGCTGCTCGGTGTTCCAGGTCTGCTCCACCGGATAATGCGCCGGCGCCAGCCACGCATGGCGGGGCAGGGGTTGCCAGCGGCCGAACGGGCGCTGCACGACAAAGTCCGCCCAGTCTTTCTGATGCAGCCAGCTGCCGCGCAGGTGCTGCGGATGCGCACCGTGGGGTGGCTCGGCTTGTCCTGGCCATGGATACAGCAGATAACCGCCCAGCCACAGATGTGCGCTGAACTGTTGAATATCCAGCGCCGCCAGCACCTCGCGACTCTCGGGGCGGGCGGAAATCGGCAGTTGGTGCTGCGTCAGATGCGCCAGTTTGCGGTCCAGTCGATCATGACAACCCGGCCCGAGCCACTGCGCCGTGTCCTGTCCGTCGCCATTCTGCGGGCCCAGATACAGTTTGATTGCCAGTTCCAAGTGATGCACACCGTCGCGATCGCGCAACAGCATGTCCAGCTCGCCCAGGGTGTGGCCTTCGCGGCGGATCGGCATGTTGGCGGCAATCAGCTCGATACCCGGCGCATGGCGCACGGCGTATTGCCACAAGCGTTCGTAATACAGGCCCAGTCGCCGGGTCCTGGCCTGTGCCAGCCAGTGCAGCAGGTCATAACTGTCACGGTCGAGTTGCTTCAGCCAGCGTTCCAGCTGCTCAGGTGCCTGCACCCAGTCGCTGCCGGCCAGCGGATGGCGTTGCGGCCACGGGGTGATGTCGAGCATCGGCGGCGCGAGGATGACCCAGGCCAGGTCGCGCACTTCGGGGTGGCGCAACTGGTGGGGTAACTGGAACAAATCGGGAAATAGGATCATCTTGCGAGCATAGCCCTAAACATGAGTACACCCTTGTGGCTGAAAGGATTTTGTCTATCTCGCGCTTTCGCCCATAATCGTGTTTTTCACCGGCGCGCAGGAACCTCATGGAGCAATTTCGTAATATCGGCATCATCGGTCGCCTGGGCAGTTCCCAGGTGCTGGATACCGTCCGCCGACTGAAACGGTTTCTGCTTGATCGTCACCTGCACGTGATCCTCGAAGACACCATCGCCGAAGTCCTGCCCGGTCATGGCCTGCAAACCTCGTCTCGCAAGATGCTCGGCGAAGTGTGTGACATGGTGATTGTGGTCGGCGGTGACGGCAGTCTGCTTGGCGCGGCGCGTGCCCTGGCCCGACACAATATTCCGGTGCTCGGCATCAACCGGGGCAGCCTCGGATTCCTGACCGATATTCGCCCTGACGAACTGGAAGTCAAAGTCGCCGAAGTGCTCGACGGCCACTACCTGGTGGAAAACCGCTTCCTGCTGCAAGCCGAAGTCCGCCGTCACGCCGAGGCCATCGGCCAGGGTGATGCGCTGAACGACGTAGTGCTGCACCCGGGCAAATCCACGCGGATGATCGAATTCGAGTTGTACATCGACGGCCAGTTCGTCTGCAGCCAGAAGGCCGACGGCCTGATCGTCGCCACGCCCACCGGTTCGACCGCTTACGCGCTGTCGGCGGGCGGGCCGATCATGCATCCCAAGCTCGACGCTATTGTGATTGTGCCGATGTACCCCCATACCTTGTCGGGCAGGCCGATTGTGGTCGATGGCAACAGTGAGCTGAAAATCGTCGTGTCCAAAGATATGCAGATTTACCCGCAAGTCTCCTGTGACGGGCAGAACCATTTCACCTGCGCGCCGGGCGACACCATCACCATCAGCAAAAAAGCCCAGAAGCTGCGGCTGATTCACCCGCTCGACCACAACTACTATGAGGTCTGTCGGACCAAGCTTGGCTGGGGCAGCCGGTTGGGTGGTGGAGGCGACTGATGCTCGATCCCGCGCGTAGCTACGACCTGATCGGTGACGTGCACGGTTGCGCTCTGACCCTTGAGCACTTGCTCGACCGGCTCGGTTATCACAAACAAGGTGGCGTCTGGCGGCATCCGTCGCGCATGGCGGTGTTTGTCGGTGACATCATCGACCGCGGCCCGCGGATTCGCGAGGCGCTGCACATCGTCCACGACATGGTCGAGGCCGGTCAGGCGCTGTGCATCATGGGCAACCATGAATTCAACGCCCTCGGCTGGGCCACGCCGGCGCCGCCGGGCAGCGGCAAGCAGTTCGTGCGCGAACACACGCCACGCCATGCGCGTCTGCTCGGTGAAACCCTGACTCAATTTGAAGGCCACCCAGCCGACTGGCATGACTTCCAGCAATGGTTCTACGAATTACCATTGTTTGTGGATGCCGGACGATTCCGCGTGGTGCACGCCTGCTGGGATGCCGGTCTGATCGAGCCGCTGCGCGCGTTGTTCCCCGATGGCTGCGTTGACGAACATTTCCTCCAGGCCTCGGCCGTGCCGGGCAGTTTCGCCTGCACCGTGTTCGATCGCTTGCTGCGCGGCACTGACATGCGTCTGCCCCACGGGCTGACCATGACCAGCGGCGATGGCCTGACGCGTTCGTTCTTCCGCACCAAATTCTGGGAAGACGACCCGCAAACCTACGGAGACATTGTGTTCCAGCCTGACGCCTTGCCCGATCCCGTGGCCCAGACGCCGCTGTCGTCCACCGAAAAAAATACTTTGCTGCGTTACGGCGTCGATGAGCCGCTGTTGTTCGTCGGGCATTACTGGCGCAGCGGCAAACCCGCACCGATCCGTCCGAACCTGGCCTGCCTGGATTACAGCGCGGTGCTCTACGGCAAACTGGTCGCCTATCGCCTGGATCAGGAAACCCGTCTTGATCCGCACAAATTTGTCTGGGTCGATGTCGAGCGGCCGGAGGTGCTGCAATGAGTACCGTTGCTGTTTTACGCCTGCCGCTGGCGGTGGATTTGAGCGGGTTCGTCAAGCTGCTGCAACGTATGCAGGTGCCGCATCGGGTCAGCGAAGAGTCCGGTGAGCAGGTGCTGTGGGTGCCGGCTAATATCAGCGAAGACGTCCGCTCCTTGTATGAACGGTTCCCGGCGGGCGACCCCGATCAGCAACTGGACATTCCGGTGGCGCAAACCACCAAACGCCCCGGTTTCGTCGAGCAGATGCGCCATGCCAAGGCAACCGGGTTGGTGCTGCTATTGAGTCTGATCGTCGGTGCGATGACGCTACTGGGGGAAAACCTCGACACGATGCGCTGGCTGACCTTCCTCGATTTCCGCATCGTCGGCGAGTACATCCATTTTGTGCCCTTGACTGACAGCCTGGCGGCGGGGCAGTGGTGGCGTCTGGTGACGCCGATGCTGATCCATTTCGGCATCCTGCACCTGGCCATGAACGGCATGTGGTACTGGGAGCTGGGGCGGCGCATCGAGTCGCGTCAGGGCAGTATCAACCTGATCGGCCTGACCTTGCTCTTCAGCCTGGTGTCCAACTACGCCCAGTATTATTTCAGCGGCGCAACTTTGTTTGGCGGGTTGTCCGGGGTGCTTTACGGCCTGCTCGGGCATTGCTGGATCTTCCAGATGTTGTCGCCAAACCCGGCTTATCGCCTGCCGCGCGGCGTGCTGGTGATGATGCTGGTGTGGCTGGTGCTGTGCCTGTCGGGGCTGGTCTCGATGATCGGTTTCGGTGAAATTGCCAACGCGGCCCACGTCAGCGGGTTGCTCGTCGGATGCTTGACCGGTTTGTTGGGTGGTTTGTACAACCGCCGTAAACTGGCCGTCTAAACAGTTATGTATTAAAGCGCGGAGCCCTTGATGTCCTCTTTTAACGAAATGATCCAGAACATCACCCCCGATATCTACCAGAGCCTGAAACTGGCGGTGGAAATCGGCAAATGGTCCGACGGTGGCAAACTCACCCCTGAACAACGCGAACTGTCGTTGCAAGCGATGATCGCCTGGGAAATCCAGAACCTGCCCGAGGAAGAGCGTACCGGCTACATGGGGCCGCAGGAATGCAGCTCGAAGTCGATCAGCGTGCCGAACATCCTGTTCAAATCGGATGCCGTCCATTGATCGAGATTGGCCGTGGTGCAATCAGCAAAATGTCGGCGCGCCTTGACGGTCCGGATGTGCAGTACGCGTTTCGTCTGGATGACGTCGAGGTGCCGGTCAATCCATTGATCGGTACCACGGTGCGTCTGGAGTACCTTGGGGCGATCCATTGCACCCATTGCGGGCGCAAGACCAAAACCAGTTTCAGCCAGGGGTATTGCTACCCGTGCATGACCAAACTGGCGCAGTGCGACCTCTGCATCATGAGCCCGGAGCGTTGCCACTACGACGCGGGCACTTGCCGTGAGCCGGAGTGGGGCGAGAAGTTCTGCATGACCGATCACATTGTGTATCTGTCGAATTCGTCCGGGGTGAAAGTCGGGATTACCCGCGCTACCCAGCTGCCGACTCGCTGGATCGACCAGGGCGCCCGTCAGGCGTTGCCGATCATGCGCGTCTCGACCCGCCAGCAATCGGGGTTTGTCGAAGACCTGTTCCGCAGTCAGGTGGCGGACAAGACCAACTGGCGTGCTTTACTCAAGGGCGACGCGGTGTCGGTGAACCTGGCCGAGGTTCGCGATCAGTTGTTCGACAGCTGCGCCGAAGGGTTACAAGGTTTGCAGGAACGATTCGGCCTACAAGCAATCCAGACCATTGCCGACGTAGAAACCCTCGAAATCCGCTATCCGGTCGAGCAATACCCGGCCAAAATCGTCAGCTTCAACCTGGACAAGAATCCGATTGCCGAAGGCACGCTGTTGGGGATCAAGGGCCAGTACCTGATTTTCGACACCGGCGTCATCAATATTCGTAAATACACGGCTTATCAGCTCGCCGTGCATCAGTAAGGACTCCAGCATGCGCACCGAACAACCGAAGATGATCTATTTGAAAGACTATCAGGCGCCCGAGTACCTGATCGACGAGACGCACCTGACCTTCGAGTTGTTCGAGGACCACAGCCTGGTCCATGCGCAACTGGTGATGCGCCGAAATCCCGAGCGCGGCCCGGGCCTGCCGCCGCTGGTGCTGGATGGCCAGCAACTGGAGTTGCTGTCGGTCACCCTGGCCGACCGCGAGTTGAGCGACGCTGATTTTCAGTTGACTGAAAACCACCTGACCCTGCACCCGACCAGCACCACCTTCACGGTCGATACCAGCGTCAAGATCCACCCGGAAACCAACACCGCCCTGGAAGGTTTGTACAAATCCGGCACGATGTTCTGCACCCAGTGCGAGGCCGAAGGCTTCCGCAAGATCACCTATTACCTCGACCGCCCGGACGTGATGAGCACGTTCACCACCACGGTCGTCGCCGAGCAGCACAGCTATCCGGTGCTGCTGTCCAACGGCAACCCGATTGCCTCAGGTCCTGGCGAAGACGGCCGGCACTGGGCGACCTGGGAAGACCCGTTCAAGAAACCGGCGTACCTGTTTGCGCTGGTGGCCGGTGACTTGTGGTGCGTCGAAGACACTTTTACCACCATGAGCGAACGCTCGGTGGCGCTGCGCATTTACGTCGAGCCGGAAAACATCGACAAATGCCAGCACGCGATGAACAGCCTGAAGAAATCGATGCGCTGGGACGAAGAGGTCTACGGTCGCGAGTACGATCTGGACATCTTCATGATCGTCGCGGTCAACGACTTCAACATGGGCGCCATGGAGAACAAAGGCCTCAACATCTTCAACTCCAGCGCCGTGCTGGCCCGCGCCGAAACCGCCACCGATGCTGCGCACCAGCGTGTCGAAGCGATCGTCGCGCACGAGTACTTCCACAACTGGTCGGGCAACCGCGTGACCTGCCGCGACTGGTTCCAGTTGTCGCTCAAGGAAGGCTTCACCGTGTTCCGCGATTCGGGCTTCTCCGCCGACATGAACTCGGCCACCGTGAAACGCATCCAGGACGTGGCTTACCTGCGTACTCACCAGTTCGCTGAAGACGCAGGTCCCATGGCTCACGCCGTGCGCCCGGACAGCTTCATCGAGATTTCCAACTTCTACACCCTGACCGTGTACGAGAAAGGTTCGGAAGTGGTCGGCATGATCCATACCTTGCTCGGCGCCGAAGGCTTCCGCAAAGGCAGCGACCTGTACTTCGAACGCCATGACGGTCAGGCCGTGACCTGCGATGACTTCATCAAGGCCATGGAAGATGCCAACGGTGTCGACCTGACCCAGTTCAAACGCTGGTACAGCCAGGCCGGTACCCCGCGTCTGGCGGTGAGCGAGTCTTACGACGCAACGGCGAAAACCTACAGCCTGACCTTCCGCCAGAGCTGCCCGGCGACCCCGGACAAGGTGGAAAAACTGCCGTTCGTGATTCCGGTGGAATTGGGCCTGCTGGATTCGAAAGGGGCGGCCATTGCGTTGCGTCTTTCCGGTGAAGACCGTGCTCAGGGCACTTCGCGGGTCATTTCGGTGACCGAGGCCGAGCAGACGTTCACCTTCGTCGACATCGCTGAACAGCCGCTGCCTTCATTACTGCGCGGCTTCTCGGCACCGGTGAAACTGAGCTTCCCGTACAACCGCGATCAACTGATGTTCCTGATGCAGCACGACAGCGACGGTTTCAACCGCTGGGATGCCGGTCAGCAGTTGTCGGTTCAGGTGTTGCAGGAGCTGATCGCTCAGCAGCAGAAGGGCGAGAAACTGGTGCTGGATCAGCGCTTGATTGCTGCCTTGCGCACCGTGCTGTCTGACGAGACGCTGGACCAGGCGATGGTTGCGGAGATGCTTTCGCTGCCGGGCGAGGCCTACCTGACTGAAATCAGCGAAGTGGCTGACGTCGACGCCATCCATATCGCACGCGAGTTTGCCCGCAAGCAATTGGCTGAAGGTTTGTTCGAGGCGTTGTGGCTGCGTTATCAGGCCAATCGCGATCTGTCGAAGCAAACCCCGTATGTGGCCGAAGCCGAGCATTTCGCCCGTCGTGCCTTGCAGAGCATCGCGCTGTCGTACCTGATGCTCAGCGGCAAGCCGGAAGTGTTGGCGGCGACGCTGGAACAATTCGAGACCAGCGACAACATGACCGAACGCCTGACGGCGCTGGCGGTGTTGGTCAACTCGCCGTTTGAAGAGCAGAGGGCCTTGGCGCTGGCGAGTTTTGCCGAGCACTTCAAGGACAATCCGCTGGTCATGGATCAGTGGTTCAGTGTCCAGGCGGGCAGCACGTTGCCAGGTGGTCTGGCGCGTGTTCGTCAATTGATGGAGCACCCGGCGTTCAACATCAAGAACCCGAACAAGGTGCGGGCGCTGGTCGGTGCGTTTGCCGGGCAGAACCTGATCAACTTCCATGCGGCGGACGGTTCGGGGTATCGCTTCCTGGCGGATCTGGTCATCGAGTTGAACGGCTTCAACCCGCAGATCGCTTCTCGCCAATTGGCACCACTGACTCGCTGGCGCAAATACGACGACGCCCGTCAGGCGTTGATGAAAGGCGAACTGGAGCGGATTCGTGCTTCGGGTCAGCTGTCCAGCGATGTGTTTGAAGTGGTCAGCAAAAGCTTGGCCTGAGTTTGGCGATGCTCCCGCGGGGTTCACTCGGGCTCTGTGGGAGTTGGCTTCTCTGTCTTGGCGGCCTGACAGCCGACCAATTTCCTCCTTGGTGTACATATCCATTCCTGCGGTAACGGCGGCTGGCGG
>NZ_LT607589.1:0-18844 GCF_900095275.1 Pseudomonas sp. UMAB-40
CGTTACGCAGCGAGCCTGGAGAGTGTCTAGAAAATCCGGGGCGATTCAAGCACCCAAAAATCCAATCCAGTTATAAACTCAATTTCTTTTAATTCTAAGAGCAGCAACGTTAACCGTGTTCGTTAAAATGTTAACCTGCGGTGAGACGATCAAATCTTAGGCTTCATCGATGGTGCTGCACCCTCGACTACCACGAGTTTGGTATGCAGAGCCCCGCAAACCCACCGAACGACCTGGCATGCAATGATTGAAACCTTGCCCGCCAAGGGTTTGGTTGGCCAGCGTGAGCTGTTCGATGTGGAATAAATGGTGAGCGCGGCTAAGTAGCACGTCGTGGAATAACTAAAAGACTCCCCTATCCGATACTGCGGCGCGTCCTTCTATGACGGGTGCTGAGTGGAACAAAAATCTCGGACGCATCAGCCGATCAACTTACTATGACGTTAGCTCACGATATGGGCATGACGGCAAGTTTTGTCCGAATGCGGTGAAGCGCAGCTGGCTTTTAATACGTCCGACGCGATTGCAACAATCAACGGGCTCACGCTGGTCATACTCGATGGACGACGGTATGACGTGTTGGAGACTCTGCGCATGGTCGAGGGCGTTACCTACGTGCCGATCGACGATCCCGACCTGTACCGCGCGCTGGTTGATTCTGCCCAGCTCGCCCAGGAGAGTCACAACCTGCGTACTTTCGAAAAAGCACGGCCACTGCTTGAACTGGCGAACTTCTGCACCTGCCCGACCTACCTTGATCACTTCGGTCAGCGCGACGACTGCCCAATCTGCAGCGGAAACGGGTTTGTAACGAAGCCAGCAGTCACGGGTCTATCCTGAATACACAGCCGGAGGGAGCAATCATATGCGGACGCCTATCCCAGTACCGGGGCATACACGACTTCGTCGCAGCGTTAAGCATCCCTAACTCCCTGATCAGCAATGCCGGTGACCAGCCGTTCGAACGCTACAACGCGGCCCCGACGACTCAGCTCGCCCTCTTTCACCGTGATGGTGAATACCTACGCGCTGACATGGTTCGTTGGGGCTGGCGCCCACACTGGGCTAAAGACCGCGCCGCGCCGATCAATGCTCGGGTGGAGAAAGTTGCCCATGGCCCATTTTTTAAAGCCATCTGGCCACACCGCGCAATCCTCGCAATCGACAATTGGTTTGAGTGGGTTTATGAAGGTGGAGCGAAAAAAAGCCCTACCTGATCCGCCATTGTGACCAGACGCCCATCCTATGTGCAGCTATTGGGCAGTATCCCATCGGAGAACATGAGCCTAGTGAGCATGACGGCTTTGTCATCATCACCGCCGACAGCGCCGGCGGCATGGTGGATATCCATGACCGGCGGCCAGTCGCGCTATCACCAGAGCTCGCCCGGGACTGGCTGGATCCAGGCACGCCTTAGGAGCGTGCCGAACAGATAGTGCTGCTTCAGGGCGAGCCGACCGAGGTGTTCGAATGGTACCCGGGGGACCGGGCTGTAGGGAATGTGCGTAATCGGGGGCGAGAACTGATCGATCAAGTAGGGGATTTAGAACGCGGCCAAACACCTCGACTGCAAAATACGTAGCAACGCCGCCCTAAAGCATCGCCCGGCCGGGGTCGAACTGGTCGCGCTTCGTCACCATAACCTCAACATGGAGATCAATACTGACGGAATCATCTTCTGCTCAGCATGTGTCAGGGCGCAATCCCGCGCGGACGCAGTTCACCGGCTGTGGCTTTGGCACCACCTTGGACGACAATGAAAGCGAACCATCAGGCATCAGTTTTAGGTTCGCGGCAGCCGTCCTGCCTAGCTCACGATAAGCCCAGAAAAGATATGTACTGGCACTAAAGCCTGCACCCGAAGTAGTCAGTTGCGGAAAGTACATCAGGCCGTCTTCACGTACGACACTTCCAGCGTTATGACCATAGTAGGCGGTCACAATGCAACTGACCGGATGCTCGCGTGTCTCGCAGCTTTTTGCATTGAATGCTTGCCGAACAGCGTTTTGATCCCACCCCAGTTTGATTAGCCAGATGCGAGTCGGAGGCAGTCCACTATCTGCTGGCCAGGTGACTTTTCCAGACACTACCGGATTGAGCCAGGCGGAGGTGTTGTAGGCCTTGTCTCTAGCATGCCCCCCCACATTGCACACCTCGTCCAGCCGCGGAAGCTCTTCTGAGAATGTCAGAGTGATCCGCTCACTGCTGAGCATGCTACGGAGCTTGCATAGGTCTGCCATGCGCCCTTCGACGTCCTCTGCGGCATCGACCAAGATGATGTCCCGGGCACCACGGCGCAGCAGACTATATACCCCCAAGTTCTCCGAGTGACCACCATCGCTGAGCCGGAAGCGTTTTGGGGAATCCTGGAACTTGTTGTCGACTGTCACACCCCATTCAGCGAGCGGGAACAGATAGTTGCGTGCGGACCAAGTCTGCGCATATTTCTCGCCAGCCCCCTGAGCATCCACTGCAGCTGCTGAAGCACGAACTGCTGTTCCCATGTCTTCAATGGACAGCTTTCCGTTACGCATGTAACCGGTTAATTCAGACCCTTGGCCAAAAGGAGTGATTTCAAATATGCGGCTCTGATCTGTCCCCATACCTTGTGGAGCATTGGTAGTGTTGAGAATCCATAGGGGCAATTTCCCAATCCCCTTATCGGCATAGAGCGTCCGAAGGTCCTGCCAATGTGCTTTGGTGGGGTCCAGATGCCAATCCGAGGTTTGTGGTTTACCACCCGTATCGTTTGTGTAACTGAAGTCCTGATCGGCACGAGTACGGGGATTGGGGTTTAAGGCCCACGCTCTTTCAACCCCGTACTGGTAAGCCGAGGGCACCGCACCCGTTTTGATCAACGCAGAAACGAGCACCTCACCGAGACTGGTGAATGCTAGTTTGATCGTTTCAGACCATGGGGCTCCTTGCCTATCACCCGTAGGGATTGTCTCGGAGTAACGGAAAGTGTCAGGCCAACGGGAAAGGTGCACCTGCCATCGATAAGGATCCCCGCTTTTAAAATGCCTACTCCCTTGGCAAGGCTCCATTTTCTGGAACCCATCGTTGCCTTGTCCTGCCATTTGCAGAGCCTTCCAAATTTTGTACCTGGTGTCGTAACTAGACTCACCTGGCATAGGCGCTTTTTGCCACCAGAGAGGGACGCAATCCTCGAACATGGCTTGATAGGGAATATGTACTTTCTGTAGTTCCATACGTTTGGTGTAATACCAGAGTGCGGTATAGCTACCTCCCGATACGGATGAAATGGCATCGAGCTTCTCGAGTACACCGCTATCATTCAGTCCCTGCAGCACCCCATGGGCAAACATGGCTGCACGCGTTCCACCACCAGATAGTGCCAGTCCGATTACCAAAGGTTTATTGCCCTGCGGTTCTGAGGAAAAATCTTTGCTAAATGTATTTTCTGTGGTCTCAGAAAGCGGTCGCATTGGTGAAATGCCAGGAGCCCGTGTTACCCGTCCATCCTCCCACTGCTGGGGTACAGAGCTACAACTCGCAAGCAATCCGGCCGTCCCCAGAAAGACAAATTGGCACACGAAAGCGCTCATCATCCTTTTCATGTTGTCGTTCCTTGGTTCATATTTGTGAGCACAGCAAAAGCTGTCCGGCAGATTATAGCCACCTGCCACTATCCCGCTCTCCGTTTTACCCTCTTTGGGCCAAAGCCTTGCAAGCATCTTTAGGTCTATTCCCCGGTCGTGAAACACACTGATCGGGATCAAATGCTTTACGCGGTACATCACGTAGCCCGTTCGATATTCATGCTGCCATCACCCAGAACTATTGGTTCCTCACTGAAACCCGAAAACCCAGAAACAAGACCGCCTCTGTCCGACATGCATTTCTGGCGAAGGGTCTCGCTTTATCTAACGTTGCGTACGTATAAAGAATGATAGCCACTGGACATTCACCAACCAGCGTCTAAAGTTCAAAATAATTCAGAATGAATATAGAATTTTCATGAATCACTAAACTTATGGTAACTCCGCCTAAAAGCCCCCATTACCGCAACATCCATATGCAAGCATGCAGCATTACTCATCCTAACAATATTTGGTCTATCCCCATCATCACATAGAAAGATTGAACCGTCTTTTATTAAGCTCTCACATACCGCTGAGGAGATTAGCGTGAAGAAAATTTATCCTTTCGTTGCAGTTTTGGGTCTCGCTGGCTGTGAAAACATTGAGATTCAGTACACATCACCTGCAAATCAAGGCGACTTCGCTGCTATTGAATCGCAAGCTAATGATCACTATGAGCTTTTTGTCCTCCCTAAGACATATATTCTCGTATCACCTGTGCAGCCTGAAACTGACAAGAAGGCTGATGCAGCCGGCGAGACCAGCAGCAACAAAAAGCCAGGTACTGCGGTCGTCAAGCCGACCGCCAAAGTGAGTGGTAACGCTGCGAAGGACAAGAAAACTGTTGCAACTACAACGACTGCTCCCGACAACAACCAAGCCTCATCCCCGACGCTCCACAACGGCCTCGCGACGGCAATCATTGATGGGATGAGATGGGAAGCCAAAGTCGTCCAACTACCAGACGATGGTCGTGTAATGGCAGTGAAGGGGGTCTCTGGCTTCTGGAAGTCGACCACTATTGGAATCACAAAGTATCAGAACACCGATCTTGTCTCATCCGTGAGCAGTACCGCTGAAAACCTTGTCCCTAAACGCGTTGGACAAGTCGCCTCAGTAGTAGCAACCGCTATCCAAATTAGCGCGCTCGTAGGAGGCGTGAATGCGCAGCAGAGCAAAGCAACGGTTCTTGAACCTTTTGTCATTGAAGTCCCGGCAGGTCCAAACAGCTCAGGAAGCATCAACGAGGAATGGACATACTCATTTAAGTATGACAACCCAACGCCTCCTCCAGGAACCGTACTCTTCCAAGACTTCATGGACAAAGCAATGAACCGTAAGGTCTCATACTGGCCAGTACCGGCGTGCAGAAGTGCAACACTCCAAATTGGCACAGAGTTTAGTGACGTGCACCCAGCTTTTCATGTAACGGTATCCTCTCCGGAGGTCGTGCGGCTGCAACCTCTTCCAGTAAAAGGCAAGATTGAGCTGGGTTCAATCTGTGGCGCGACGATGTCAGGCACCGCCATTGCAGATAACTTTGCGACATTTTCCGACGACCTCCAATCTATTCAGCAGGCTATCAAAACGATCAGAGATGCTAAGGGCTCAGTGGCTACGAAGGAGGGATCGGAGAAAGTAAAAACGACTCCACCAGCTAAAAAGTGAAGATCTGCTTCACCTGTAAACCTACTAACTAGCGTTCAATTCTCCGTGGTAAGTAAGGCCACACTGGACATGTCGATGCGATGGGACAAATTGACTCCAGGAATGAAAGCATCACTTCTCGTCGCCTTAAGTGCTGCTATCAGTCCTACAGAATCCTCTGAATCGACAACGCCTCAAACGGAAGCGGCGGTTGTCTTTCAAGCTTTCGCTGAGCGCGGCACGGACGGTAAAGTGCAGCTTATTAACGGTGTCAAAGCAGAACGAAAGGATTGGCCTACGATCCTGAATGCTCGTCTGTCTGCTAAAGATGAAGATCCTCCCGCGACCTGTACAGGTGTGCTTGTTGGCCCTGGCGTCTTCCTGACAGCAGCGCATTGCTTTGACTCAGGCCCAGGCAAACCGGTTCGCTCCGACATATCTTTTGAGGTCGGTGGACAAAAGCTACCCGTTTCCTGCGTGATCTCCGAGGAATACTCGAAGGCTATTAAGGATGAGGTGTGGGACTTCGTACGCCCAAGAGTCAGCCAGGACTATGCTTTATGCAGCTTCAAAGTACCTAATGTGCTGCCGGAAGTCTTGAGCGGATTACTCTATGAAAATATCGATAGCTCGGACGCCCTCGTACCAGGCATCTCTATTCTGATGACAGGATTTGGATGCTCGAATGCAGCGATTCTTGTCAAGCCCAAAGGCGACCTGAAGCTTGATGGATTGTTGCGTATCGGAGACGCAACAATCCATTCTGGAAGAAGCGATGGAAACGGGTTGCTGAATCAATTTGCAAGTATCAGGTCCCCGTTGAACAGTGCACCAGCTCTATGTGCAGGCGATTCGGGAGGGCCGCTGTTTTCTGGCGCTACGACGACCAATCAGACCCAGCCTCGAAAAGTACGTGCGGTTAACTCCAGCATTCAGATTGTGTCCACAGAGAATTCCGAACAAATCGCCATTTCGCGCGTGGCCCCCCTTGCAACCGACTCTTTCAGAAAATTTGTAAACATCTGGCTTACTACTCATAAACAAAACGTCATCTGCGGGCTCAATAGCAAGCCAGGGTTTCTACCATGCCGAAATTAACTTGCCGCCCTACTCACCTGATATTCAAACGGTTAATCCTCGTCGCTTGGGCGACGTTTTGCGGTAACACTCTTGCGGGAGATGAACCCTCTGGTCAAACGAAACAAACCTTCGCCTTCCGAGCCGCCGGACCGGTGCCTGACGACTTTCTGAAAACATTCATGACACTGGTCGACACAAAAACATTATCGAAATCAAATTATCCAGATCTCAATCAACTGACCGCAACCCAAATTATATCTGTGCTGTGCGGTTCATTCAGATCCGCGTATTGGGATCAACTACGTGAGATAAACAGCTCAATCAAATTGCCCCATGCCCCAGACATGGTCATTGGAGAAGCCGCCTATCAAGTGAAGTGGCCCGCCTGTGTCTTTGTGAATACAAAACCGACATTCAAATATGTAGTTAAACAAGGAGATACCGCCTCGGGTGTGTATGAGTTTCTCACCGGGACACCCGGTGAGAGTCACACGATCGAGCAGTACTTCAAGACTTCGGGCATTCCAAATCTGGACAAGATCAAACCCGGACAGAAGCTGATTCCTAACCACATCACTGCAACGACAATTGTCAAAGCATCTTTTTCACCCGACGAGTTCCGGTCCACGCTTCGCTCAAGCGCAACAACTCGCCCCGCCTTATCAACCGTCAAGTTCTCGGTTTCTCCTGCTCAACCAACTACACCCTCAGCGGAAAATCGCCAACTACAACCTCGATTTGAAATTGCTGCAGGGCGAATCGAGTCTGCCGTATCGGAAACCTACGAAAACCCGCCCGAATGCACAGCCCCATCGGCTCCTAACCAGCCTTTCAACACCTTGTGGTTATTCAACGCTTACAAGGACTCGATGGAAGCGGTCAAGCTGCTTAATTTGGATCAGGTTCCGACCAAAGTCACTATCGCCGACAATGGCTTCTTTGGTGCGAATGTCATTTCAGGCAACATCATTTTTGGATCGCATTTCCCTGCGCGTTTTTTCACGACCAGTCAGGTAGCTGGCGCGGGTATCATTGGACCAATGACAACTACTACTGATGGGAAAATTCACCCGATAAATTATCTGAACGGGAGACATGCCGCGACCATCGTCAGTGGCCACGGAACACACATTGCCGGGCTGGTTCTGGGAGGGGCCGATTTCCAGCCGTACTTATCTATTTTCGACCGTTCCGAAGGGGTATCTTGGTTGCGGCTCTGGATTGTGAACATCGGCGACGGCGGTGAGACGCTTATCCCCAACTCGACAAGTGAATTGAATCAGCAAATCAATCTTTTGAAGGACAACATCGTCAACCTCAGCATTGAGTATGAGGAGCCCACCGGGGTTGGTTTAAATGCCGTCTTCGTACGCCTGACTGACTCTTCCACTAACAACCTGTTCGTAGTCTCAGCAGGAAACGATGGAAACCCCGATCTGTCTGATGTTCCCTACTATCCCGCATCACTTGGTGGGACATCACAGCGCAATGTCATAACCGTTGCCGCGCATAGACCGAATGGAGAATTGGCGACTTTCAGTAACCGCGGCGCCAGCAGTGTGGACTTGGCTGCCCCAGGTTGCGATCTATCATCATGGCTGGACGATAGTGGAAAAGTTTCGAAAGTCAGCGGAACATCCCAAGCCGCAGCGCTCGTTACCTTTGCAGCTACGTTGTTAAGATCACTGGGTGACTTGTTACCAGTCGAAATTAAAAACAGATTGATGATCAGCGGCGATTTGTTAAAAAAAGTTTCTCCCTCCAATTCAAAACCAAAGTCCGTGGCGTCCGTCCCCGATCCAAGCGAGATTCTATCTAGGTCAAAGCTTAATATTGTCCGTGCGCTTTACATATTTGACGATTATCTAAAATATACGTCCCTTGAAGATGGCACCGTCCATGAAGTATTAGGCATATTCCAAGGGATGGCCGGCATCAGCTGTTCAAAACCATTTGATCGAGATAATCTTTGGGCGATCAAAGCTTCGGAGGAAGGGTTATGGCTATACAAAGGAAAAAAATCCCCTCTGCAGGTAGTTCAAGCTCCCTGTCTTGCCTCTGCATCAAGTGATGCTCTAATTGAAATAAAAATTAGAGCTGAACTTAATAGTAAAGGTGTTCCTATCCCAGTAAGCGGGGGCCCTATCCGCACTGTGCGCATCAGTGAACTTAACCAACTGGTCACAGCAAGCAGACCGTATAGACATTCACTTTGATGCCCTGTCGCCGATAAACGTTATCTTTAATTTATCCTAATAAGCACTGCTGTACTGAGTTTAATTAGACAAGAAATGATAAGGAGGGAGGTGTATACCTTGAGTCCAAGGTAAATAACCAGGCACGGCTTCCAGCGGCCTTGCTGTCAAACAAACGATTTACCTACTCACTATCCAGATCTGGCCAGTCAATCGTATAGTTCCGGCTCATCACCTCTCCCGCATCACCCAGTCAGAATCACCTAGCACGCTCTCGTGTGGCACTCCCTTTCCCCACGCCTATTAATCTGCTGCACCACAGCCATTACGTTTTCACCTGCGATGGCCTTAAGGCGCACACAGGCAGATCCAGTCTCAGGTAACGATCGCCTATTAGCTGATTATCGCTAATGGCGGCCGGATAAAAGACGTTTGCGGACTACTGCCTTTTACGATTCCCAGAGCATCCCCGCAGAAATCATGCTTTCAGTGCTTAACTGGGCAGGTCGAACGTCAGTACTGTGCAACTAAGGCATTATTCAACGAGAGTGAATACGCCAGACCAACGCGGCCCGGCGAAATATAAACTTTGCGTCAGTTATTTTCAGAAGTCATCCCAATTCCATCCTCGTCGGCGTCCTCGATGACATCCTCAATGACGTCCACGGCCGCTATACCCAGAACAAAGTCCGTTCCCCAGCGTGTATTGATCCAGTCCACCAGCACTCCACGCCGCTTTGCGCACTCCTCGGCACGCCAATCTTCATCTAGAGCCAGCCTTCTTTCTTGTCGGATGTCCGAATTGCTGTAGCTATTGCCTTTGCCAGCGCTGCCTTTCTTGCGCGGAAAATCGAAATTCTGGTAGTTCGAGTTGTTGTGTGTGAGCACGAGGTTGCCTATGTCATGAAGGTACAGTTCCCTCTCGTCACGACTCCATAGATCTGTCCAATAGGAGTTCTCTTCTGGAGTTTGCGGAAGAATGTGCTCAATGGTTGAGTCCTTCAGATCCTCCCACGCCAGCTTAGCCGTATTATCTTTACCTTCGACCTCCAAGAGGTAAAGTTCATACTCATACAAGGTGTATTTCAACAGGGTCCTGTAGCCGTACCAGTTCTCTGGCGTTGCATTCCCAGCAATGAAGGAATGGTCCGAAGAATAGTAGCGAGCCAGACCGTAAATGGAAGCGATCACCCGGATGATCTCTTTGGCGTCACCGAAAACGTCATAGCCCCAATGGTTGAATCTCGACTTACCAGCATTACCGCGGCGGCCATCGTAGAGAAAAACACGATAGGCGTAATGCTCAAGGGCTTTCAGCAGTTCGATGTAGTCCTCGTCTTTCAAGCTGCAATCTTGCCTGTGCTTGCGAGCAGCAACCATCAGCGGCAGGAAATTTGCGATGTTTCCGGTGCGGTGGATCTTGGTTAGCCACTTCAATTCGTCCGACGAAGTGTTACTGGCTGTAGGGCTGGTAATACAAGCGTAATGACGAGAAACCTCCGCAAGCCCCTCGGCAAAAGTACAAATAAACTCTCTTGTCTCTTCCAACGAACGTCGGGAGAAATCCCTCAGCGGAATGTACTGACTGTCTTTAAATCCGTTGTAACCGACCCAATTTTTTGGTGTATGCGAGCAGTACAAGATCCACGCAATGCGTAGACATTGGTCCTCGTTGCCCGAGCAGGTACCTAAATTTGTATAGGTGGTTTTCCAACTCCGATTCAGTATGTGCGTCAACGACTCGCTCGTTCCGCCAACATGTCCGTTTCGTGAGGCCCAATGCATAAGGTAATTTTTCAGTAATTCCAGAACGGAAAGATCCTTACCCCGAGAGTTCATCAGCTCGAAGGTCATCCCAATTTCACATTCCTCCTCGATCGTGTAGAACGTGAAATGCAGCTTCCCTGTCAGCGCTATGTAAAGCTCTTTCAGATAGACAACAGACTCGTCTTTGCGCTTGTCGAGCTGCGAATTCAAATGCTGTTTGAAATAATCGTGGGCCTGAACAAGCCTTTTTCCGTGCGGGGTCAGCACCTCTGTGTTGGGATGTCCAGTCTTCAGAAGGTCGTAGAAAATGTGCTGAGTGTCATTGTTAAGTTCAAGTTTTCAGCGGCCATCGGCGTATAAATAATCTGGGATCTCCCGTTCGTATTCTAGCTGACCGTGCTCACTCAACTTGCGAAGGATCAGCGACAGGTACAAGCAGGTGGTGGTCAAGCGTTGCTGACCGTCAACCACATCCACCACTTTCAAGCGACGGGTGCCATAGTTGACTACCTCAGCGTCACGGCCGGCATAAATCACCACGGTTCCGGTGTAATGGCCGTGTACCTTCTCGTCAACAAGCGCATCAACATCCTGGACGAAATCATTCCACTGTTTCTCTACCCACGCATAACCACGCTGGTAGTCTGGTATTTTATATAGCGACTCTGAAAACAAAGTGGTCAGTGTTTTTTTATGCATGTCTACGTGTCCCTACCAGCGCAATAAAGTAGACGCCTATTCCAGTCGAATTCGGCGAGGTTAATTTTCTGATCTATCAGCACGGCCTCTGGCAGTGGTTTCGCCCCCCCTTGCCAATGCAACCATCTATCCCGCTCAGCAGCCTGAAAATCCAGTTTGCTGTAACAAAGATGCGGAAATACTCGGTCGCTTCCATCAAAACCCACCTAGCAGTCATTAGGGTTCAAGGCTGGTGATCTGTTGAAGGAAATGTTGTGCCAATCAATGACATCGATACCCACTTTTCAGGGATGGCATCGTACACGCGCATTCGGGATGTCGGCTTAAGCCGTTCACGCAGATCGCAGAGCATGGAAGCTCCTTTTATGTCATCAACTCATCAAGATTACGGAGTAAACACTCGAGCCTTAAAGCCTTTGGGAGGGGGAATCCGTGTCTCTGTATGGGAGCAGGATTCAGCATCATCTCGATGATAATCTGAACACCCAAAAAATTGCTTACCAGTCCCACGAGGCACCATCCTACCCCCCGTCAATGGACACAGCGCAACCCATCCCCCACAAATCTTTTTACAGACTAAGTAACGCCCCGACTTATGCATCGGCGCCAGGCAATCCGGACATGCAGTCTCGGTATGCTTGCAACGCGGAGAATTCGAACAGAAGAAAAATGACTCACGGCCATTTTTCTTCGCCCTCAATGTCAGCTCCCCTGTCTGACACACTGGGCAAGCCGGTCCCGGCGCAGACACAGCTGTTAATTCGCCAAACTCTTCGAGTTCAACATCATATTTAGCGTCAAGGAGCTCTTTGATAAAACTGGAGCCCCTCCCCTTACTGGCCACAAGATAAACACGCCGCTTGGCCCTGGTCAGCGCCACATAAAACAAGCGCCGCTCTTCGGCATGAGCGAATGATTCACGGGGCGGTAAAAGCGCCTCCAACAGAGGATGACTTGCCTTCTGGGGAGGCATTCCAAACTTACCCGCCTTATTGCCTAGCACCACAATGTAGTCTGCCTCCTGTCCCTTCGAGGTGTGGATGCTGTAGGTCTTGATCGTCAACTGCGGGTAGCTGCTACTCAAATGCTTGAGCTTTGCCTTGTCCGGCAGCAGGAAATTAAATCGGGCCAAAATGTAGACCACCGACCCAGGCTTAGCCCGCGCAGCAATCTTGGTCAAAACATGTGGTAGCGCCTCAACGTCATCCAGCTCAGTCCGGAACAGCGAAACCGCCGGCGAATCCTCCACCGTATGAGTGTGGATATCCTTCTTCAACTGCGCCGGATTGCGCATCACGAACCGGCTGGCCACTGCATTGATTCTGTCGTTGAAGCGGAAAGTCTTATCCAACGCACTGATGACGGTCGCACCAAAGAACGCTTCAAATTCCGAGGTAAGACGGATGTCACTGCCAGCGAATCGATAAATCGACTGCCAGTCGTCCCCCACGCAAAATAGCGAGCCATTAGGCTGAGACCGTCGAAGTGCTTTGACTAAACGAGCTCTTGGTTCGGAGATGTCCTGGTACTCATCTACCAGCACAAAGCGCCACGGAGCCTTGAAGTCCCCCTGCTCCGCCAGGCGTACAGCCTTCACGATCATGTCATCGAAATCGATTTGCCCCTTACCTTCCAGGTCATCCTGATAACGCTGATAAACAGGCATCAATAACTCCAGCGCCGCCCGCATCTGATCTGGGGATGGTGCCGCGTTGATACGAGCCTCCAGATCGACCTTAGCCAGATCCGCGGCCTTGTAGCCCGTCAGTAGCTTTTCCAGCAAGTCGGCAAACTCAGTGACAACCCCGAACTCGCGAAGTGTCGCCAACATGACTTCATCAGGCAGAGGGTTGAAGCTCACACCGGCCGCGAGCAGGCGCTGCTCCAGTAACGGAAGTAGGAGACCTTCCTGCTGCTCAAAGTGGAACGTTTCGATCAACCGTGTCTGATGCTGCTTGTGCAATTCACGCTTCCAGGCCATCGCCTGGTGATAAGCCTTTCGGTCGACGTAAGGTGCCGTATTGCCGCGGCGGTCCGTACCAAAGTGTTCGATGTAGAGATCGAACGCTGGTAGGTAAAAATCGGGATGGTAGTCCCGGCGTTCAGCCGTGCGGGTGGACACCTTGTAGCGGGATTCGTACTGGTACTCCACCCCCATCTTGAACAGGAAATTAGCAATGCGGCACTCGGCCATGCTTTTTACCAGCTCACCCTTTAGGGTTCTGACCTCATGTTCTGCCAGGTAAGCGAAGTACTCACCCAGAGAGGCAAATTCGAATGGGTTCTTGATCAGAAACAGGTAGTTCTCGAAATACTGCAACAGTCGCTTACGGTAGCCCGGCTCAGACTGAAAGTCTTCGAAGGTCAATTGAATGAAACGCTTGCGTGCGGACTTGTCCTCAGCCATTGGCGTGAGAGACGGCTGCCCCAGCATGTCCTTACCCAGAGAGTGAAACGTCGACGCCTTGATGCCTTTGATGCCGACGCGCGCTTCTAGCCGCTCACGCATTTCATCCGCGGCATCCTTCCCATAGGCCAATAGCAGAATGTCCTCAGGCTGTGCCTGACCGCTGCGGACCAGAAAGGCGACGCGCCCCATGGTTGTGCTGGTCTTGCCCGTCCCTGCTCCTGCGAGCACCAGGTTGTTATCTTCGTCCACGATACAGGCGAGACGCTGGTTGAGCGTGAGAGGCATGGACTCGATGGTGTCGAACAACTCGGCGTGCTCGACGAGGCTGAGCTTCACATATTGCTTACGCCAACGACGCAAGCATCTCTCTCCGTCACGAACCCACGACCAAGCCCGGGCCAGAATCTTGCGCTCAGGTCCTGAGAGAACACCCAACCCCCTGGCAGGCAGCGCTGGCCATTGCTTGGATTGCTTGACCAACGAGGCATGCAGGAGTGTCCATTGCGAGCGACGGCAGTAACCAAATGCTTGGACACTGTTGTAGAAAGCATTCAGGGTCTCGGCAATGGCCAACACACGGTTGCCGTACCATTCACGTAACGCCGCGCGCCAGATGTCATCCGCACGCTTGACGCCCCATCCAATGGCCTTTAATTGGCAAGAGGGTAACGTCAACGTCAAACAAGAAAATCCCAACCAGCGATTGAGTTGGGGCGGTTTGGGCATTCCGGCCACTAGGATCTTTGATGTCTGCCCTGTCCAATCAACGGCGATCAATCCATTGGAGGCAATGTCTAAAGACGCGCAGGTAGAACCTAACCATTTCGCCAAGCGAAAACTCTGAAAAGCTCCCTGACTCATTGGAACATCCCGCTATACCAGCACTGCAAAGTGGCAGCTGCTGCCTTCGTCCGAGTCATGCAGGTTCATTCCTTGTACCGATCCAAATCAAGGCACATACCAGTGCCATTACATGGCCATTATCGCATATTGCGTACTGGCACTGACAGGTTAGGATCGTTATCGATGGCTGCGTACTGATTACACCGGAGCCATCATGCGGTCGGCCAAGTATCGAGCCAGCAGGAAACCTAGCTGCACCGGACGTCGCGGAGATTGATAACCCGCTAAGTTTCCAAGGCCAATATTTCGATGCGGAGACAAATCTCCTTTTTACCCCTCATAGCTATTACAGCCCGAGCACCCTGTGATAAACGTGGCCCTCTCCTTAATACTTTCTCTTGATAGCCATTCGCCATTTTGTGCGTTTGCCACATGACTCATCGTCTACTAGCATCCAAGCATGCATTGACGCCCCGCAGGCTGGACGTCCGTTGTTCTCCGTACTGCTTGGCATTGACAGAATTCCAGTGAGCGCGCGTGCTCGCTGACGAAAGAGTCCCACCATATCGGGCCGATATGTTCGACCCGATATGGTTTGACTGCATCAGCCCTGAGCAGCCCCGACGAGTCGCGCCGGGTGGGCAGTATTCTGCTGGGTGATGGACATCTGCCATCCATCAACCCCAAAGGAGACCATCATGCCCATACAAGCTCTCCTGAAGAAGGGTTCCGAAGATCCATACGTCATCATTGCGCAGCAGCAGCTTATTGCGTTGGGGTATGGCCTACCGCGCTTTGGTGCCGACGGTGTGTTGGGCGATGAGACCCTGTCCGCTTACGGCACCTTCCTGGTATCACAAGGGCTTAGCTCACCTACGGATGAGCGTCCGAAGTCCATCACGCCCGCTGGCGCCGCATCCCTTGATATGGCTTTTGCGGCTTTGGACCACGGTGGGCCCACCGCGAACATTATCGATGAGCGAGCCAACCACCCTCATGCGGGACGCTCGGTAGACTCGCCGTACCGGCCCTGGTCGAAAATCACGGCCGTGGTCCTGCATCAGACGGCGACCAACATTGGCGAAAAGCCCGCGAGGTGGCATAGCGTACCCATTCACTTCTGCATCACCCGGACTGGCAAGGTCATTCAGCTCTATGACCTGACTGAAGTTTGCAACCACGCCAACGGACTTAACCGGCGCAGTGTCGGCATCGAGATAGATGGGTGGTATGCAGGTATCGAGGGGCAGCCCAAAACGCTGTGGCAACCCAAGAACCTGAGCACTCCCAGGCAACCCATGGATCTGCCTGCTGTACAGGCTAACGCTGCCAAGGCGACCGTGCAGTGGATCGTGGACACAGTGGCGGCTAATGGCGGAATGCTGACCCACATTCATCCACATCGGCAATCCAGTAAGGATCGACAGTCTGATCCGGGCTCGCTGATCTGGCAGACCATAGGCTTGTGGGCCCAAAACACATTGGGGCTGTCTGACGGAGGAGCAGAATTCACCGTGGGTAACGGGCGAACTATTCCCCAGGCTTGGGATGGCCGGTACACGGACAATCGCTATTGACCTCACTCCCCGAGAAACAGGCCAATAGCTGCCTATCGTGAAGGACAGCAATCGGCCCAAAGCTGACACTGATGCCGACCCAACGGTTAGCTGCGTAGATTATCAGTGCGCTTTGGACCGGCACCATCTTCCGAAGGGCTACTGCGGGATGCGCAACGACGTGGTGAATCTCCGGATTACCTCAAGCAGTCCTGCGATACCAAACAGCAAAAACATCTGTGTTACACCGCCCACATCATAAAAAGCCCCGCTAATGCATGGCTCTTCGATCCAATTCCAGTATTGCTGACTTATCCCGGAAACTTTGGCGGCATGCCTCTACAATCTATCGGTTTCAGGGGCGTCAAACTTTACCGTCAAGGTCAAAAGGTACTCTTCGCTGGACTGAGCGCTGGCCAAGTAGCTTACCGTCAGTCCAAGTCCCTTGGTTGGCAGGTTGAGCTTGGCCACTACGCCCAAGGTACGCTTCGACTCGCTCGACAGGCTGATCGTCACCTTCTGCTCAAGAATCTGGTTGTCTTCATCAGCGCACTGCTCGACCAGGCTGCGCATCACCACGTCGCCCCAGAGCTGTTTGTCGCGCAAGTACTTTTCGGCGGCCTCGGTGTTGGGCTTGCCTCCGCGAAATGAGGTATTGATAGAAAACTTTCTGGCTAGTGAACTGCTCGCCTTGTTTTCAACCTTGACATCGAGGTTGGCGATAGGAGCTTTACCGTTCAACTCGTAGACTTCGGACGAGGAGTCCTTGCTGACCTCGACTTGCTCAACGGTAACGTCCCGAGCCCCCAGGTATTGGCAGAGCCGTGAAAAGTGCCGAAGTTTCTCTATGGCGAACTGATCGGTTGCCTGGCTCAGGTCCACATAGGCGTTGCGGTCATACGGGCTCTGCAAGAGCACCGCGCCTGGCCGCAGCAGGTCGGCATCGATAATGTTCTGCAGCGCCTGGCTATCCGGCTCATCGGCCGCCATGGGGTACTGTACGATGTGAGACTGGGGATCGAATAGAAACCCCTTGGCCTCTGGCTCAAGGTCGTACAAACACTCATTGATCGTGTTTTCATCCAACACCAGCATGACCCTGCGCGCGCCATGGTCCAGCGGAATCCTGCCTGTTGTCACATTGCTCCCCTTGCGCGCGGTGCGCGTGTCCTGTTCGTTCACTTGCCGAAATTCTTCAATGCCGCCAGCACGCGGTTGAGCCACGCTGCCCACTCGCGCTGCAGAAGTGCTATCGCCAGGGCTATCAAGCTCTGGCTCGACTGCTTTTTTGCGAGTAGTTCAAGCGCCTCCCGCGCGGCCAACCGTTTGGGCTCGGAAAAGCTGCGCCCGATGGCGGTAGCGAACCGCTCAAGCGACGCCCACACCGTATCGACACCACTCGCTCCTGAACCATGCTCGGTATCTTGCTCGACCCAGCACACCACTGGTGCCAACCGGCCCGCATGGTCGCGCTCCTCTGTGACGACTTGTAATACCGCTGCGTTGCCTTTGACGAACAGCTTCACACCATCTTGTGCGAACAGGACGGTGCCTTCCGCACTGATGCTGGCCATTCCGGAATACGTTTGTTCCCGGATTGGGCTGCCAAGCTCCGCACCATGCTCCGCCAGGCGCAAATGGTCCGAAGAACTGTTGTCCAGTGCTTGAGCCTGAAAGACCTTCGCGTGCATCATGCTGTCACCGTTTTGATCAACGTAGCGACGAGTTTGGCCGCCTGGTCTCGATTCACAAGACTGCCGAGGATGATTGGCGGCCGATGGCTGAGTTTCGACAGGCCCGCGTCGAGGTTGAGTTTGACAAAGCGATCACGGAAATGCCCCAAACCGGACACTGGTGTGGCGACGTACGTCGGGTCGAGATCCATATGCGTAACGAGCACGATCAGTTTGGGTTGGGGAGCCCGTGCCTTGTTCCAGCTTTCGAGCTTTTCGAGGTCGCGCCTGATGCGTTGCTGATTCACCTTTTGAGAGTTGACCAGATACAGGACGATGTCAGCTTCATCATGCAGTGCTTTCCATTCCTCGATTGCATCATGCCCACCGGGAACGTCTCGGGTCTCTTTCAGGTCCAGTTTCAGGTCACCCATCGCAAACCGTTTTCCTTCGACTTTCTCGGTCAGCACGGTTTGCATGTATTCGTCGGGAACCTCGCCACTGGCAAGGAACTTCAATAGAACTGTCTTGCCGACATTCCGCTCTCCCAACACCGCCACGCGCTTACCTTTGAGGCTGATGATCAGGCTCTCCCAGACATCTTTGATTTCGTAACGCTTCCAATAAGCGGCGCCAGCCGCGACCACAGCTGCGGCAGCAGCAACGAACAGTCTCTCCCAACCCATACGAACAATCCCTGTGTGTCGTGTTCTCGAGTGCCCAGCGTTGCGGCCCATTTGCTCATTGCGCGTGCGTAAGCATGGAGAGGCTATCGGCCATTAAGTGCTGTACTTAAGTAAGCTTTCGGGGAGTACGCTTTGCGAAGGTCATACGGAAGACCACTGAAGCGGCAGCAACTGGCCGTTAGCTACCTCTCACGAAAGGCAGCCATGGGTCAACTGCGGCCCTTCGCGACAGGCAGCAATCAACCAAAAGCAGTCATTCAGTTTCTACAAAACCTGGGGCGATTCACACAGCGGCGCGGCCTGTCTCAGGCTTGATTACAGCGGTGCAGCAATATGCTGTATCGCAGGCAAATTGGAGCGAACGCACACATTTCTCTCATTAGGATTAACGTTTCACGGCAACATAGCCCCTATTAATAGCGAACTGCCTTCATGCGCAACTTGTTGCGCACTCCTCGCCTAGAAAGGTCC
Source organism: Pseudomonas sp. UMAB-40 (assembly GCF_900095275.1). Taxonomy (NCBI): domain Bacteria; kingdom Pseudomonadati; phylum Pseudomonadota; class Gammaproteobacteria; order Pseudomonadales; family Pseudomonadaceae; genus Pseudomonas; species Pseudomonas sp. UMAB-40. Next base: position 18,633 of record NZ_LT607589.1, read on the forward strand.
TTGCGAGGCGCTGATCGCCCGGCCAGCCTGGCCTCCAGCCGAGTGCGCAAGAAGTTGCGCAGTGGTGCGCAAGTTCTTGCGCACATTCCTTCGTGTCGCTGATCGAACATCCTTTCAAGGCTCTAAAAACAATCGCAAGCACCTGATTTACATAGCCTTATCCATTTCTGGCACGGACCTTGATAACAGTCAGGCACCCACCGGGCGATACC
>NZ_LT607590.1:0-16987 GCF_900095275.1 Pseudomonas sp. UMAB-40
GACTCGGCTGACACCACCACGCTTAGCCTGACAGCAACCGATTCGGTCGCTGAAGGCGGCTCAATCGTCTACACGGCGAACCTGACCCATGCGGCCGGCACGCCGGTGACCGTGACATTGAGCAACGGCGCAGTGATCACCATCGCCGCCAACGCCACCAGCGGCTCCGTGACCGTCAAGGCACCGGCCGACGACGTCTATAAAGACGCGGGCACGGTCCAGGCGACCATCAACAATGCCACCGGTGGTAATTTCGAGAACCTGGTCAAAAGCCCGGCGGCGGCCATCACCAGTGTCACCGACACTCTCGACCGGACCGAAGTCAGCATCACCGGCAGCACCTCGGTGACCGAAGGCCAGACCGCCAGTTACACCGTCAGCCTGACGAGCCCGGCGCAGACCGAAGTCACCCTGAAGATCACCTACAGCGGCACCGCTGCCGACGGTTCGGATTTCACCGGTGTGTACACCGTGAAAATTCCGGCGGGCGCCAGCACGGCGAATTTCAACGCTGCGACGCTGGACGACAGAATCACCGAAGGCACTGAAAACTTCGTGGTCAAGATCGACTCGGCCACCGGCGGCAACTTCGAGAACCTGGCGATCAGCGCGACCAACGGCAGCATCAGCACCGCGATCGTCGACAACGATGCGCCGCCCGTGCTCGACCTGGACGCCAACAACTCCAGCGGCGCCACCGGTGCCAACTACAACGTGACCTTCACCGAAGGCACCACGGGCCAAGGCGTATCGATCGGCGACACCGACCTGAAAATCACCGACCCGGACAGCACGATGCTGACCGGCGCGACCATCGTGCTGACCAACCGTCAGCCGGGCGATGCGCTGAACCTGGGCAACAGCGTCAACGGCATCTCCATCAATGCCAACAGCAAGGAGGGCACCGTCACGCTGACGTTGTCCGGCAACGCGACGCTGGCCGACTACATGCAGCAGATCAAAAACATCAGTTTCACCAACAGCAGTGAAGACCCGAGCACCGTGCCGCGGATCATCACCGTGACGGTGACCGATGGCAGCAACTACTCCAACACCGCGACCACCACCGTCAACGTCGTGGCAGTGAACGATGCGCCGACCGCCGCGCCGGTTAACCTCACCGGCACCGAGGACACCCCGCTGATCCTCGGCTGGTCGACCTTCGGCGTCAGCGATGTCGACAGTCCGGCCGCCAGCCTCGGCGTGAAAATCACCGGCCTGCCGGGCGAAGGCAAATTGCAGTACCTGAACGGTTCGACCTGGACCGACGTGACGACCAACCAGACCCTCTCCAAGGCTGACATCGACGCGGGTAAGGTGCGTTTCTTGCCGGACGCCAACGAATCCGGCGCCAATGGCTACGGCGGCACCGGCGTGGGCAACAATCTGGCGGACTACGCACAGATCAAGTTCCAGCCAACCGACGGTTCGCTGCTGGGCAACACCGGCACGATCAAAATCGACATCACGCCGGTTGCTGACGCTCCGGCCTTGAGCGTTGCGGACAATAGTGTCAAATCCACCGGACTGATCAAGGAAGTCTGGACCGGCCTGTCGGGCCTCGGCACCGACGGCAGCGGCGCGGCGACGAACACGCTGAAGTCGGTGATCGATGCAGCCGGCAAACCGAACAGCAGCACCACCGTGACCAACGTGCAGTCCGACGGCAGCGTGACCTCTGGCACCGCGTCGAAAACGTCCGGCCTGATCTACCTCGAAGCCGGCAAGACTTACAGCTTCAGCGGCACCGGTGATGACAGCCTGCTCGTGACCATCGGCGGTAAGACCGTGGCCAGCGCGCTCTGGGGCGCGGGCGGCAATCTGAGTGGTTCGTTCACCCCGACCGCCAGCGGCTACTACACCCTGGATATCTACCACCACAACCAGAGCGGCCCGGGCAGCTATGACGTCAACCTGTCGGTCAACGGCGGGGCGGCGGTCGACCTGAGCAGCGCGGGCGTGCCGTTGTACACCGGCGTTGCAGACCTGGCCGCTTCCGGCGTGACGGTTTCCGACCTGCACGGCACCAACGGCGAAGGTTACTACGACGGCTACAAGCTCAACGAAGCGGCCGAAGGCACCAGCGTTCACTTGTCTGCGATCAAGACTGCGCTCACGGACACTGACGGCTCCGAAAGCCTGATCGTGAAGATCAGTGGCATCCCGGCGGGCTCCGTGCTCACCGATGGCGCTGGCCACACCTTCACCGCCAGCACCTCGTCGGGTGAAGCCAACGTCACCGGCTGGAACCTCGGTTCCCTGACCGTGACCCCGCCGCCGTACTACAACGGCCAGTTCAACCTGACCGTGACCTCGACCTCCACCGAGGTTCTCGGCGGCTCGGCGGCCAGCACCGCGACGATCCCGGTCACGGTTTACCCGGCGGTCTACAACGCCGTGACTGCCACGGCGGCCGATGACACCATCACCGGCACCGACGGCAACGACATCATCGTCGCCGACATCGGCGGGCTGACCGTGGTGCCGGGCACCAACTACAACATCGCCTTCATGGTCGACAGTTCAGGCAGCATGAGCGCCTCGTCGATCAGCGCCGCCAAGGACTCGCTGACCGCGGTGTTCAACACGCTCAAGCAGAGCATGGGTGGCAACTCGGGCACCGTGAACATTTTCCTCGCGGACTTCGATAACCAGGTGAACAAGTCTGTTTCAGTGAACCTGAACGATCCGAATGCGCTGATCCTGCTCAAAGCGGTGCTGGATTCCATGGCGTCCGGCGGCGGCACCAATTACGAAGACGTGTTCAAAACCACGGCGAACTGGTTCCAGAGTGCCGACGCCATGGCCAACACTGGAGCGAAGAACCTCACTTACTTCATCACCGACGGCAAGCCGACCTACTACCAGAGTGGTGAGTCGACCAACCCGACCCTGTTCGGCGGCGTGAAGCTCGATGACGTCATCACCACCACCAATTACAAATTGGGGCAGACCTTTTCCGGTTATCTGGACAGCACTCACTACCTGACCATCGATAACTCCGGCACCGTCACGCTGCAGACGTACAAGAGCTCGTGGGGCGGTTACTGGAGCAGTTCCGAACTGGGCACCATTCGCGCCGAGGGCAACGGCACTTACGAGCTGTCCTATCGCGACGGCAATGGCAGCAGCACCGGCTCCAGCGCCATCGACAACTCGACCAGCAGTTTCGCGCTGCTGGACAAGGTGTCGACGGTAGAAGCCATCGGCCTGAACAAAGACGTCACCCTCAGCGACCTCAAGCCATACGACTCGGACAAGACGCCGCAAACCAACATCGATCCGAAAGACCTGGCCAACTCGATCATCGGTCACACCGAAGCGACCATGCCGGGCTCCGACACGGTCAATGGCGGCGACGGTAATGACATCCTGTTCGGCGACCTGGTGAGCTTCAACGGCATTGCCGGCGAGGGTTATCAGGCGATGCAGGCGTTCGTCGCCAAAGAAACCGGCGTGGACGTCAGCAAAGTCACCACCAGCAACGTGCACCAGTTCATCACCGAGCACTACAGCGCATTCGATGTGTCCGGTGCCCATGACGGCAACGACACACTGCTGGGCGGCGCGGGCAATGACATTCTCTTCGGCTCGGGGGGCAACGACCTGCTCGACGGCGGCAAGGGCAATGACATCCTGCTCGGCGGCTCGGGTAACGATTCGCTGATGGGCGGTCAGGGCAACGACATCCTGATTGGCGGTTCGGGTGCCGACACCTTCGTCTGGAAGGCTGGCGACACCGGCAACGACGTGATCAAGGACTTCAAGGCCAGCGAAGGTGACCGCATCGACTTGCGCGATCTGCTGCAAGGCGAAACCGGCAGCACCATCGATAACTTCCTGAAAATCAGCACCGTTGATGGCGTGTCGTCGCTGCAAGTCAGCTCCGGCGGCAAGTTCAACTCAGGCGATGCGGCGGCCGCAACGCCGGATGTGACGATCAAACTGGAAGGCAACAACTGGTCCAGCGCCAACCTGCACTCGTTGATTGCCGGCAGTGACCCGACCATCAAAGTCGATCACAACAACAGCTGATCCCACGAAAAACGGCCGCCCTTATGGGGCGGCCGTCACGTTTGTGCCCATCCCCCCGGTGACGATTTCGTCGCCGCACCGCATACTCGCGTCCAGTTGGCCTATGCTGCTGACAGCATGACGCTGGTTCATTTCTGAGGGATGCTCAATGTTCTACGTGCAACGCGATGCGCAAGGTCAGTTAGTGCGCGTGGAAGCCGCGGCCTACGCCGAGGCCACGGAAACGCTGCCGGCCGACCACCATGAAATCCAGGCCTGGTATGCCAACGAAGTGATGGAAAGCAGCCTCAAGCAGCTCAAGCAGAGCGACCTGGAAATGATCCGGGTTCTCGACGACTTGATCCAGGTGCTGACCAGCAAAGGCGTGATCCGCGTCACCGACCTGCCGGCCGCGGCCCAGGCCAAACTGATGGACCGGACCCAGGCTCGAGAGGCGTTGGGTGGGTTGAGTCAATTGATTGATGATGATGAGACGGGGTTGATCTGAGGCTTCGGCCTTTGATGTTGTCTGTGCTGATGCCATCGCGGGCAAGCCCGCTCCCACAGGGTTTTGGGGTGACCCGGATACAGTGGTCAACACAGCTCCACTGTGGGAGCGGGCTTGCCCGCGATGGCGGACTGACTGACGACTCAGCTATAAAGCCTCACTGCCAAGGCTTGGGCTCACCAAACAACTGCCCCTGAACCCCATACAACCCCATCTCCCGAATCACCAGCAACTCCCCTTCGGTTTCCACCCGCTCGGCAATCAACGGCAGATCAATGCTATGTGCCGCCCGCTGGATCGCCTCGATAAACAGACGCTTGTCGCTTTCCTGATCAATCGCGCGGATGTAACTGCCGTCGATCTTCAAATACGCCAACCCCAGCCGCGCCAGGTTGCCGATCATGCTGAAGCGCCCGCCAAACCGTTGCAGGCTCAACGAGAACCCAAGCTCACGCAGGCGCCGCGTCAGTTCTTCCAGCATCGCTTGCTCGGGCAGTTGCTCCTCGCCGATTTCCAGGGTCAGCCGCGGTCCGAGATCGGAGTGAGCACGCAAAATCTCGAAGACTTTGTTCAGCGCCTGCGGATCGGCCAACGTCGCCGAAGACAGGTTCAGCGCCAGCGATTCCTCATGCTCGGCCATCTGCTCAAGCACCAGCTCCAACATCAGCCGATCCAGGCGCGCGGTCCAGCCGAAGCGCTCGAGCCACGGCAGGAAGCGTCCGGCGGGAATGGTTTGGCCTTCATCGTCGATCAACCGCGACAGCACCTTGTAATGCAGCACCAATTGCGTGTCCTGGCTGGCGACCACCGGCTGGAAATACAACTTGAAACGCTGCTGAGTCAACGCCTGATCCAGCAACTTGTGCCAGGCGTGATGGTCATCCCCGACGCTGGCCGAGGCGCTGTGATCCAGGCACGCCCAGCTCTGTTCACCCTGACCTTCAGCCTGAGCCAACGCCTGGTCGCCCAACCCCAACACGGCCTGCGGTGAGTCGCCATGAATAAACGGCGCGAGACCGATCGACGCGACCGAGGCCACGTCCGTGGCGCCGGTCGCATGCAGGCTCGCCAAAGCGCTGTCGAGGTTCTGCGCCAGTTGCAGCGCTTCTTCGCGCACCAGTCCCGGCGCCAGCACGGCAAACTCACCGCCACGGATCCGCGTGACGAGGTTCTGCGTTTCCGGGTACTTGGCGCACTCGCGGGACAGTTGCTCGCCCACGGCCTGCAACAATTGGTCGGTGCGCTGACCGCCCAGACGCTGGTTCAAACCAGCCAGGTCCTTGACCCGTAACAGCAGCAGATAACCCGAACTCGCCTGCTCCGGGTTGCTCACCCGGGCGTTCAATTGCATCTCGAAATAGCGACGGTTGGCCAGCCCCGTCAGGTTGTCCTGGTAGGACTCGACCCGCAGTTTTTCACTGCGCTCGGCCTGCTCCTGGAACAGCGCCTTGAGCTTCTCGACCATTTGATTCATGGCCTGCACCACTCGGCGCAGTTCCGGTGTGCGCGGCAGTTCCGGCAGGCTGAGGAATTCGCGGCGAGCGATGGCGTGGGATTGCTTGACCATGTAGTCCAGCGGCTTCAGTTGTCGACGCAGCAACAGCGCGCCCAATACCGCGCTCACCGCGCCGCAGATCAGCAACCAGCCGAGGCTGCCCAACGCGCTCTGCCACAGTTTGGCCAATGCGAACATCGGATGGCTGACCACCTCGACCCGCGCCGCCTGCTCCCAGCCACGGCTGACCAGCGCATCGCCGCCGGCCGGTTCCAGACCGATCATTTTGACGAACCAGTCCGGCACGTTGTTCACCGCTGGAATGCCGCTGCGCTCGACGATGGTCTGGTCAGTCTTGAGGTCAACCACGCGGATGCTCGCGTAGTACCCGCTGTCGAAGATCGAACTGACCAGCAGCTCGACCATCGCCGGGTCGTCGATGTTCGGCGTCAGGGACAGCGCCAGTGCCGTCGCGGCGTCCTGGGCGTGGGAGCGCAACTGGTTGACGTACTGGGTGCGCGAGCTTTCCAGGCTGACCATGAAGCTGCCGGTGAAGGCGACCACCAGGAATAGACAGATAGCGATCAACAGCTGTTTGAACAAAGACATCTGAGCGCGTGCTCCTAGTTAGTCGTCTCGACCGGGAAACCTTCGGCCTGCATTTTCTTCAACACGTCCTGCCAGCGAGACAGGCGTTTGGTATCTCCGACCTTCTTGTTGCCCTTGGCGCCCGGCAACCACAACCCTTCGGCATTGAAAGAGTAGACCGGCAGCAAGTCGGTTCGTTGGCTGGCCGGTTTAATTGCATCGATCAGGCTGTCGAGTACCAGCGGCATGGCCTCGGGGCTCGAATAGTAAGTCAGCACCATGTGCGCGCGGTTCAGGCGCAACGCCTTGACGTAGGTAATGCGCAGCTTGTCACTGGAAACGCCGAGATGGCGCAGGCTGAAGTACTTGGCGATCGCATAGTCTTCGCAGTCGCCAGCGCCCTTCCACAGGGCTTCGATGGGTGTTTCCCAATAATCGACCTCGTGCCAAAGGTCGATGTCCTCAACGTAACGCACCTGTTTGTTGAAAAACTGATTGACCACATTGAGCTGTTCCAGCTCGCTGGCCTGTTTTTGCGTGGCCAGCAACTGCTGCCAGGCATCGATGCGCGGCTTCCCGTCGCCCAACGGCCCGTACAAGACCTGCGCCTTGCGGCTGATCAGCGAAAAATCCCAATCGGCATGCAACCCGCCCAGCATGACGCCGGCCAGCAGCAACGCGCAGCACAGCCAGCGCAAAGTCCGAGGGATCGCGAAACGTACCGCCAATGCGAGGCATCCAGGTCAGGCAGGTGGAATTCGCTTGATGGTGCAGGTTAGCCCGTTAAAAGACAATGGCACGGTGCAATCACTGGCGACACGCTAGACTTTGAATGGTGAGTGACATGAAAAGTCGTGGGCTGCGATCTTTTGTCCGTTTGACAAGCTGCATGGCAGTCACTAGTGTCCATTTGGATCCAAATATTTCAGCCAAACAGGGTGCGTAGTCGTGACACAGAAGCCCAACCCCCTCAGCAGTATCAAGGTCAACGGGCCGATTCCCGCTCACCTCGCACGTTCGGTGATCGAAGAAACCCTGCGTTCGGCCATTCTCGACGGGCGCATTCCCTGCGGCACCGCGTTGCGCCAGCAAGATTTGGCCGACCTGTTCGGCGTCAGCCGCATGCCGGTGCGCGAAGCGTTACGCCAGCTTGAAGCCCAGTCGCTGCTCAACGTCATCGCCCATAAAGGTGCGGTGGTTGCACCGCTGGTTCAGGGCGATGCCGTCGAGACTTATGCGTTACGGATTCTGTTGGAGTCCGAAGCCCTGCGACTGTCGATTCCCTTGCTTGATAAACAGGATTTCGAAGACGCTGCCCGCTATATCGATAACCTGGAAACAGAACACGACTACGCCGAGATCGGGCGGCTCAATCGCCTTTTCCACATGTCGCTCTACAGCAAGGCGCCTAACCGTCGGCTCCTGAGACTGATTGAAGATGGCTTGAACGAAGAGGAGCGCTTCCTGCGTTTCAACCTGGAAGCCATGGGCCTGGGCAAGCTGTCCCAGGATGATCACCGGGCGTTGTTATTGGCCGTCGAAGATCGCGACACCGAGCGTTCGGTGAAGCTGCTCGAGCACCACCTCAACCGCGGTGTCGAGGTCATCACGCGCTACCTCAACAGCCCTGAGGCGCAGAGCAAGAAAACGTCCAGGTAAAACCCGGCGCCAAGCCTGGGCGCGCAGTTCGAACTGCGCGCCGCGCTTGCTGTGAATAATCAACTTACACATCCCCGCTTCAGCGACCGCACGTCCCCTCCCCAAGCCTGCCTTCGATTGACCTCCCTCAAGCTCCATCAATACGCCAGCAAAGATGACGGCCGGGCGATAGCGGCGGCCGTGATTTACGCTCACTCTTGGGTTGCCAACGAATAATGAACGGGCGACGCGCCGCCATGGCGGCGCAGTCCTCGCACCAAGAACCTACGGAAGGAGTCTTGTCACGGGAAAGGAAGCACCGGCGTCAATCCCAGCCAACTTCCACCCCCTTGAAGCATTCAACGGAACAACTTTGAAAGTTGCTTTGAGTGAGGCATTCACTCTTTATTTGAATTTTGACGACACTTCGTCGAAAGGAGCAACTACGCCCAAATAAAACTGACACTTATAGTTTTATTGGAACTTGTCGCGCGCGAAAAAGTTAAACTTTTAAATAATATAAAAATAACTTGCTCGACACTTTATTCGTGTATTAGTTTTTCTCCGCCACCAGTAAACACGGCACCAAATCGACTGTATCGCTCTGGATGACATCAATTTAATTGAGGCATTCGCTCGCCAACAAAAAACGTTAAACGACCGTCACTTATTGATCACATCACCCTTAACGGCATTTCAGATCACTTATAGGCTCGCTCATGAAAACGAATAAAGACCGCCTCAACCAGAAGAAAGCAGAACTTAGTGCACACCCGATTTTCTCTGAAATACATTCACTGTCGGTACTTCAACGGTTCATGGAAACCCATGTCTTTGCGGTGTGGGATTTCATGTCGCTGACCAAACGCCTGCAACAGGAACTGACCTGCGTTCAACTGCCCTGGTTGCCGCCGCGAGATCCGCAGGCCGCGCGTCTGATCAATGAGATTGTGCTGGGTGAAGAGTCCGATGATCGTCCGGCCCAGGGTCATTACAGTCATTTCGAGTTGTACCTGGATGCGATGCGCGAAGTCGGCGCCAGCACGGTCGCCGTGGAACGCTTCGTGGCGTTGCAACAAGAAGGTGTGAGTTACGACGTGGCGCTGCAAAGTGTTGATATCGATCCGGCGGCTGCGCAGTTTGTGCGGCACACCTTGCACACCGCGCTGCACGCGCCGGGACATAGCGTTGCCGCAGCGTTTTTGCATGGTCGTGAGAGCGTTATTCCGCAGATGTTCCAGCGGATTCTCGACGACTGGGGTATCGGCATCGAGCAAGCGCCGACCTTCCGTTACTACCTGGAGCGGCATATCGAAGTCGACTCCGAGGACCACGGCCCCGCCGCTGAAAAACTCCTCGCACGGCTGGTCGACGGCGATCCGCAACGCGAAGCAGACGTCTACGCCAGCGCCATTGCCGCCGTGGAAAGCCGCATTGCTTTGTGGGACGGCCTGCGCCTGAGCATGAGCGAACCGGTTGCGGAGGTGAATGCATGAACGCCGCCGACTACCAATCCTTCGCCGACGCCTGGGAAAGTCGCGCGACCATCCGCACCCGCCCCCGGCGTGTGCTGGAGAACGACGACAAGCTGATCTACCCGTTGAGCCGCCAACCGTTGGTGCTGAGCGAAACCTTCCTGCGCGAATGCCCGGAACAACGGGACTTCGCGCTGGTGCAGACACTCTACAAATTCATCAACGACGTGGTGATTTTCGAAACCGAGATCGTCGACAAGACCGCCCGCAGCATCGCCAAAAATCGCTTCGCCGTGGCGTTCCCGTTTGCCTGTCGCTATGACGCCATGACCGTGGTGGTGGACGAGGATTACCACGCGCTGGTGGCCATGGACTTCATGCAGCAGACCGTCGCCATGACCGGCATCACGCCGATCCGGCTGCCGGATGAAATCGAGCTGAGCCGGGCGATTCCGGCGGCCGTGGCCCTCGCACCGGAGCATTTGCGCAGCGCCGTGGAACTGATCTGCGTGGCCATCGCCGAGAACACCGTGACCGGCGATGTCGCGGCGTTCGCCAAGGACGACACGGTCAAGCAGTCGATCAAGGGCCTGATGGCCGATCACTTGCTCGACGAGGGCCGCCACTCCGGATTCTGGTCGCGGATGGTACGCATCTACTGGCATACCGCGAGCGAAGACGACCGCCAGCTCATCGCGCAAATCCTGCCGGTGTTCATCGGCCATTACCTGACCAACGACATCCAGAAGTCCTTCGACTTCCGCTTGATCGAAGCCTTGCAGATCAGCGACGCGGCACGCCAGGCACTCAAGAACGAAATCTCGGGGCTGGCCTTCCCGATCAATCGTCATCACCCGCTGGTCGCCAACATCGTGCGGTTTTTCCGCAGCAGTTCGCTGCTGGATTCGCCGTGCGTGCAAGACGCCCTCAGCGACTACCTGGTGTAACGAGGAGAACATCATGAGACGTCTCGACATTCTGCTCATTGGGCAAAGCCAGGCCTTGACCGACCTGGCGCTGGAACTTGAACAACAGGGTCATTCGCTGGTGCGGCTCAAGACGTTCGAGGAGGCGCCGTCGTTTGATCTGCTGATTGACGATGCCAGCCAGGCGTTTTCAGTCCCGGGTGATGCGCCGCATCTGACACTGCAACTGGGAATTGGCGTGCCAAACATCACCGGTTTACCGCCGATGGACCTGCTGTGCATGCAGGGATCAACGCTGTTCACGCGCGTGTCGATTGCCGATGAGCCTAGCGGAAACGGCCAGGCCTTGCGCCTGCGAGCGGTGGCGGAGCTGGTGGATCACGTCTCACTGCTGGTCAGCCGATTCTCCCGGGACGCCGAGTATTTTCTCTGCACTGAACCGGCAGCGGCAGCCCATTTAGATCAGGTGGACAATCTGCTGTTTTTAGAACGCCTGGCGTTCGTTCATCAACTCAACAACACGGCTCAACCGTGGCTGCAAGATCTCGCCCGGATCCCGATGATCGAGCGTCTGCAACAGCGCTTCATCGAGTCCGCCGAACGACCTGCGCTGAACATCGACGGCACATCGCTGAGTTATCGGCAATTACACGCCCAGAGCCGTGCGATCCAGCAACACTTGCTGCCGTTGCTCGCACAGCATCAAGGCCCCTTGGTGGTCGGGATCTGCTTGCCGAAATGCAGTGCGTTGTATGCAGGGATCGTGGCGATCCTGGGCAGCGACGCGGTGTACTTGCCGCTGGAGCCGAGCCATCCGCTGCAACGCCAGCAGTACATCCTTTCGAATGCCGGTGCGGTGTTGTTGCTGCATGACGGCCAGCATCCACTCGCCGACGAAATGCCGGGGCTGGACATCAGTCGCATCGACTTCACTGACGTCGACCTCGGTCAACCCTTGATGCGCCAGCGACCCGCTCTCGACGCGCCCTGCATGGCGCTCTATACCTCGGGCACCACCGGGCATCCCAAAGGCGTGCTGCTCAGCCAGGCCAACCTCGCGCACTTCACCGCGTGGTATGCCGACTATGTGCAGCTGACCGAACACAGTCGGGCCTTGCAGTTTTCGTCGTTGAGTTTCGACTCGTCACTGATCGATATTTTCCCGACCCTGCTTGAGGGTGCCGAGCTGATCGTGCCGAACGACGACCAGCGCCGCGATCCGTTGCAGCTGGTCGAGCTGATTCGCCATCAACGCCTCAGCCATGCGTTTTTACCGCCGGCGCTGTTGAGCATTCTGCCGCTGGATCAGCTACAGGTCCTGGATCATGTGATGACCGGCGGCGATGTCTGCGAGCCCTACGTCATCGAACAGCTCACCCGTCAGGGCAATCTCTACAACCTCTATGGCCCGACCGAAGCCACGGTGCTGATCACCGCGCGTCAGCTGCGCGCCGGCGACAGCAACCGCACCCTCGGGGCCCCGATTGCCAACAGCCAGGTGCTGATTCTCGACGAGGCTTTTCAGCCGGTGGCCGAGCAGACCGTCGGTGAGTTGTACATTGTCGGGCCGGGGGTGTGCCTGGGTTATCTGAACAACCCGCAGCAGACTGCCGAGCGTTACCTGGACTTGAACTTGCCAGACGGCCAAAGCCTGCGCGCCTACCGTACCGGCGACATGGCGAAATGGACCCGCGACGGTATCGAGCTGTGCGGACGGCGGGACAATCAGGTGAAAATCCGCGGCTTTCGCGTCGAGCCGGAAGAGATCGAACGCTGCCTGCGCGACAGTCAGTTGTACCGTCAGGTCGCGGTGGTTATCGACAGCCAACGGCGGATTCTGGCCTTCCTCGCGCAACCTCAGGAGAACCAGCCGGGCGTCGCGCGCGAAGCCTTGAAGGCTCATGCGATGCAGTTTTTGCCGGACTACATGCACCCCATCGCTTGGACCGAACTGCCGAGCATGCCGTTCGCCAGTAACGGCAAAGTCGACCGCAAAGCGCTGCTGGCGATGCCGGTGAATGTTGCCGAAAACACGACACGGCGCTTGCCCGCCAGCGCCGATGAAGCGCTGTTGCTGGAGATCTGGGCCGGGCTGCTGGAGCTGCCGGCCAGCGATATTCCGACCGACGAAAGTTTCTTCAATCTGGGCGGCCACTCGATCCTGTTGTCACGGATGTTGCTGCGATTGCGTGAAGAATTCGGCCGCAGCATCTCGATCAACCGCTTCATTGAATTGCCGACGATTGCGAAGCTGGCGACGTTGGTGCGCGGCTCTGGCACCGAGGAAGTCCTGAGCGCGCAAGCGCTGGCGGATGCCTTCCGCGAGCTGGATATTCAGCCGCTGCCCATCAGCCGCATGGGCGATGTGCACAAGGTGATCGTCACCGGCGCCAACAGTTTTGTCGGTGTGCACATCGTCGAGGCGTTGCTGGCGTGGGGCGTCAGTGAAGTCGCCTGCCTGGTGCGCGATGGCGGCGGGCAATCGGCGGCTGAACGCTTCGCTCACGCTTTGCGGGAAAACCGTCTGGAGCACCTGGACCTGAGTCGGGTGCAGGTTTACGCGGCAGACATCACTCGCCCGTCGTTGGGGCTCGATGCGCACGTTTACGAGCGCCTCGATCGAGAGTTCGGCGCGCTGGTGCACAACGCCGCCAACGTCAATCACGTGCTCGATTACGAGTCGTTGGCGCGGGACAACGTCGAGCCGATTTTCGAATGCCTTCGGCTGTGCGAGGGGCGCAGCAAGAAGATCTTCAACTTCGTCTCCACGCTCTCGGCGTCCAGCACGATTGCCGACGATGGCCGAGTGCTGGAATTACCCGCCGCGCAGACGCCGCCGATCTACATCAAGAACGGCTACAACCTGTCCAAGTGGGTCGGTGAACGAATCCTCGAACGAGCGCGTGAACGTGGGGTGAGGGTCAATCTTTATCGCCCCGGCAATATCAGCTTCAACAGCCTGACCGGCGTCTGTCAGCCGCACAAAAATCGCTTGATGCTGATGCTCAAAGGCTCGATCCAGCTCGGCCAGGTGCCGGAGTTCGCGCTGAACTTTGATCTGATGCCGGTGGACTTTCTCGCACGCTTTATTGGCTTCCATGCCAGCCGTTATTCACCTGAAAAAGCGGTGTTCAACCTGCACAACCCCGAGCCCTTGAGTTGGGACGATTACGTCGCGTCATTCCGTGAGGCCGGCCGCGAATTCTCCATGGTCAGCGTCGCCGACTGGCAGCAGCAACTGGGTCGGGTCGACAGCGAAAACGCGTTGTTCGGCGTACTCGGTTTCTACCTCAACGGCTTTGAGGAAGACATCGGCGACATCTCGATGATCGGCCACGCCAACGCCCAGGCCGGCGTGCGGCAGATGGGCGCGCACTACCCGGAAAAATCCCCGGCGCTGCTGCGTCGCGGCTGCGACTACCTCAAAGAAATCAATTTCATCTGATTCACTCAAACCCAATGGAGCAAGACCATGAACAATCTGCAACCCGATACCCTGATCAAAAACCCTCAAGGCTGCCACGTCGTATCTTGCGTCGAAGTGCCGGCGGATGCCGCGCAGGTCTGGGCGGTGGTCGGCAACTTTGCCGGCTTCGATCAATTCATTCCGGCGTTGTCGCACATCGAGATGACGGGCGAAGGCGTGTCGTCGCTGCGCAAGAAATTTTTCAAGGACGGCAACCTGGTGGTCGAGCAACTCAACTCGCGGGATGACCAAGCACTGAACATGACGTGGACCACGATTTACAACACGCTGGGTGTGGCCAATTTGTGGGCGGCGATGAGTGTTGAACCGCTGGGCGCGGGCAAGTCGCGGGCGACCTGGACCATCATTGCCGAACCGGCGCAGGGAGGTGCCGAGGCGTTGCCGGGGTTCAAGGAGTTTGTGCAGGGGTTTGCGGATGACGCGATGAATAATGTGTTGAAGCTGTTTGTGTAGGGCTTTGGTTCAGCGGTGACTGATCCACCGCTATCGCGAGCAGGCTCGCCCCCACAGGGTTTAGCGTGAACCTGTGGGAGCGAGCCTGCTCGCGATTGAACGATAACGCGGTAGACCTGACCTGAATCAGATCTTGAAGCTGTCAACCAACTGCTTCAACCGGTTCGCCTGCAACGACAACGCATCGCAATCCTTCAACGTTTCATTGAGGTTCGCCACGCTCTGCTGGTTCAGCAAGTTGATCTGGTTGACGTCGACGTTGAGGGTTTCCACCACTGCGGTCTGCTCTTCGGTCGCCGCGGCTACCGACTGGTTCATGCCGTCGATTTCGCCGATGCGCTGGGTAACACTGACCAGTCGCAAGCCCGCCTGGTTCGCCACTTCGACACTCTCTTCGCTGGAGACCTGACTGGCATTCATGGTCGTCACCGCTTCGCGAGAACCGATCTGCAGCGAGGTGATCATTTTGTGGATCTCTTCCGCCGACTCCTGCGTGCGATGCGCCAGGTTGCGCACTTCGTCCGCCACGACCGCAAAACCGCGACCGGCTTCACCGGCACGCGCCGCTTCGATGGCGGCATTGAGCGCGAGCAGGTTGGTCTGCTGGGAAATACCTTTGATCACATCCAGAATGTGCCCGATGTTGTCAGTGCTGGCGTTCAGGGTTTCGATCTGGGTGCAGGACAGGCTTATTTTCTGCGACAGCTCGGTCATGGCCAGGATGGTTTTCTCCACCACCTGACGACCATCATCCGCCTGTTCGCTCGCACCACTGGCATGCTGCGAGGCATCGGCAGCATTGCGGGCGATTTCCTGGGTCGCGGCACCCAATTGGTTGATGGCGGCGGCCACGCTGTTGGTGCGCGCGCTTTGCTCGTCGGAGCCGATGATCGAAGCGTTGGACGATGCCATTACGCGTTGCGACAAATCGTGGACCTGGCGGGTCGCCGAGGACACTTCGGAAATCGATGCGTGAATCCGCTCCACGAACTGGTTGAACGAACCACCCAACTCGCCGAACTCGTCCTTGCTTTCCACGGCCAAACGACGGGTCAGGTCGCCTTCGCCCTGGGCGATGTCCTGCATCGCGCGGCCCATGGTGGTCAGCGGACGCATCAGCACGTTGATCAGCAGGCTCAACAGCACGGCAATAACACTGACGGCGATGAACATTGCAATCAGCGCCGAGGTACGGAATTGGCTCAGTGGTGCGTAGGCCTTGTCCTTGTCGATCGACAGACCGATGTACCACTCGGCATTCGGCAAACCGCTCACCGGGGTAAACGACAGAATGCGGTCCTGCTTGTTCAGGGTGACGTCCTGATTGCCCTTCTCGATGCGCACGCCAGAGTTTGGATAAATGTCCTTCAGGTTTTTCATCACCTGGTCTTTGTCCGGGCTGACGATCACCTGACCGTCGGCACTGACCAGGAACGCATGGCCGATACCACCGAAGTCCACGGAGTTGATGATCTTCACCAGGGTCTCCAGGCTCAGATCACCGCCGACCACGCCGAGCAATTCACCGTTCTTTTTCACCGGCATGGCGATCGTCACCACCAACCCACCGACGGCGGCCATGTACGGCGGCGTCAGCATGGTCTTGTCGGCAGCCACGGCTTGCTTGTACCAAGGGCGCTGACGCGGATCGTAACCGTCCGGCATCTTCGCGTCAGGGCGTTGGGTGAACACGCCATTGGCCTGGCCAACGTAGGTGAACTGGAAGTTCGAGGTGAACGCAGGTTGATCCACCAGGCCGGGAAGGTCCGCATTGGCGCCTTGATGAGCGACGTTCTGGGCGAGGTTTTCCAGTACCAGCACACGGCCGCTCATCCAGTTCTGCACGCTGCTGGCGGTCAGATCGCCGGCTTGCTGGACGGAGGATTCGAGGTTTTGCCGAATGGTGTTTCGCTGCAGATAGTCGTTGTACAAAGTGAACAACGCAAAAGCCAGCACCACGACGCCAGAGGCGGCCAAAAGGATTTTATGGCTGAATTTGAGATTCATTTCATGGGACTTCTTATGCAAAAAGTGGGGATGCGTTCCAGGTGCAACATTCCATGTAACAGCGCAGGCGGCGTTCTTCGGCCGCTCTACTTTGGTGCACGCATGTCTCATCAGTCTGTCGGCACTAGCCGGAGAAATCTTAGGGATTTATATGAAATGGTCGATATTCCCGCCGAACGGCGTGCTAGAGCGGCTGACGGTCAATGTACCTCTTGAATACCTGGGAATGCTGGGGAAGGACGTGACGCAGATGTGGCATGTCACGCAGGGGACAATGGCCCGAAGTTTTATGGAGCTAAAACGACAAAACCCCTGTCTGCGTTAGCAGACAGGGGTTTTGGAATTCAATCTTGACGATGACCTACTCTCACATGGGGAAACCCCACACTACCATCG
>NZ_LT607591.1:0-9015 GCF_900095275.1 Pseudomonas sp. UMAB-40
GGGCCTCATTTTAAGGCTTGGAGGTGTCTACGAAACTAGGGGCGATTCAGCTCGCATTGAGTATGTCAATGCTTAAGATGGTGTTATTTATTTGATTTTATTGGGTTTTTATCTTTTATTTTTGGCTGAATACAAATCATTATTGCGCCTGTCTTTTTTGAAGGACGACATGAATGACGTGTGTCGATGAGTGGTGTTAAAGATTCACATTGGTCGGCCGAAGTTCTGAATGTCACGTAATGCTGTCAGGAAGTTTTCAAGTAATGGACGAACGATGAAACGCTACGAGTCATCTCGATTAAATATTTTACTCATCGCATGCTTGTTCAGCCCGCTCGTCCATTCTTTCGATGATGTCAGTCAAGAGCACGCGGACCTTCTCGGGGTTTATCAGTCAGCCTTCGATAATGATGCCCAACTGGCTGCCGCGCGTCATGCTTATCTAGCCCAGCGGGAGGCGATTCCCCAAGCACGCTCTGGTTTATTACCAAACCTCACCGCCGGGGCCACTTCTGAAGGCACCCGACTGGAGCGTGATGAGCCTTCTCTCAGTCGCACGCGAAGTGGCACTACTTTTCGTGCCGACATCAGTCAACCCTTGTTTCGTATAGATCGATGGTTCCAGTTGAAAGCAGCTCAATCCAGCGTGACTCAGGCTGAATTGGAGTTTTCAGTCAAGGTCCAAACGTTGGTGCTGACAGCAGCCCAAGCTTATTTTGAAACTTTGCGCCAACTGGATGCTTTTGCTGCTGCGCAGGCGGAAGAAGCTGCGCTGCTTCACCAGCGTGACCAGGCCCAAGGCCGGCTCGAAGATGGCGCCTCTAGTATTACTGACGTCTATGACGCCCAAGCAGCTTACGATGAGGTGCGGGCAAATCGCCAGTTGGTTCAGCGAAGAGTCGATGACGCTTATGAAGAGTTGACTCGTCTGACTAATCAATCTTATGGGTCGATTGCCGGAATGGGGCACCAAATGCCGGTTGAACCACCCATCCCCAATGAGGCACGGTCATGGGTTGACACCGCTATACGCCAGAACCTGCAACTCCAAGCCAGTGAACAAGCGCAAAATACGGCTGAGCAAACCCTCAAGCAGCGGAAGGCTGGGCATTTGCCGACTATCGATGCCGTAGCTTCGTATCGTAAAGGTGACAACGACAGTTTCGGCTATAGCAACCCGACGGATTTCGGCCGGGATGGTTACCGCGACAATGTCGCCCAGACCAGCATAGGTATTGAGCTCAAAATCCCGATTTATTCAGGTGGTATGACCAGCTCTCAGATAAAGGAGTCCGTAGAGCGACTTTCACAGACCGCCGATGATAAGGAGGACCGCCGACGTGAAGTCGTATTGAACACTCGTAATGCTTTTCGTGGAGTCAATGCGGATATTGAGCAAATTTTTGCGCGTCGACAAGGCATCGTCTCAGCCCGAAAATCAGTTGAAGCGAATCAGGTCGGAGTGGATATCGGCTCGCGTAATATCGCCGACGTACTCAATGCTCAAAGGCAATTGTACGCAGCGGTGCGTGATTATAACGATGCACGCTACGACTACATAATTGACAATCTCAAGCTCAAGCAGGCCGCTGGGACTCTGAGCCAAACGGATCTGAAACTCCTCTCTTTTTATTTAAAGCGAGACTACGACCCTGCGCGAGACTTTCTTCCTCCAGGAGTTTGAAAGGGCCGCTTTTTTAGTCGCGAAATGTTCTTAAAAGTAAACCCACCAGTCTTTCGAAGTGTGATGTAGTGATACATGGCTTTTTGCCATGCTTTCTAGTGTCAAGCATCGACTGATCGAACCATCCAGCAGGAAGCAACATGAACGAATCGGAAGCGGGTGGCGTGTCGCCTGAACGACCCATATTGATTGATACCGGCTTGACGTCACTTGTTTTGCTTGCTCGATTTCATCAGGTGGCAGTCTCGGCCGATCAATTGGCTCATGAATACGGTTGCATTGATCGCTGCTTTTCTACGGCTGACCTGATGCTTGCAGCTCGTAAGCTCGGTCTCAAAGCTAAGGTGGCAAAAACTTCACTTGATCGCTTGGAGAGCACGCCTCTCCCAGCAATTGCGGAAGGTGTGGATGGACGCTTTTTTATTATTGCGCGCTTGGACCAGGGCAAAGTGCTCATTCATGATCCAGTCGAACAGAGGCCTGTGATCATTACGCTCAATGCGTTGCAGGCACGCTGGAATGGTCAGTTGTTACTTGTTCGCTCAGAGGCAGGTGCGTCGGGGGAGACTTCGCGGTTCGATTTCACCTGGTTTATACCGGCCATTATTAAGTACCGGAAACTGCTCGGCGAGGTCATGCTGGTTTCGTTCGTGCTTCAGATGTTCTCGCTCATCACGCCGCTTTTTTTTCAGGTAGTCATGGATAAGGTGCTTGTGCACCATGGTTTGACCACTCTTGACGTAATTGCGGTTGGTTTGGCTGGGGTCATGCTTTTCGAAACGGCCTTGTCTGGGCTTCGCAGCTATGTCTTCGCCCATACAGCCAGTCGTATCGATGTGGAGCTGGGTTCCAAGTTGTTCAGGCACTTGATCACCCTACCGTTGGCGTACTTCCACGCAAGGCGGGTTGGCGATTCGGTCGCGCGGGTTCGAGAACTGGAAAACATCCGCAGCTTCCTCACGGGTAATGCGATTACTTTAGTACTCGACATTTTGTTCTCCGTGGTTTTCATCGCCGTCATGTTCTATTACAGCGGCTGGCTCACTTTAATCGTTCTGCTTTCGCTGCCACTTTATATTCTTGTCTCCGTCCTTATTACACCACTGCTCAGGTCACGTTTAAACGACAGCTTTGCTCGCGGAGCTGAAAACCAAGCTTTTATGGTTGAGACAGTTAACGGTATCGATACATTGAAATCGATGGCAGTTGAACCACAAGCTATCCGCAAATGGGATAACCAATTGGCAGGTTACGTTGCGGCCGGATTCAAAACCCAGACGTTATCCACGATCGCCAATGAAAGCGTTTCACTGATCGGGAAATTCGTAACTGTAGCCACCCTTTGGTTTGGGGCACGATTAGTAATTGAAGGTCACCTTTCAGTGGGGCAACTCATTGCTTTCAACATGCTAGCGGGAAGAGTTTCGCAACCAATCATTCGTTTAGCTCAACTGTGGACTAACTTTCAACAGATCGGTGTATCAGTGCAACGTTTGGGGGACATTCTTAATACTCGCAATGAGCTCTCCCAAGCTACTCGAAGTGCTATGCCACCTATCAAGGGTTACATCGAGTTCGACCAGGTGCACTTTCGCTATCGACCGGATGGTTCGGAAATTTTGCGTGGTATTAATCTTACGATTGAGGCGGGTCAAGTTATCGGGGTGGTGGGCCGCTCCGGTTCTGGAAAAAGTACTCTAGCACGGTTGCTACAACGGTTATATGTACCAGAGCGCGGGCGGGTTTTGATAGATGGAATGGATCTGGCGCTGGCTGATGTCTCGTCATTGCGTCGCCAAATAGGCGTCGTGCTGCAAGACAATATGTTGTTCAACCGAAGCATCCGCGAAAATATCTCCCTCAGCGATGCTGGCACGCCATTGGAGGCAGTCATACAGGTCGCGAAACTGTCCGGTGCCCACGAGTTTATTCTCGAATTGCCGGAAGGCTACGACACAATCGTTGGTGAACATGGGGCATCTCTCTCGGGTGGCCAGCGACAGCGAGTTGCGATTGCCCGAGCGTTGATCGGCAATCCTCGTATTCTAATTTTCGATGAGGCCACTAGTGCTTTGGACTATGAGTCTGAAAGCATAATTCAACAGAACATGCAGGCGATTTGTAAGGGCCGCACCGTGATCATTATTGCTCACCGGCTGTCTGCAGTTCGCGATGCAAATTGCATTGTCGTGATCGATCGTGGACAGATAGTGGAACAGGGGAGCCATGCCGAGCTGTTGATGCATCAGGCAGGACATTACTCGAGGCTGCACCGTTTGCAGCAGGGACGCAGCAATGCCTAAGCCTGATCAATTTAGTTTATTGCAACGTTATCGTCGCGCATGGACTCATTCCTGGAGCCGCCGTCGTGAAATGGACACGCCCAAACGTCTCGCTCACGAAGTGCAGTTTTTACCCGCGGCGTTAGAATTGCAGGACAAACCAAGCCATCCAGCCCCAAGGGTTTTTATTTGGGGAATTATGGCTTTTGCGTTGCTGGCATTCCTTTGGGCTTGTTTTGGAAAAGTTGACGTAGTAGCAACAGCTACGGGGAAGATTATCCTCAGCGATAAAACTAAAGTCATTCAAACAAGTGAAACTGCGGTGGTCAGAGGAATTTACGTTCGCGATGGCCAAGCGGTCAAAGCAGGTCAATTGCTGCTGAAACTGGACTCGACATCGGTGAATGCTGATGTTGGACGAGCAAGAAGTGACCTGCTCGCTGCACGGATCGATAACGCCAGAGCCAGCGCGATGTTGGATGCAATTACTTCAGGAAGCCCACCACGGGCTTTGATCGGCACCATCGTCGATGCTGATCCTCAACATGTGTTGGCCGCCGAGCGCTGGGTGCAGGGGCAGTATCAGGAGTACCGAAGCAGCCTAGACTTAGTTGATGCAGAGATTCAGCAGCGGAATGCGGATATCCAGTCTGCCCGTGCCCAAGTGTCCAGCTTGAAAAAAACGTTGCCTATCGTTACCAAGTTGGCCAGTGACTATGAGCATTTGCTGCAGAAGCAATACATTGCTCGCCACGCGTACTTAGAAAAAGAGCAGGCACGGCTGGATCTGGAGCGTCAGCTTAGTGTGGTAAAAGCTAGCGTCTTGCAAGCAAGTGCTGCGCGACAGGAAGCGGAGCGTCGGCGCGAAGGTGTTGCCGCTCAAACTCGGCGTGCGATGCTCGACCTATTACAACAAGCTGATCAAAAAATTGATGCGCTAAACCAGGATCTGGCTAAAGCCCGTTATCAGGAGGATCTGACCACTCTTGAAGCGCCTGTAGATGGCATCGTCCAGCAATTGGATGTTCATACCATAGGTGGTGTGGTAACGCCTGCGCAACCCTTAATGGTTTTGGTCCCCATTGATCAACCTATCGAAGTTGAAGCAATGCTCGAAAATAAGGATGTTGGCTTCGTGCATGCAGGGCAGGTGGTGACTGTAAAAGTGGAGACATTTACTTATACCAAATATGGCTCCGTAGTCGGGGAGGTGATTAGTGTTTCCAATGACGCTATTGAAGACGAGAAACGCGGGCTTATCTATAGCAGCAAAATCCGCTTGGTGACAGATGAACTGAATATAAAAGGGAAAAATGTAAAGTTATCGCCTGGCATGGCGGTGACTGCTGAAGTAAAAACGGACCAGCGTCGGATTATAGAGTTTTTCCTTAGTCCACTGCAGGTTGCCGCCAGCGAAAGTCTACGAGAACGATAATTATGAGTTTAATAAAAATATTTGTTCGGTTTGGAAAGCTTTTCTCGTTGTTATCAGCTAAGTGTTTCATCCTGTTTTTTTCGCTGGAAGGAACATCAGCTTTTGCGGATGAACTTCAAAGGAACAAGTGTGAAGTAGCGGATTTTAAATTTTATGTTACTTTGGAGGATTGCAAACTGCTGAAGTCGCACGGCTCTAAAGTTGTAACGTTTGGCGTCCGTTTGACCGACCTTCGAATTGTCAAGGCTGGCATTGTCGAACCTACCCATATGATAGTCCGAATTCGACCTGTCTCAACGCCCGTTTTGCGGGAGCAAGCGGGTCTTAAAGGAATCAAGCCTACCTCCGTTTCAGCCGGTCGCAATGAATATAAGCTGCGAGATCGCACTGTCTACGAATTTATGGGGGCTGATGATACACCTGTTTATGTAAGTAGCGGATTGATGACCTATGAAGGTGATCGCCTATTTGGAAATAATATTGAAGTACTTTACCAGTTTGATGGGCGACGTAACGATTTTGAAACGCTTGATAATCTATTGCTAAAGCTGCTTCGCAGTATCGATCTTCAGTGAGAGGGATGTCATGAATATTTTAAACCTAAGCCAAGCACAACTTAACACTCTTGCTGATTTGCAAGCGCAAGGTGATTATCCAGGGGCGTATGGCTATTTGCGAGAAATTGCTGTTCAGCAGATTGCTCAAGAGCCCAATGGCGCAAATTCTATTGAGCTAGGCAAAATCTCGAACTGGTTGTCCGCTGCACAGTCTATTAACAAGAATGATGGTACGTTTTATAGCAATATGGTCCGTGGCGCAGACAGATACGCAGCAGGCTCACATGGTCGTAATTTAACGGATGCAGATTTTCAAATAGCATCTGATGCTCTCGCAAATAAAGTTATTAATGATATAAGGGCGCAAGTTGGATTTCCTCCTTTAAAGGAAATCATTGATGCAGACGTGCAGTCTGCTGTTAGTGATCTACAGTTGTATCGTTGGCAGTGGGCAGGAACTATAGGTGATATGCTTCCGCCTCCGCTTGGTCTTGGTGGAGACTATGTGCAAGTAGAAGGGGAAAGCTTCAATGATTATATGGGTAACCTTCTTGAGGTTTTGCTTGAAAACGCTGCCGGGTTAATGAAGTTTGGCCTGAATGAGCGTTTGGATACTGCTTACGAATTTATGCAGCAACAGTTTGGTACTGTTACATTAGGCCAGCATTTGACTGGTGCTATTTCAGATTTGGTATACCAAGATTTTTTCAGTGCTGTGACTTTTGTAGATCCACTGGTGTTGGATTTGGATGGTGATGGCATTGAGACGATTTCGCGTGACAAAGGAGTTGTTTTTGATCATGACGGTGATGGAAATAAACTGGGCACTGGATGGTTAAAAGGTGATGATGGGTTTTTGGTACTAGATAAAAATAATAATAATATTATTGATGATGGGACAGAGCTTTTTGGGGTGAATACGCTTCTTCGAAATGGCCATACAGCTAATAATGGCTTTGAGGCACTTGCTGATCTAGATAGTAATTCGGACGGTGTTTTCGATCAATTAGATGAGAAATTTTCGCAAGTAAAAATCTGGCAAGACCGTAATCAGGACGGTATTTCTCAGTCGTCTGAGCTGAAAACTCTTCAGAATGTTGGCATTACTTCTATCAGTGTTGCTGCCGCTCCATCAGGCGCCCCCAATAATGGAAATGTCATATCCAATGTCGGCTCCTATACTCGAAATGATGTTTCTACTGGTGCTGTATCTGAGGGGGTTGTTGGGTCCATTGATTTTGCACAAAACACATTTTACCGAGAATATGGAAATCCTATTGAGTTAGATGCTGACGCTTTAACACGCCCCGATATGCAAGGCTCCGGTGCCGTCAGGGATTTGCGTGAGGCCAGTATGTTGAGCGGGGCTTTGCAGCAGGTGTTGGGTAGTTACTCAGCAGCTGGCAGCCGTCAGGCTCAACTCGACCTGATGGGGCATTTACTATCTGCGTGGGCTGGAACTAGTGATTTAAAAAGCTTCGATGAAAGTGTGGCGGCGCTGAGTACGCCGTCGTATACAGTAAAGTTCGAATACTCTTGGGAGGGAGGGGCGGGGTCACCGTCTGCACAGCCAACGGCATCTCAACTGGAGCTAAAATCGATATTAGAGAAGGTTCGTATTTTAGAGGCATTCACTGGTGTTAAGTATTTGGCGTTCAGTTTAACTGAAACCGGTTCCGGTGCAGACAAAGCTGTAAATGTTAAATCTAGCTTTGGTGCTAGTGTGGGTGGTCACACAGTAGTGATTGGAAGTTCATCATCCAGTGTGATTTACGTTACCGAGCAAGATTTTCTATTTCAGATGCGTCAAGTTGCTCAGATAAATAAAGCCTATGATGCATTGGTGTCGTCTGTCTATTCTGGTTTACTGTTTCAAACCAGATTTGCAGAATATGCTTCTAAAATAGTTTTAACTATTGGTAATAGTGGCTTCGTTCCAGACTATTCGGGTGTTACGAATCAGTTGGTGGTGACGCACGGTGTCGATGCTGTAAAGGCGGTAATGGATGCTGTGGAGCTGTCCGCGACGATTGGGAAAGGGCAGTGGGCACCATACATATCTAGCTGGATTGGTGAGCTAACCGATGTTGAAATAGGGCGTATCAAGGCAGCTTCCGGAGGCTCTGACTCCGTGATTCTCGGAAGCTCGTTAGATTCAATTCTTTCTGGAACAGCATTTGATGATTTGATCGCGGGTGGTTCGGGAAATGAATCGCTGATTGGTGGTGAAGGGAATGATTTCCTATATGGAGGGGCTGGGAACGATGTGATAGATGGTGGTTCCGGTAACAATCAGATTTTTGGTGAGGCTGGAGACGATATCCTCAAGGTATCAAGTATTTCTACGGGTAGTTTTTTGGCCGGTGGAACGGGCAATGATACGTTGAACGGAGGGTATTACTCCGATACTTACCTGTTCAACTTGGGCGACGGTCAGGACACCATCATCGAGTACGATCCTGGTTATGGCGCCACTGATACTTTGCGTTTCGGCGCAGGGATTCTGGCCAGCGATATCAATATGCGCAGGGTCGACTCTGATCTGGTGTTCATGCTGAGTAATGGCACCGATCAGGTCACGGTCAAAGGCTGGTTTAACCGATCAACCTCCAGTGCAGACGCCGCCCTTTCGGCTGTCATCGAGCGTGTGGAATTTGCTGATGGGACGTTTTGGACTTGGACGGACATCTCAACGAAAGGTCTGAATCAAGTGGGCACCGCCACCTCAGAGACTTTGGTCGGCTGGTCCGGTAACGACAACATTCATGGCGGTGGCGGTAATGACACGCTGGAAGGTGGAACCGGCACGAACCAGTTGTACGGTGATGCGGGTGATGACCTCATCAAAGTTGCCAGCGACTCGACAGGTAATACCTTGGCCGGCGGGACCGGCAACGATTCCTTGAACGGCGGTTATTACGCTGACACCTATCTGTTCAATCTGGGTGACGGTCAGGACACTATCACTGAAAACGATCCGGGATATGGCAGCACCGACACCTTGCGATTTGGTGCGGGGATTCTGGCCAGCGATATCAATACGCGCAGGGTCGACTC
>NZ_LT607592.1:0-8326 GCF_900095275.1 Pseudomonas sp. UMAB-40
GCAGTGTTCGAAGGTGCCGGGCTATCTTCAGAGATCATTTCTCAGTTCAGTTCAATGTTGGCAGCGGAACATCGGTGACCGCTTCGACCAACAAAACAGCTGATCAAGGTGATGTATTCGAGTGGCCGCTCATGGCAGATTCTGTTGAAAAAGTAGCTCCCATGTCTGGCCTACGGCAAAATTGCTGCAATGGCCGGCGGGGGATCACACAGCATGATGGGACAGTTATCGAGTGGGCAGGAGCGGCTGTTTTACTCGTTCAACCTTGAAGATCACATTCCAGCCAATCACCTTCTGCGCAGCATTGATCAATGTCTCGATCTGAGCGACCTGCGCCATTACCTCGCCGATTTCTATAGCCCGATTGGGCGTCCGTCGATTGATCCCGAACTGATGATCCGCATGCTGATCGTCGGCTATTGCTACGGCATTCGCTCAGAACGGCGGTTGTGCGAAGAGGCCCATTTGAACCTGGCGTATCGCTGGTTCTGCCGGTTGAGCCTTGAAGACGAAATCCCCAACCACTCGACCTTTTCCAAAAATCGACACGGCCGTTTTCGGGACAGTGATCTGTTTCGCTGGTTGTTCAATGAAGTGCTGCGTCGTTGCATGGACGCAGGCTTGGTCAAAGGTGAAGGCTTTGCCGTGGACGCCAGCATCATCAAGGCGGATGCGAGTCGGCAGCGCGGCGTACCGGGAGATGAACCGGTCAACTGGAGCGATCCATCCCTGAGCACCCGCGCCGTGCGTGAGTACCTTGAGGGACTAGATGAAGAGGCTCTGGCCGAAACGCTACCGAAACGCCTGTCGCTGACGGATCCTCAGGCTCGCTGGACCGCCGCTTCAGGTGGCCCAGCGTTCTACGCTTACTCCACGAATTCTCTGATCGATACCGAGCACGGCGTGATCATGGATGTGGAACCCACACCGGCTCATCGAACCGCAGAAGTCGAGAGCACCAAGACCATGATCGAACGGGTCGAAGCGCAGTTCGACATCAAGCCGGAGCGCCTCATTGGCGATACCGCTTACGGTACAGCGCCGATGCTGGCCTGGATGGTGAAGGAAAAAGACATCGAGCCGCATGTGCCGGTGTGGGACAAAACCGAGCGCAAGAACGACAGTTTTTCGAGCAACGATTTCCACTGGAATGAAGAGGCTGAGGAATACCGCTGCCCGGCCGGCAACCCATTGCGCAGCGAATGGCGAGCCTTCAAGAATGAGCGCTCACACGTCACCAAAGCCAACACCATCATCTTCCGATCCCGGCAGACCGACTGCGCTACGTGTCCGATGAAAGCCAAGTGCTGCCCGAACACTGCGTTCCGAAAGATCGCTCGCAGCGTCCATGAAGCCGCTCGCGATGTGGCTCGGCGCATTGCAGCAACGCCGGCATATCAGCGCTCTCGCCATGAACGTAAAAAGGTCGAAATGTTGTTTGCCCACCTCAAGCGCATCCTGAAATTGGATCGCCTGCGGCTACGTGGCATGAGTGGCGCGGCGGATGAATTCACGCTGGCCGCCGCGGTGCAGAACCTGCGACGGCTGGCCAAATTTTCATCTCAAGGGCCACCCGTCATGGGATAGGTGCGCCTGCACCAAGCAAAAAACCTCAAATTAACCCAATAACAGTGCAGGAAAGGTCACCGAAGGGCCGAAAAACCACTCAATGTGGTGAGTAGGTTCTCCAGTGGTGGTCGTGCCTGAGTTCAGGCGAGCCGAAAATCCGACTTTTTCAACAGAATCGGCAGATGGCTGCCCTTGGTGAGAGGCAGCTTCTGGCCTCTCGCGATGGGCAGAAAATAGCCGAAATCTGCCCGTTCTGGCGGGCTCGAATCGGCCGAGGGTGTGAAAAAACGTTTTTGAGCGCGACAGTTACTCAAAACCGGACTGAAAATCGCGCTTCTATGCGAAATCCACATCTGCTGACGTGCCGATAAATTTCAGATTTAACGTAGATGCGCACACTTCAATTTTGGCGAAGCGTTTTTACACACTCTGGACCAGAAGCAGACCATCAAAGGCGTTTACACAGCTACGAGTTATTGCTGCGACGCCATGGAGCGCTTTTCAAGCGTCTCGTTTCTATCGAGACACAGTTTGTAGTGGTCTATGTCCGTAGGAGTGTACTGTTTCTCTACCCTTGCCATTTAAGGTCGGAAGGTGAGTTTACGACTTAGCTCAAAAAGCGGTCCCTTTCCATTTTGTCTTAAGTAGTGCAACTGAAGCTGTTGAGGAACCGCATCCTTCATTATGTAATTATGCGCCGCCTTCTTTTGCTCTATCCAAATTCGACATGCCTTTAAACGAAAGAAGAAACCCTTTAGCCTTGACTGGAGACCGGTTAATGGGTATCCCGTTTCATTAGGGTTTTTAGTTGTTTTTTTGGGCGTTGTAGGTTCGTAACATTTCCTCTGAACCGTCCCAGTTCGGGGGCGTCTCCCAATTTTTATTTTTCTTTTTTCCAATTATTGCGCCAATAAATGTATTTTTTTCATCATAAAAAATGCGACCGTCCCAACTGGTACTGTCAATGAAACGCATTGATAGTATTGCGTCAGGCGCCATACTTGAAAGCGCATTTGTAAGCTCTTCAAATCCTGGCATTACCGATGAAGTTGTGTTTGCAATTTCTTTTTGAATGGTGAGTTCTTTTTTATACGTATCGCTAGTTTTTTTTATAATGTAATCGTTCTTAAAAATGAAACTTTCTTCAGTTGATTTTTTTAATAGTTGGGCCGATTTTATCCCGCCGTCTGCCAGATGAAAATTCTGCTGTAACAAATCTAATATATTCATGGTTTAAACACCTCGATATCCCCGCTGCGGGGTCCTTTCAAGAGAACTTCTTGCTCCCCCCAACGATCTTCCGAATACTGCCATGACCACTTATCTCTTTCTTTGGGGGCGCCAATTTTAACTCTCAGAATAAGTCCATCCTCTTTCGCAAATTGCCTGGCGATATCAGGTGATCTTGTCCATGAAGTATAGGGACTGTCTCCCGAGTGTCCTCCATAATTGTGATCGTCAGGATTTACTACGCCATCAATTTTTCCGGGAGTTACCTTTCCGGAAAATGCGTCATTTTCGGCAGGATGGCCCTTATGAACACCGCGATACAGATATCCTTCCTCTGGAGTGCTTGGGAGACGAGGAAGATTCTCGTAGTCCGTTTCGCGAGATTGGTTTGATTGTTTCTCATCAGGACCGTCGCACGGTTCGCAGCTCAACCCTAATGGATCCACCCATCCTGTAGGGTTAGGCACGTACTGGTAATTGTTCAGCCCGCCTGCAAGCTTGATCGGATCCGGCGTCAGATACCGTCCAGTCCCCGGATTGTAGTAGCGATGCCGGTTGTAATGTAAGCCCGTTTCCGCATCGAAGTACTGTCCCTGAAAGCGCAGTGGGTTGTCGATTTCTGCAACGTCGAGCGTGACGAGGTTGCCATAGGCGCGGTATTTCGCCGACCACATGATTTCGCCGCTGTAGTCGGTGAGTTCCTGTGGGGTGCCGAGGTGGTCGAGTTGGTAGTAGAACGGCTCGGCTTTGAGTGGGCCTTCACCGTCGAGCATCGCCAAAGGTCTGAAGCTACCCGGCTCGTAGATGTAGCTGCGATAACGGTTGTCGGCGCTTTCGGCGATGAGGCGTTCGCCTTGCCACAGGAACTCTGTGGTTTGACCGTCGACGGTTTTGGCGATACGGCGGCCGAAGGCGTCGTACTTGTAGCTTGCGATGCTGCCGCTGGGGAGGCTGACACCGATGAGGCGGTGTTGGCAGTCGTAGCGGTATTCGGTGACGAGCTTTTGCCCGGTTCCGCGGCGCTCACGGCTCAAATTGCCATAGGCGTCGTAGTCGTAATGGCGATCGCCCTGCATCAGCAGGCGGTTGCCTTTGACGTTGGCAAGGTTCGAGGTCGTCTGGTCGCCTTGGCCGAGCAGGTTGCCTGC
Source organism: Pseudomonas sp. UMAB-40 (assembly GCF_900095275.1). NCBI lineage: Bacteria > Pseudomonadati > Pseudomonadota > Gammaproteobacteria > Pseudomonadales > Pseudomonadaceae > Pseudomonas > Pseudomonas sp. UMAB-40. Next base: position 3,948 of record NZ_LT607592.1, read on the forward strand.
TGGGTCGTGGGCAAAACTTTCCGGTGTCGTGCCGCGTACGTTGATCAGTCGGTCGAGCGGGTCGTAGCGGTAGCTGCGACTGCCTTTACGGCTGTCATCAATGCCGGATAGGTTACCGTTGGCATCGTAAGCGTAGCGACGCTGGAACAGGTTGCGATCCTGTTGGCTAACACTGTGGGCTTGCAGGCGGCCTTGTTCGTCGTATTGGTATTGGCTGAGCAACAGACCTTGTTGACGCTGCTGTTCGCGACCTGCGCTGAACTGGTGGGTGGTCAGGCGCGAACCGTTGAGGTCGATGCTGCTCAGTTGACCGCCTCGTTGGTGGCGATAATCAAGCTTGCTGCCGTCTGGGAGGCGGCAGTGTTTCAGTTGGCCTACGGTGTCGTACTCGTAACGCAGGGTTCCCCAACCTTGGTGCTCGGTGATCAGGCGGTCTTGCAGGTCGTATTCGTAGGCCAGCGGCCAGTTTCCGTCATCGACGTTCACCAGGCGCCCGAGGGCGTCGTAGCTGTAGTGAATTTCCTCGCCATCGGCCAGGGTTTTCACCAGCAGGCGGCCAGCGGCATCGCGCTGGTACTCGGTAATCAGTTCGCTACCGTCGTCGCCGAACTCGGTTTTCTTCAGCAACTGACCATTGAGGTCGTATTCATAAGCCGTGCGACGACCGTCGAAGCCGGTTTCCTGCTGGATGAGGCCGTTCGGGTAGTAGTCGAGGTGATACTGCTCGCCACGTTCGTTTTCGATCTCGCTGAGCAGCAGACGTGCGTTGTCGTAGCGATAGCGCAGTTGGCTGCCATCCGGGTTGATGCGGCGGCTGACCAAGTGCAGGTTATCGGCATATTCGTAGCGGGTGACTCGGCCCAGTTCATCGCGTTCGGCGGTGACGCGGCCGTATGGGTTGTAAGTGAACGCGCGCGTAGCGCCACCGGGCAGGGTGATTTGCGCGAGCCGGTTGGCAGCATCCCATTGGTATTGGGTGATTGCGCCGCTTTCGTCTTGACGGGTGATCTGTCGGCCCAACGCGTCGTAGCGGTACTTGCGCTGGCCACCATCGGGCAACTGTTCTTCGAGCAGTTGGCCGAGATTGTTCCATCCCAGTTGATGACGGCTGCCATCCGGATGACGGATTTCTAGAAGACGGCCCTGGCGGTCATAGTTGTAGTGGGTTGAATTACCATCCGGGTCGATTTGTTCGGTGATATCGCCTTGGTCGTTGCGCCAATATATCCACTTCGCCGGGCCACGATTCACCACACGGACGTAGCCGTGGTAATACTCATAAGAGGTCGGGGTGTCTTCGGGTGGAATAACCGCGATCAGTCGGCCTGCTTCGTTGTATTGGTATTCGGTGACAGCGCCGAGTGGATCTTTCTCGGCGATCAGGCGGCCTTTGTCGTCGTAGGCCTTGAGGTGCTCCGCACCGTCCGGATCAACCTTGGCGACCAGTCGCGCCTTATCGTCGTGGGTGTAGACCTCTTCGCTGCCGTCAGCATTGGTAACTGTGACGCTGCCTTTGTCATCCCAGGCGTAATGCGCGTCCATTTGCGAGAAGCTTGCCCAGTGATGGATGCATCGCGCCGATTTACCTTCTTTTTCCCATTCCCAGTAGAAACTGGCGCCACCGGCGAGTTGCCGCTCAAGAATGACGTTCTGGTCGTTGTAGGCATAACGCTCGGCTTCGCCGGCGGCGTTTTTGGCTTCGATCAGGCGGTGTTGGGCGTCGTAACTGTAGGTGACCAGGGTCTGGATGGTGCTCCAGGCGTCTTCCAGATTGTCAGCCGGGATGAACTGCTGGTAGTCGATGGCGACGATGTGCTTGCGGTCGTATCGCACGAGAAGGGCACGACCGGCACCGTTATCGACGCGCTTGATTCGCCCGTGAATATCACGGGTAATGTGCAGCCGATTGCCGTAGTTGTCGCTGATGGCGATCAGCGTGGCGCCCTTGCTGTTGTAGCGAAAGTGGTAGAATTGGGCACGTTCTCCGGCCTGGGTGAGGATCAGTTCAGAGGGATCATCACCAAGGAAAATCGCTGCTTCCGACAGACTGTTGGTGATCGCTGGACGTTGCACACTCGGTAACGGGAACGTGGTGATACGGTTTTCGTGGTCGGTCCAGACCACCTCTTCATCTTTGACGTCCACCCGCTGGGCAAGTGCGTGGCTCCAACCGTAGCCGAGGCCGCAATCAATTTCCGCAGCGCTGGTGCGGTAAAGGCGAGTCCACTCGAAAGGTAGCAGCCCATCAAGCTGACCATCAGTCAGCGTCAGTAGCTCTTCACCGGTAACCATGGAAACCGGGCAATTGTTAGTACAGGTTTTCTTGGCGCAGGTTGAGCTTTTTTCGTCGAGTGTTTTTGACTGGGCCGGAGCATCACTGACCTTTTCCTTCGGCTCCAGTACGAATTGTTTTTCTGCTTTTTTTCGAGCAAATGCGGAGGCGTTTTTTTCCAGCAAGGAAGGCGTGTCGCTGGTGATCGGCACCGGACCTTTGGCAGTGGCTGCGGTGGCTTGTTCGATTTTCAACGCGGCCTTTTTCGCGACATCCATCGGTACGCCTCGCGCACTGGCCAACAGTGGTTTCACGGTTTCGCCGTGAGCCTTCAAGGCGTGCCCCTTACTCGCGGCCAAGAGTGTTTCCGCGAGCTCCTCTAGCATTTTTACCGCTGTGCCAGATTTGACCTTAGCCAAGGTTTTTGTGCCAACACGAATTGCCAGCCCTAGGCCGCCAGATAGACAGATCCCCAGCACCACGTTGATCAGAAAGGATGCGCCGATGGCCGTAATCACTTCCACGCAAACTTGCGGCGGCAGCATGCCAACCCACGCGATAATGGCGGAGAGGTAGATGAACATCAGCGGTTCGTCGCTGAGAATCAGCAGTCCGGTGGCAATGGCTTCTTTCGACGCTGAGTAGAGTTTTTTGACTTCTTCCTCACTCAGGTACTGAAGAAGTTTTTTCACGTTTTTCAGAGGGTCGGCTAAGAGCTCGAACAGGCTCTTGATGTCATCCCAGACACCTAGAAGCGCTTTCTCAAGACTATCAAGTGCAGATTGCATCAGTATGAGTGAGCGACCCGCCCGGTCTGTCGCTGAGTAGCTCGCCCACTGCGGCTGGAACTTACTCGACCATTCGCTTTTCAACCACCCGTCAAGGTTGCCGATGACACCCTGGTATGAGTCGTACAGCGCCTTGACGTTGCTGTCAGAAACGTTAGGGAAAAAAGTGATTCGGTACATCTGACCCGGTTTACAGCCTTTGATGACTTCAATGCCGCTCGGGCCGATAGTCGCAGGAATCACCGGGCCGACAACATCGTATCCGCCGAACATCGCTTTTTTGACGGGCTCGAGCTTGACCGGTGTATTGCCGATCGGCACGTACCGTGCGCTCTCAAACATATGGATCAGGGTGAAATCACCCATCAGCGGACAGGTGGCAAAGGTTTCAACCGGCCCTGTCTTGGTCTTGCGCTCCGTGACGCTGACTTCGTTACCCACCTTGAACTTCTGATCGACATCCATTGCCCAGCCAGTCCAGAAACCGTCGGCCCAGGTCTTGTATTCAGTCAGGCAATTGTTGAAGTCCTTGAGAATGACACTCACGTCAGGGGTCTTGGCGTCGAGGACTCGAATAACCAAATTACCGATGGGATCAATCATGACGTGACTTCCTTTGTCAGCTCAGCAGCCAGACGCTCTGCCATATCTTCTGTATTGGATTGTTGGCGCACGAAGCGCTCGACTTTGTGGCGCAGATTACTTTCGGGGAAGGCGAAGAACAGTTCCGGGCAATCCTCTCCCAGCCACTGCATCAAGTTGTCGACGACGGTGGTGTGGTCTTTCTCTGCCAGTGTGTCGACTAACTTCTGCGGCACCGCCCACCATGGCCAAGCCTTGGCCGGTGGCACGCCCCTCGCTCCCACGTCCAGTGTCTGGCCATTGATCAGGTAGCGGTCGAACACTGGCAAAACCTCACCAGTCCCGGCACCGAGTCCTTCAAGAATCGGAAAAATGTGTCGCCCATCCCAAAACCGTAAAAACACCTCGGTTCCGTCAGGCATGAACACCTGAGTCAAACTGCGAAGGTGTTCGAACACCACGTCCGGGGGGCTAGTGGATACCGCCAGCCAACCCCAGTCCTGAGCGTCGGTTTCGGCAATCCACTGAAGAAAACCGGCGTTGGGTTTCAATTCGGCGAGGTAGGGCATGACAGGCTGCCAATCGGCGTATGGCGTACCGCTCCAGATTGGGATCAGCTCTGGTGCCATGTCTTGCTGGTAGAAGGCTTTGAGCGCTTCGGCATCACTGGCGGCGCTGACGACCAGATAAAGCCGCTCACCCGCCTGCAACGGCCGCTCAGCCAACCACGCCTGCGG
>NZ_LT607593.1:0-8218 GCF_900095275.1 Pseudomonas sp. UMAB-40
GACGAACGGGATACAGAGAAGCCGCACTCATCTTTCTTACCTCGGTGGAATAGTTGTTTTTGTATGGCTCCAGTTGTAGCCGGGCCGGGCCTATAGAACCATTCGACGATGGTAGTAACAAGCCCCTACAAATTACCGTGATAAGCCCAAAACACACCTCCGAACTTCACGCAAACCCTGTGGGAGCGTGGCTTGCCCGCGAAGAACGATAACGCGGTCCCCCTGAAAAACCCCACCGCCGAAACCGCCATTTACTCCTTCCTACCACCTTATCCGCTGATTGTTACGAAATCTGTCAAAGGTGTTTATCAAAACCCCACCTATATGAATGCACACCCCACGCCTAAAATCCGTCTCGCCAACAAGGCAACGTGATTAACCAAGTTGCAGCCCCCACGAAGGCCGTTAATCCAAGACTCTTTAATCAAGCTCCACACGCAACCCCAACAAGGTTGCGTGACCCCATTCGACCTCTAAAAGGTAAATCTGAAATGAAAGCTTTATTAGTTCTGGCCCTCAGCAGCCTGTGCGCAACCGCCATGGCAGACGAGGTCCCGACTGATGTCGCACAGCAGAAACCAGCCATCGAGGAATACACTTACTCGACTCACCTGGACGTCGCCAAAGTTATCTCCATGAGTGAAGTCCCCAATGTGTGCGAAGTTGTTCCGGTGAAAATGGAATACGACGACTCCCAAGGTCAACGCCACATTCTGCGCTACAGCATCATGGGCAACGGCTGCACAAACGGCTGATCACCCGCCCGCCTTTAACGGTTCGACCCATCCGCCCCGCCCTTTCAAGGCAGATGCAGCGCCGAACCGTACATATCGATAAATACGATTAACTTGAGCATTTATTTGCGCTTTTTAATCAAATTAGTTGGCGTAGCATTCATTCCATACCCAAGGCACAAAACGCCAACGAACCTGGAGCCACTACCATGAAAACCAAACTGATCCTCGCCCTGACCCTCTCCGTCCTGGCTGCCAACACGTTCGCTGCTGACGGTTTCGACCGCACGGGCTCCGCTGCCTACACCACTCAAGCGGCTGTCGCTTCTGACGGCTACGACCATACCGGTTCGGCTTCCTTCGCCGCCGATGGTGCCGATCACGTCGGTGCCGGCAAGCTGGCTTCGGATGGCTTTGATCACACAGGTGCCGCTAAAGTCGCCGCTGACGGCTTCGATCACACCGGTGCGGCCAAAGTCGCTGCCGATGGCGCCGATCACGTCGGTGCAGCACGCCTGAGCTGATCATCCAGCGTGACTTTACAGCCCGGCTTCGGTCGGGCTTAGTTGTGTCTTGAACCACCGAAAACCGACTCAAAACACAACATGTAGTGAAAAACCGCTTTTTCTGCCTATTTTTTGAACAAAAAAGTAGTGCTTCAAATTTTAAGAAAAAAAATCTTAACCCGCGATCTCCAGCCAAAGCCCTGTAAACCCTCGCTCCGACCGAAAAACCCGCCTTCTCGACCGCTCCATGCGCGGATTCGCCCCACCACGACCGTAAAAATTTCCCTATAATGCCGGCTTAAACGGGCCTGCAATATTCCCTTACAGGGATAACAGCCAGTCTGAAGCCCACGCCGAAGTCCTCACCGATTTCTGCGCCCCTCAGAGGCTCTCGGAACCCCGTACAAAATTATGTTTATTTGCCTGCGTGTACCGCTGCAAAAAACGCTATCCAACGCGGCCAGTACGGCCGTGTGAAAAACAACCAATCAGTTTTCACACGGGCATCTGGCCCTCACGCAGGAGACGACACGTCATGCTGAGCTGGGACGAATTCGACAAAGAAGACAGCGGCGAGACCGTGGTAAAAGGCGCCAACGCCGGCCACGCGACTGAAGCCAACATGGACCGACTCGACACCGCTGGTGGTGTCGCCGCTCAAGAAGCTCGCGCCGTCACCGCGAACGACTCTGCCGCCATCGCCCGTGCCAAAGCAGCCCTGGACAACCTCGACATCGCCGAAGGCCTTGCCGAACTCGAAGGCGCCTCCGCCCGCGTCGCCGTCGACGAAAAGCGCATGATCAACTGCCGCGCCGACCTCAACCAACTCGTACCGTTCAAGTACGACTGGGCCTGGCAGAAGTATCTGGACGGTTGCGCAAACCACTGGATGCCGCAAGAAGTCAACATGACCGCCGACATCGCCCTCTGGAAAGACCCGGAAGGCCTGACCGACGACGAGCGCCGCATCGTGATGCGCAACCTCGGCTTCTTCTCCACCGCCGACTCCCTGGTTGCCAACAACCTGGTCCTGGCCGTGTACCGCCTGATCACCAACCCGGAATGCCGCCAGTACATCCTGCGCCAGGCGTTCGAAGAGGCGATCCACACCCACGCCTACCAGTACTGCATCGAATCGCTGGCCATGGATGAAGGCGAGATCTTCAACATGTACCACGAGATCCCATCGGTCGCGAAAAAAGCCACCTGGGGCCTCAAATACACCCGTTCGATCTCCGATCCGAAGTTCGAAACCGGCACCGTCGAAACCGACAAAGAACTGCTGCGCAACCTGATCGCCTACTACTGCGTTCTGGAAGGCATCTTCTTCTACTGCGGCTTCACCCAGATCCTCTCCATGGGCCGCCGCAACAAAATGACCGGCGTCGCCGAGCAGTTCCAGTACATCCTGCGCGACGAATCCATGCACCTGAACTTCGGCATCGACGTGATCAACCAGATCAAAATCGAAAACCCGCACTTGTGGGATGCTGAAATGAAGGAAGAGGCTTCGCAGATGATTCTGCAGGGGACTCAGCTGGAGATTGAATACGCTCGGGATACCATGCCTCGTGGGGTGTTGGGCATGAATGCGGCGATGATGGAGGACTATCTGAAGTTCATCGCTAACCGTCGTTTGTCGCAGATCGGTCTTAAAGAAGAGTATCCAAGGACGACTAACCCGTTCCCTTGGATGAGCGAGATTATGGACTTGAAGAAAGAGAAGAATTTCTTTGAGACTCGGGTTATTGAGTATCAGACTGGTGGGGCGTTGAGCTGGGATTGATTTTATCAATCCTTATTTTTCAGCCAGGTCTGGACTTTTTTCACTAAAGCTGGATAGACAGCACCAACTCAGTGCAGAAAATGTAAAAAGCCACCTAAGCCCTAGGGAAAAGGTGGCTTTTCTGCATAAAGGGTATAAACGCAACCGTTGAACGGGAATGCAAGTGTTGGATGGTCGCCCTCCGACGCATAACCCGCCTATTACAATGGGCACTTAAAATGTCACAACACCACTGACGGCAGTGGAGACATTATCGCTTGCCTCCGCCAGAAATCCTTGCAAAATTGGGTTCAAGCCTTGGGTGAGAGCTAACCGTCGCGGTCATCGATGTCGCGATAGCCCTGACGCCTAAGTACAATACGACCACCTCTGCCTGAAACCATAACTGCCACACTAAATTGCGTTGTCTGACTCAGTCACCCGATCTACGTGAGCAGCTTGAACTATTCAATACTATCCCGTAAGACTTTGATATTCGCAGAAAGTCCGCGCCCTGGGCTGCTGTTCGATATTACACAATGCTGCACTGTTTAACGCACCTCGATAAAGGGATGCGCAACAAATAGCCATCACTCCATACAAGTACGTAGTTCAATCGTTAATGCTCGCGACGAACGGTCAAACCAACTAAATTATCTCTATAGCATATATTGTAGAATACGCGTTCAGTTTGGTTATCCGCAAGCTAGATTTCTGGAGCTATGAGTGATGCTCGTTTACGACCCTATAGAGAAAAAAGTACGGACTTGGTCCCATGCCGAAATCGATGGTCCCTGCTTCGTTGCAACTATAACCTCGCTACAGACGGGAGAGGTCAGCCGAGCAGCGTTACTGAGGTGTGCCTACACACTGCATCACTACCTACTCACTGTTAAGGGCGTTGAAATTAAACACATCCATATGATGTGTCCTCCTTTAATCAGTGGGAAAAGCCACTGGATCATGGCAGAGCTCCTCAGCGTGACCAGCTACAACGGACTGGAGACGCCCGAAAGTAGTATCGTGTATCGCACGAAGGAATCAGTCTACAAAATTGGCGAACTCGATCTGCGGAAGAAAAAAAAATCAAGGATTCTGTACTCCACACAGCACCTTCAGGTACACACTCCAGAACCACTTTTCTGTCTTGCAGAACAGGTGATTCCTGGATTTTTCGGGCAGATTGGTTAAGTCCCCGATCGGAAAGTGCTGTGGCGTAAGTCCCCTCCGCGCTCTGCCATTCTCACACGCAAATATCTCTATAGCGTATAGAGATTTTTGCTCAAGCAAGGCCTTATAGTTCCTTTTGCGGGTAAGCAAATGGAACTCAGAGAATCATTTGGCGAAACGGTCAGATCCATTCGGCGAATCAAAGGTCTTCCCCAAGGTGCAATTGGAACCAATCAGGGTTTTATCAGTGAGCTTGAGAGTGGATTAAAGTCACCCACGCTTCCAAAAATTGCCGAGATTGCTAAAAAACTAGAGCTTCATCCAATTACCCTACTTACTGCAGCATACGAAACTATGGGTCCAGAATCCGCAGCGGAACTACTGGCCAAAGTAGCGATTGAACTTGAAAGCTTAACCCAGTTAAAAACTGAAAACCTTAAAAGCCCCAAAAAGTAGCAACATGAAAATATGCCCTCCCTAAGAAACTTAAAAATATGCCATCCATTACATATTAAATGCCCGCCAGCCTTCCAATAGGCTCTAGGTCCACCCCTGACTGCAAAGCAATATCCAAAAATCTATGGGCCTTTTGGGATCTGTTAATCAGCAAAAGTTTGGCTTCAGTTTTGTACTGATCTCTCAAAAACCACTTGGTCGTTTTTACTTTACGTTTTCCTTTCATTACAGCCTCATGGGATTGAAGGAGTGCGGCATACAGAGAATATCAGACAGTTGGAAGGTAGATTAAATCATTACCCTGCGGCCAGGCCAAATCACTTCCGCGGGTAAGCACCGAGATGAGCCTTCTTGCGCTCGCCTATAACCTCAAGCGAATGATGAACATCTTCGGCATCGCAGGATTTGCTTGAGGCGATCAGGACGTGAATCAGCTGCGTGATCGGCGGTTTGGGCCGCTGGCGCGACCCCAACCGCATTTACGAACATTTATCTAACTGACAAGGGCAATTCGCGCTATCGACGTACTCAGTTCGTTTTCACATAGCCTGGATCCATAGCTGACCGTGGCGAAAGACAGAAATCGGCCGCAAGCGAACACTTCCTATTAGCCTCCGAACACCCGGCCGACTAACGAAGCAAGCTGTAGCGTCGCCAGCGCAGTTTCGTCAGACCTCTGATACAGATTGATCGCAAATGGCGGGAGCTCCGGTAATCCACTCTCTACCGATAAAATCTGTAAGTCTTGCGGCACGGTGAACGCGAGCCACGCGGTCACCGCCAGATCCGCTTTAACCGTTGCGCGGGTCGCCTCGATACTCCCCGATTCGTAAACGGTGCGCCATGCTCGGCCCTGCTCTTCCAAGGCCGAAACGATTGCGGGGCGGAAGGAACAACTCTCTGCCACCAGCGACACGGGCAATGGCTGCTTCTTGAATGAGCTTCCGCCCGAAGCCCCAACCCATACCAGGCGCTCGATGCTCAGACATTGCACCTTGAAGAAGCTCGCACGCGTATGAACTACGGGCTCTTCGACCAGCGCAAGATCAATTTCGCCCCGCTCCAGCGCTATCACCAGCTTGTCGGACGCTGCACATGTGAGCAAAACGTCAGCATGCGGCCAAGCGATTTGATAAGCCTTCAAAGCAGACGCTAACTCCTGCCCCATCAGGTCGTATGGAACCCCGAAGCGCACCGGGCCGCTAATCGTCTTCTTGGACATTTCGGCCCACAATTCATCGTTCAGCACCAGAAGCGCTCTGGCCTTTGCTAACAAGCGATCACCTGCGCCCGTTAGGCTCAGCTGGCGGTGCTCACGACGGAACAGAGGAGCATCGAATAGGGATTCGAGACGTTTGACGTGTTGACTGATTGCTCCTTGGGTCAAATGCAGAACACGGGCGGCAGCCGTCATGTTGCCGCGGTCATGGACGACAACAAAGGTACGAAGAAGGCTTATGTCGAGATCACGAGGCATGATGGCATTACGTTAGCTAATGATACGATTTAACATCCTTCGTTACCCTAATGGAAAAGTCGACATTAAGCTTGATCTTTTTCGGGTGGTTGAGCGACTTATGAATATCGACAGTTTCTGGCCATTGGCCTTGTTTACGGTCGCCGCAACGATAACTCCCGGCGGCGCAACAACGCTGGCAACCGCGTCCGGAGCCCATTTCGGATTCCGCAACTCGATACCCTTGATTCTAGGAATCGCAACAGGATTGGCATCAATGGCAGCGGGCGCCTCCTTTGGCTTGACGAACGTACTAATCTTCGACCCGTTATTCCCTTTGATGTTGAAAACTGCGGGCACGCTATATTTGCTCTGGCTCGCTTGGAAGGTCGCCGGCGCACCTGCGCCCGGCACCGACATGAAAGCGATGCACCCAACTGGCTATATCGCAGGGCTGTGGATGCTTTGGCATAATCCAAAAGGTTGGGCCATGACCGCCGCGGCTGCGGCCGCGTACGCCAACTTGGCCAGTAGTCCGGGCCAAATGGCATTAGTGATGGGTTTGAGCTTCGGTATTGCTGCGCTGGCATCACTATCAATCTGGTGTTACGCCGGGCGCGAACTGGCTCGACGGATTAAAAAGCCGGCACACTGGCGAATCGTAAACAGCTCACTCGGAGCGCTTATCATGGCATCAACCATCCCTATGTGGCTCTAGATGAATCAGTGTGTTCGCAGCCGATGATTATTCACCGCGCCGTCTGGACGACCGCAATCTGATGCGCCCAAATACGGCGTCAGCAATTCATACGGGCAAGCTCAATATTGTCAGCTATTCGAACAGCTCAGAAAACTGGCGGTTTTTTGAACGCGTAAAACAGTCGCTCCTGCCCACTCGATAACTGTCCCATCATGCTGTTTGATCCCCCGCCGGCCAATGCAGAGATTTTTGCCGCAGGCAGGACAGGGGAGCCACTTTTTCAACAGAATCGGCCATTAGCTGCCATTCGTGACAGATAGCAGTCGGCCTAATGAAGACCTTGAATGCGCTTGGAAACCTAGGGCGAATGAAATCCACCATATTATTCATCCGCAAAATGCTTCCAGGATGAATGCTTTAATCACGCGAAAACAAATCGTCAATTGGATCGATAGCACTAAATAATCGCTCGGACAAACTCACGCGTTGATCTTTATAAGACTCATAATCTGGTTCATGCTCTGGTTCATTAAAATATTTATCGTAGAATCTATCTACATCAACTAAGTCTACAACACCATCAGCCACACCAGATGAATCATTTGCACCCAACTCGACAGCCTTTTCATCCATTAGCTCCACAAATTTTCTGCGAGCTGCTGATTGCGAACCACCATCAGAAAATACCTCTGCATCTGGAAACTCATCTTCAACTGATGCGATCAGGTAATCCATGACGACTTGGTCATATGCATCGTAAAGCGATTGATGCTCTTCAACTTCATAGCATTTGACAAGCTGACTTAAAATCAGTAATTCGTCATAACTTGGGTCGTTGGCAAAGGCTCCAGCCAAGAACGCTTCCACAGTTATTTTATCAACACTGCCACTGCGCAGTGCCCATAAAATTACTCGTGCCGATGCCAAGAAGGATCGGCAACACTTCTCGCCACAAATGAAATTAATCGCTTTTAAAAGACTTTGGTCTGACAAGTTAAATTTTTTACCAAGCTCAGACCTTGAAATACATAATTGAGCTACAAATTCGGCATTAGACCCAAGGAAATTAACATCTAAAACGGATAAAAAGATATGACCTATCACTTCGGTCGCCACGCCAGCACTGATTATCTTGTTATCCTGCATATCCTTCAGCGTCTTCAATGAGGATTGTGTCTTCAGGCTACCAAAGCACTGCCGTAAAACAGGAGTGTTACTGGCATATCTGTTGAGTACGAAGTCACCCAAAGACGGGTTAAATAACCGAACAAAAGGCTGATTTTCGCTTACTACTAATCGCGTGAGCATCGAACCAGATAGGTGACGAAGGTTTAGTAGAAAGTCTTTTTTTCCAGTAAGACTGGCGGCTCCTGGATTCTCCAGATATCGCGCAAATGCCTCTGAAAGCTCAGGCTCAGTAATCACGCGCCC
>NZ_LT607594.1:0-5439 GCF_900095275.1 Pseudomonas sp. UMAB-40
CCTGACAGCCGACCAATATTTTGCTGATGTACCCAATTCTATTGTGGGAGTGAGCCTGCTCGCGATGGCGGCGTATCAACCAACATCAATGCCGAATGACACACCGCCTTCTCGAGCAAGCCCGCTCCCACAGGGATCTTCGTCGGTTGTAGATCCGGGCTCATCCACAAAAACAGCACACACATCCAATTTCCCCCGCTCCCGTCCCGGCACTATCAAACCAGGTCCCGGCGCAGAACGCCGGTGGTTTTTTATTTGTGCAGGTAGCCCATGAATACATCGCGATGGGATGAGCGGGTGCAGGATCTCGGACTGCTGTTTTTGCGGGTCAGTGGCGGCGCGTTCCTGCTGTGGGTGCACGGCTTACCGAAGCTGCTTAACTACAGCGCTCAACTGCAAGTCATCGAAGACCCGTTTCACCTGGGCGCGAACGTCACGCTGATGCTGGCGATTTTTGCCGAGGTGCTGTGCCCGTTGCTGATTATCGCCGGGGTGTTGGTGCGGTTGGCGTGCCTGCCGATTTTGGCGGTGCTGCTGATTGCGCTGCTGGTGGTGCATGCGCAATGGAGTCTCGATGAAGGGCAGTTCGGTTGGCTGCTGTTGATTGTGTTCACCAGCCTTCTTATCGCCGGGCCGGGACGGCTGGCGCTCAATGTCCGATTTGCCGGAGCTTTGCGTTATGCCTGAATCCAATCGTTTCGAGGAAGTCGTGACCCTGGTGATCAAGCACCGGGTCAAGGCCGGTTTTGAAGTGCCTTACGAAGCCTGGTTGCGCAACATTGTCAGCATCGCCGGGCAGCAGGAAGGGCACTTGGGCGTGGATGTGATGCGCGGTAAAAACGCTGGTCTGGACATGTACACCTGCGTGCTGCGCTTTTGTTCCACTGAGGCGATGCAGCACTGGCTCGATTCGCCGCAGCGCCTTGAGCTGGTCAACGAAGCCACGCCGATGCTCGCCGATGGCGACCAGACCGAGGTCAATCCGGTCAACGAATTCTGGTTCGCGCCGCAAGCCGACGCCGCTTCGCCGCCACCGCCGCGCTGGAAGCAGGCCGTGGTGACGTTGTTGGTGATTCTGCCGCATACCTTGCTGGTGCCGCTGCTCTGGGGCCCGCTGCTGCAACTCAACGCCATCCTGTCCAATTACGTGGTCGCGACGTTTCTGATCACGCTGACCATCGTTGTCTCGGTGGTGTACCTGTTCATGCCGATGGCGACGCGTCTGTTCGCGCCCTGGCTGTCTCAATCCACTCCGTCCAAGGAAACGCGATGAACGCCGATCTGATTTTATTCAATGGCCAATTTCATACCGTTGACCGTGAAAACCCACGCGCCAGCGCGGTGGCGATCAGCGAAGGTCGCTTCGTTGCGGTCGGCACCGATGCCGAGGCCATGGCCCTGCGCGGGTCGGGTACGCAGGTCATCGACCTCAAGGGTCGCTGCGTCATTCCCGGCCTCAACGACTCGCACTTGCACCTGATTCGTGGCGGTCTGAATTACAACCTCGAACTGCGTTGGGAAGGCGTGCCGTCGGTGGTCGATGCCTTGCGCATGCTTAAGGAGCAGGCCGATCGCACGCCCACACCGCAATGGGTACGGGTGGTCGGGGGCTGGAACGAATTCCAGTTCGCCGAAAAGCGCATGCCGACCCTCGAAGAACTCAATCAGGCGGCGCCGGACACCCCGGTGTTTGTCCTGCATTTGTACGATCGCGCCTTGCTCAACCGCGCCGCTTTGCGTGTGGCCGGTTACACCCGCAACACGCCGAATCCGCCGGGTGGCGAGATTGTGCGCGATGCCAATGGCGAGCCGACCGGCATGTTGGTGGCGCGTCCCAACGCGATGATTTTGTACTCGACGCTGGCCAAGGGGCCGAAGTTGCCGCTGGAGTATCAGGTCAATTCGACGCGCCAGTTCATGCGCGAACTCAATCGCCTCGGCCTGACCAGCGCTATCGATGCCGGCGGTGGTTTCCAGAATTATCCCGACGATTACCAAGTGATCGAGCAGTTGGCCAAGGACCAGCAGCTGACCATTCGCATCGCCTACAACCTGTTCACGCAGAAGCCGAAAGAAGAGCTGACCGACTTCAAGAACTGGACGTCGAGCGTGACCCTGCATCAGGGCGACGATTACCTGCGGCACAACGGCGCCGGGGAAATGCTGGTGTTCTCGGCGGCGGATTTCGAGGACTTCCTCGAGCCGCGTCCGGACCTGCCGCAAACCATGGAAGACGAGTTGGAACCGGTGGTCCGCTACCTCGTCGAGCAGCGCTGGCCGTTCCGTTTGCACGCCACGTACAACGAATCCATCAGCCGCATGCTCGACGTGTTCGAGAAGGTTAACCGCGACATTCCGTTCAACGGTTTGCCGTGGTTTTTCGACCACGCTGAAACCATCACGCCACAAAACATCGAGCGGGTGAGGGCGCTGGGGGGCGGTATTGCGATTCAGGATCGCATGGCGTTTCAGGGCGAGTATTTCGTCGAGCGTTACGGCGCCAAAGCGGCCGAGGCGACCCCGCCGATCAAGCGCATGCTGGCCGAAGGTGTACCGGTCGGCGCCGGCACGGATGCCACGCGGGTGTCCAGCTACAATCCATGGACTTCGTTGTACTGGATGGTCAGCGGCCGCACCGTCGGAGGGCTGGAACTGCACGCCGAGGGCCTGTCCCGGCAGACCGCCCTGGAGCTGTTCACCCACGGCAGCGCCTGGTTCTCGTCCGAGCAGGGCAAGAAAGGCATGATCAAGGTCGGCCAACTGGCGGATGTCGCGGCGCTCAGCGCGGACTTTTTCAGCGTCGATGAAGAAGCGATCAAGTGGATCGAATCGGTGTTGACCGTGGTCGGCGGCAAGGTGGTGTACGCCGCCGGTGATTTCGAAAAACTCGGACCTGCCAGCGTGCCGGTGCTGCCGGACTGGTCGCCGGTGGTCAAGGTGCCGGGTCATTGGCGTCCGACGTCGCCGATGCAGGCGCAGGTTCACCATTGCAGCGGGCCGTGCGGCGTGCATGCCCACAGCCATGAAAAGGCCCGTTTGTCGAACGCGCCGGTCAGTGATTTTGCGGGTTTCTGGGGCGCGTTCGGTTGTTCGTGCTTCGCGTTCTGACGATCACAACTTGCGCCGATGCACTGCGTCGGCGCCTTGCGTAATACCCATCCATCGAGGAGCTTCACATGAGCAACGTTCCGTACAAACGCCTGAACAAAGACGATGCCGTAGTCCTGTTGGTCGACCACCAGACCGGCCTGATCTCGCTGGTCCAGGATTTCTCGCCGAACGAATTCAAGAACAACGTGCTGGCCCTCGCGGACCTGGCCAAGTTCTTCAAACTGCCGACCATCCTCACCACCAGTTTCGAAAACGGCCCGAACGGCCCGATGGTGCCTGAGCTCAAGGAACTGTTCCCGGACGCGCCGTACATCCCGCGTCCAGGCCAGATCAATGCCTGGGATAACGAAGATTTCGTCAAAGCCGTTAAAGCCACTGGCCGCAAGCAACTGATCATCGCGGGTGTGGTGACCGACGTTTGCGTAACGTTCCCGACGCTGTCGGCACTGGCGGAAGGCTTTGAAGTGTTTGTGGTGACCGACGCCTCGGGCACCTTCAACGAAACCGTGCAGCAAGCCGCGTGGGCACGCATGACCGCGGCCGGTGCACAACTGGTGAATTGGTTCTCGGTGGCGTGTGAGCTGCAGGGTGACTGGCGCAACGACATGGAAGGCCTGGCGAACCTGCTGTCGCCGCGCATTCCGAACTATCGCAATTTGATGAACAGCTACGTGGCGCTGACGGCGAAGTAAGGTCGGCGATCCATAAAAATGCCCGCGACTGTGCGGGCATTTTTTTGTCTGACGAATGAGCTTGTTGTAGCAGCAGCCTCGCAAGCTCGACAGCTGCTACATGAAACCGCGTGATCCGTTACACAGATTGGCGCTTCTGCAGCCAGCTGAGGAAGCCGCTTTTCTTGATCGGCACCGGTTTGGCCATCAGCGCCAACCGGCTATTCTGCTGCCGCACCGCCTGCAGTTTGTTCAATGCCCGACCCACTTCAACCCGTTGTTCCATGCAACCACGGGTCAGCGATTTGTCGATCCGGTAAATGATGCACGAGGTCAGGGTGGTGAAGGTGGCCTGGGACGGTGTGTCGGTGAGGATGCTTTGTTCGCCCATCACCTCACTCGGCCCCATGCGCCCGGCTTCGGTTTGCCCGGTTCCATCGGGCACGGTGGCGCTGACCACGCCCGTGGCGATCACCATCAGACTGTCCGGCACTTCGCCCATCTCCAGCAGCACCTGACCCGCCGCGTATTGTTGCGGGACCATGGACTGGGCCAATTGATCACGCTCGTCCTCGCTCAGGGAACGGAAGACTTTCACCTCATCCAGCAACGCCCGCGCACGGGTCGTTGGTTCAATCACACCATCGATCTGCCGGGAAATTCCCGCCGCTTCGAGGTGCCGATGCGCCAGGTCGAACAGCTGATTGCGCACTTCACTCTTCTTGCCGAGCTCGGCGATGAAACCGCTGGCCACGTACTCGGACATGGCTTCGCCAGCCTCTTTGAGCACCACTTTCGGTGCCGGGTTGAGCAGCAAACTGCTGCTGCCTTGAAGCGTGCGCTCCAGTGCTTCCAGTACCCGGCGCGGGCGAATGTGGTTGGGCACCTGGATGCTGATCGACACGCCGTGCATGTTGTTCGGCCGGCTCAAATTGACGATCTTCGCCTTGGCCGCCACCGAGTTCGGCACCACCGCAGTGCTGCCGGCGCTGGTCAGCAGGTGGGTGGCGCGCCAGTCGATGTCGAGGACTTTGCCTTCGACGCCGTCAATCATGATCCAGTCATCCACCTGATAGGGCTTGGTGGTGTTGAGCACGATCCCGGAAAACACGTCGCTCAAGGTGCTTTGCAACGCCAGACCGACGACGATGGCCACCACCCCGGACGTCGCCAGCAAGCCTTTCACCGGCAGCTCCAGCACGTAACCGGCCGCCGCGACGATGGCGATCAGGAACACCAGCGCGCCAATGACGTCCTGCAACAAGCGACCGCTGTGACCGATGCGGCGCATCAGCACCAGGCCGATGACTTCGGTGAGCACCCGCGCGGCGTACAGCCACCAGAGAATTCCCAACGCCGTGGCGCCCAATTGAGCAACGCGATCCTCAGCGAACAACGGTGCCTGCAACGGGCTCACACCGGCATTGATCACCAGCGCGCTGAACATCACGAAAAGCGCCAGCCGCACGCTCACCCGCGTGACGCGATGCTTGAACGGCGCGAGGTGCCAGAGCACGGCGTCGATCACCAGCAGCAGGGCACTCCAGGACAGCAGGTGAGCGAGGACAAAGGACATGGGGAAACTCCAGAAGGGTTTGCAAATCGCTTTTGTGGCGAGGGGGCTTGCCCCCGTTAGAGTGCGCAGCGCTCTCCATCT
>NZ_LT607594.1:5469-8079 GCF_900095275.1 Pseudomonas sp. UMAB-40
CAGGTAAATCAGTGATCACAAAAGCTTCGCCACACATTGCTGTGTGGCAAGGCGAGGTGGTCTCAGTTCAAGTGAGTCTTGAGTTCCAGTGCCGCCTGACGAACCGCCGCTTTCACCTCTGGAATCTGGCTCAGCGGGTTGAGCAGGCCAAAGTCGTGAATCATGCCGTTGTAACGCACCGCCGTGACCGGCACACCGGCTGCGTCGAGGTGGCGGGCGTAGGCTTCGCCTTCGTCACGCAACACGTCGAACTCGGCGGTTTGCACCAGGGCGGCGGGCAGGCCTTTGAGCTGTTCGGCGTTGGCTTGCAACGGCGAGGCATGGATCTGCGCACGCTCGGCCTGGTCGGTCGTGTAGTTGTCCCAGAACCAGTTCATCATGCCCTTGGTCAGGAAGTGGCCTTCGGCAAACTGCTGGTACGAGCCGCTGTCGAACTGCGCATTGGTCACCGGCCACATCAACAACTGGAAGCGCAGCGCCGGGGTTTTCTGTTCCTTGGCCATCAACGCCACGACCGCCGCCATGTTGCCGCCGACACTGTTGCCGGCCACCGCGAGGCGCTTGCCATCGACGCCGATGTCCTTGCCATGCTCGCCCACCCAACGGGTCGCGGCGTAGGCCTGGTTGATCGCGGTCGGGTAATGCGCTTCCGGCGACGGTGTGTAATCGACATACACCGCGACGGCACCGGAACCCACCACCAGGTCGTGAATCAGACGCTGGTGAGTGGGGTAATCGCCCAACACCCAACCGCCACCGTGGAAGAACATGAACACCGGCAATTCACCTTTGACCTTGGCCGGCCGGACGATTTTCAGGTTGATGGTTTGCCCGTCGACCTTGATCACACGGTCGCTGACGTCCACACCCGACAGATCAACCTTCACCGAGTTTTGCGCACCGGTCAGCACCGCACGGGCCTCTTTCGGGCTCAACTGCTCAAGCGGCTTGCCACCGCCGGCGGCGAGGGCTTCGAGGAACGCCTGGGTATTGTGTTCGACACCCGGGCTGCCGGCGGCGAATGCGTTGCCGATGGAGAGGGCGAGAAGGGACGCGGTCAGGGTTTTGTTGATGATGTTCATGGGGCAAATCCTTTTTAATTAATTAGCGTTTTATGACCTGAGGTCGGGTCGCTGCTGGCGCTGGGGTCCAGGCCTCAGCAACACCGTGGACACAGATTAATAGGTCGCCCAAAAGGGAAAAAGCGGCTATAAAGTGTTTGACTGTCAACCAAGGCGTGACAATGAACCCGTTCGAAGATATGCGTATTTTTTGCCAGGTCATGGACTCCGGCAGCTTCACCTCGGCAGCCGATCAATTGGGCCTGTCCAAGCAGTTTGTCAGCCGGCGTTTGATGCAGCTCGAAGAGCGCCTGGGCGTGCGCTTGCTCAACCGCTCCACGCGGCGACTAGACGTTACGCCTTTGGGCCAGAGTTATTACGAGTCGGCGTTACGCTTGCTCGGTGAAGTCGAGCAAGTGGAGCAGGGCATCGCCGGCCAGACCACCGAGCCGCGCGGCACCATCCGCGTGAGTGCGCCGTTGTCGTTTGCGCTGGCGCACCTGGGGTGTCTGCTGCCGTTGTTTTTACAGCGCTACCGCGATGTCACGGTGGAAGTGGACTTGAGCGATCGGCCGGTGGACTTGCTCAGCGAAGGGTACGATCTGGCGTTGCGTATCGGCATCCTGGAAGACTCGACCCTGATCGCCCGTCGTATCGCCTCCATCGAACGCGTGTACTGCGCCAGCCCGGCTTACCTGGCCGAGCGTGGTACGCCGCTCAAACCCGAAGATTTGCACAGCCATGACTGCCTGCCTTACGGCCACGGGCGTCAGGTGCAATGGCGTTTCGAAGGGCAGGGCAAGCCGCTGAGCGTCAACGTGACGGGCAGGATGCGGGTCAACAACGGGGAGTTGCTCAAGGATGCGGCGGTGGCCGGGATGGGGATTACGTACTTGCCGACGTTCATTGTCGGCTCGGCGCTGAAGGAGGGGCGGCTGGTGCCGGTGCTGGATGAGTTTCGTCCGCAGCCGCTGACGTTGTCGGCGGTGTATCCGCAGCATCGCCAGAGTTCGCGGCCGGTGCAGGCGTTGATCGAGTTTTTGCGCGAGCGGCTGGATCGGGTTGAGTGTGGGTTGTAAGGCTCACCATTTCCACTGTGGGAGTGAGCCTGCTCGCGATTGCGGTGGGTCATTAAGCAAATATGCTGTCTGACATGACGCCATCGCGAGCAGGCTCGCTCCCACAGGGGATTTGTGGAGTTTTGAAGGTTAGTGACTGTCAGGTTCTTTTGTTATCGCCTGGCTCGCCACCGACATGCACGCCGTGGTCATCACCGATTTCGCCGGAGCGATGTACGCCGTGGTCGTCGCCGATTTCGCCGGAACGATGCACGCCGTGGTCATCGCCGATTTCGCCGGAGCGATGCACGCCGTGGTCATCGCCGATTTCGCCGGAGCGATGTACGCCGTTGTCGTCACCGGCTTCGGCGTGAGTGCCACTGCGTCCGGAGGAGGCTGTGTTGCCGGAGTGTCCTGAACCATTATCGCTGCCGCTGTGACCGCTGCCGCTATTGCCGGCGCTGCCACTGTTGCCACCGCTGCCGCTTCCG
>NZ_LT607595.1:0-6828 GCF_900095275.1 Pseudomonas sp. UMAB-40
TGGATTGGAGCATCGCGTAAGGCCACGCCAGTCAGGCGTACCCCAACCGTATCTGTTGACGCCATGCTCGGGTAACTCACCTGCACGTTGGCTTCGGAGCCCAGGGTGTCGGCATTCAGTTCGCCGCTCGGCGCTTCGACCACCCTGAACACTGACGGCTGAGCCGCGGAGACACCTTGAAAATCGTCCTGTTGCGGTAATGACAGGGCACTCATTGTCCGCAGGGACGGCGTGACCGGAGTGTCCGTGGAGGGCTCATGCACCGCACAGCCAACAACTCCCAGAACCAGCAACCCCGCAAGATATTTCCACATGACCACTCTCCTCCCGAATGGAGCAAAGCCGGAGATTCACGGCGCCCGGCAAACTGTTTCCCAAAGGTAGGTCTGATGAAAAATATCGTCTACTGTCAGAACTGACAGGTGACTGTACATCCAGCATCATTGTGAGGATGAGAAAATTACGCTACGAGGGTCGAGGAAGAAGGCGAAGAAACTGCGGGGTGCTGGATGCGCATCAGCGCGAATGTTGAAGAAGAAATCACCTGGAAAACTGCTTAAAACCTGTCACAAAACCTGCGGGAGCGAGCTTGCTCGCGATGAGGGCCTTTCAGTCAACGTCGATGTTGAATGTCAGTCCGCAATCGCGAGCAAGCTCGCTCCCACAGTGGTTTTGGGTGAACTGAAGGATGGCTTACAGACCGACGACATCCTCTGCCTGTAACCCCTTCTCGCCGGTCACCACGGCGTATTCCACCTGCTGACCTTCAGCCAGCGAACGGTGACCTTCGCCGCGGATCGCGCGGTAATGCACGAACACGTCCACCCCGTCCTCGCGCTGAATGAAGCCGTAGCCCTTGGCGTCGTTGAACCACTTCACATTGCCGGTTTCGCGCGTAGCCATGAATCGATACCCCCTTCTTTTTATTGTTGAGGCGCCGAGTATATGACAGGCACCAAAACTCTCAACTCAACTTTACTTAGCCGCTTTTTTGCCGATTTTCGACGA
The DNA here is from genome assembly GCF_900095275.1 of Pseudomonas sp. UMAB-40. NCBI lineage: Bacteria > Pseudomonadati > Pseudomonadota > Gammaproteobacteria > Pseudomonadales > Pseudomonadaceae > Pseudomonas > Pseudomonas sp. UMAB-40. The sequence continues at coordinate 1,009 of NZ_LT607595.1, forward strand.
ATACGGCACACTATCGGCCGCCCGAGCAATTGCTTGGTTTTACTCACTCACGCAGAAGCCGTATGACCCGTTCCCCGTTCCGCCGTCTTGTGTTTGGCACCCTGCGCCGACTGCTCTATCTCTGGGTTCGCTCGGAGACGATCAACCAGTCGTCGTTCACCCTCAACCTCGACCGCAGTCGCCCGGTGTTCTACGTCCTGCAAAACCCTTCGCTGACCGACCTTGCCGTGGTCGACACCGAATGCAGCAAGGCTGGCCTGCCCCGTCCGGTGCTGCCTGTGTCGGTGGGTAACCTGGTGGAACCCGCTGCATTTTTCTACCTGACGCCGGAGCCCGACTGGCTCGGCCGTCAGGACAAACGTGGTGCGCCGCCCGCCCTGACCCGCCTGGTCAGCGCCCTGAGCCAGAACGCCGCCGAAGACGCGCAGATCATTCCGGTCAGCGTGTTTTGGGGCCAATCGCCCGATAGTGAATCGAGCCCGTGGAAATTGCTCTTCGCTGACAGTTGGGCCGTGACCGGACGCCTGCGTCGATTGCTGAGCATCATTGTGCTGGGGCGCAAAACCCGCGTGCAGTTCTCGGCGCCGATTCATTTGCGCGAGCTGATCGACCACAACAAAGGCCACGAGCGCACGGTGCGCATGGCCCAGCGGATCCTGCGGGTGCACTTCCGCAACCTGAAAGCCGCAGTGATCGGCCCGGACATTTCCCACCGCCGCAACCTGGTCAAGGGCTTGCTCAACCAGCCGCTGGTCAAGCAAGCGATCCTCGACGAAGCCGAGCGCGAGAACATCTCCCCGGAGAAAGCCAAGGCCCAGGCCCTGCGCTATGGCAACGAGATCGCCTCGGACTACACCTACACGGCGATCCGTTTTCTGGAAGTGGTGCTGAGCTGGTTCTGGAACAAGATCTACGACGGGATCAAGGTGAACCACATCGAAGGTGTGCAGAAGGCCGCCCAGGGTCACGAAGTGATTTACGTGCCGTGCCACCGTAGCCACATCGACTACCTGCTGCTGTCCTACTTGCTGTTCCGTAACGGCCTGACCCCGCCGCACATCGCCGCCGGGATCAACCTCAACATGCCGGTGATCGGTAGCTTGCTGCGTCGTGGCGGCGCGTTCTTCATGCGCCGCACTTTCAAGGGCAACCCGCTGTACACCTCGGTGTTCAACGAATACCTGCACACCCTGTTCACCAAAGGTTTCCCGGTCGAGTACTTCGTCGAGGGCGGCCGCTCGCGCACCGGGCGCATGCTGCAACCGAAAACCGGGATGCTCGCGATCACCCTGCGCAGCTTCCTGCGTTCATCGCGCATGCCCATCGTCTTCATCCCGGTGTATATCGGTTATGAGCGGGTGCTGGAAGGCCGGACCTACCTCGGCGAACTGCGTGGTGCGAGCAAGAAGAAAGAATCGATCTTCGACATCTTCAAAGTCATCGGCGCGCTCAAGCAGCGTTTCGGCCAGGTGGCGGTGAACTTCGGCGAACCGATCAAACTCGCGGAATTCCTCGACAGCGAACAGCCAGACTGGCGCAAACAGGAACTCGGCCCGCAGTTCAAACCGGCCTGGCTCAACGAAACCACAAACCGTCTCGGCGAGAAAGTCGCGCAGCACCTGAACGAAGCGGCGGCGATCAACCCGGTGAATCTGGTGGCCCTGGCGCTGCTGTCCACCACCCGCCTGGCGCTGGATGATCGCGCCATGGCGCGCGTGCTTGATTTGTATCTGGCGCTGTTGCGCAAGGTCCCGTACTCGCCGCATACCACGCTGCCGGACGGTGACGGCCGGGCGTTGATCGAGCATGTGAAGGACATGGACCTGTTGTCCGAGCAAAGCGATGCCTTGGGCAAGATTCTGTATCTGGACGAGCAGAACGCCGTCCTCATGACCTACTACCGCAACAACGTGCTGCACATCTTCGCCCTGCCCGCCTTGCTCGCGAGTTTCTTCCAGAGCGCCTCGCGCATGAGCCGCGAACAGATCCTGCGCTACACCCGGGCGCTGTATCCGTACCTGCAATCAGAGCTGTTCATTCGCTGGACGCTGGACGAACTGGATGGCGTGATCGATCAATGGCTCGAAGCGTTCGTCGAGCAAGGTCTGCTGCGTTTCGAGAACGATGTCTACCTGCGCCCGGCGCCAAGCTCGCGGCACTTTGTGTTGCTGACGTTGTTGTCGAAGAGCATCGCCCAGACACTGCAACGCTTCTACATGACTGTGTCCCTGCTGCTCAACAGCGGCCAGAACAGCATCAGCGCCGAAGAACTGGAAGACCTGTGCACCGTCATGGCCCAGCGCCTGTCGATCCTGCACGGGCTGAATGCCCCGGAGTTCTTCGACAAGAGCTTGTTCCGCCACTTCATCCAGACCCTGCTGGATCTCGACGTGCTCAAGCGCGACGAAGCCGGCAAGCTGAGTTATCACGAACTGCTGGGCGAACTGGCAGAAGGCGCGGCCAAACGGGTGTTGCCGGCGGAGATTCGTTTATCGATCCGTCAGGTGGCGTTGCATCGAAGTGAAGATGCAGCGGACCAGGCTTAGTTGGAGTCGGCGGTAACTTCCTGACAATGACTATAGGAACAAGGATGTTCTTATAATCTGTCAATTATGGATAAATAGAGGCCCATTTAATCCCGATACGGATATCGCGATGAGCCCATCAGATAACACCACCTCCTACATCACCCTGACGTTTAGTTTGCCTGAAGACTTCCTGCCCCCCAGCGATGGCGAAGGTGAAACTTATATAAGCGTTCAAACGGCCAACACTTCTGTCCCCCTCAACGTAGCGCAACTCCGAGAACCGATGCTGCGCAGCGGACGCTGGAACTTTTCGTTTGCACACCACTACTCCGATGTCAGCGTCAAATACCTCGTGACGATCAACATGACCCATAACGGAATTCCTTTGCTGATTGATCTGGACTACGTCGTGATTGTCCATCGAGCGCCGCACCGACAGACCCTGCATCTGAGCCCCATTGGCCGTCTCTACATCCAGGCGCAAGCGCCTCGGGCGGTCGCCCCCGAACATGCCGTCACCGTTGCCGCCCACGAACATGACGACACTCACGCACTCGTCACCCAAATACATGTCAGCGAAAAAATGGCGGAGGCGTTTTATCTGGAATACGACCCAGCCACTGTTGTTCCCGGTAAGCGCTATACCCTGACCGCCACTGAAAACGAATACCGGAATTCAATAGCGGTGTCTCCGGGATCGGTTGTATTGAAACCCTTTGGCAAGGTTTGAGAGGCGTTCAACCTATTTATCTTTATCGTTTCGTTATCTCGCTGCCTATTCGCTCTACAAGTAAGGAAACATCCTACATAGCGTTTGTTGCTCTCGACGATATGCTGACGACTCGTCATTTCCGACGATGCATTTGATAAGGAAATCAAAGTGAGCAACGAATACGAAAAGAGCATCAGCGGCATCGTGCACTATCTGCTGAGAGTTGAGCTACCGACCCACTCGACACTTCACGTGAGTTTGTTGGATGTCACTTCAGCAGAGGCCCCCGCCAAAGAACTCGCCCGGCAAGTTATTCCTTGCGCAGAAACAACGGGTTTGGACTTTACCTTGCGGTACAAGATGGCCGATGTCCTGCCTGACCACCGCTATGCAATCCGTGCACGGATCGAAACCACCGATCAAGTGATCTTCGCGACCACCAAAGATCACACCGTGCAGTTGGGCGTCGACCACCTGCGCCCCGAGGACGTTATTGTCCGCAACGTTCGTACAAAACCAGACAGTAACTTCTAAGTCCTGCGCTAGAAAAAATCCGTTAAATTGTCGTTGGCGCCGGTCTTCTTCGGGCGCCAGGGACAAGGATTCAATTCATGAAAAAACATTCGTTTCTGGGACTGGCTGCTTTGCTCAGTGCCTGCCAAACCCTGCAACCTGCCGCGAAAACCAGCCTCGATGGCGAAGTCTTCTACCTGCAACGCATCGCCCTGCCGCCAAGCGCCACCTTGAGCGTCAGCCTGCAGGACGTGTCCCTCGCGGATGCCCCCGCCGTTATCCTCGTCGAACAGAAAGGCCCGGTCAAAGGCCAGGTGCCGCTGCCGTTTCATCTGAGTTACGATCCGGCCCAGGTCAAACCCGGCCATCGCTATTCCGTCAGTGCGCGCATCGAAGTCGACGGCAAGCTGATGTTCATCACCACCGAACACCACGCCGTACAACTTGATGGCAGCGATCCGCAGCCACTAAAAATCCGCGTCGACGCCGTTCGCTAAACTCCTCTTTCGTACAAGGAAGCTGCCATGTTTCGCCCTACCCTTCGTTTCGCCGGCCTCTGCGCAGGCTTGATGATCTCCGCCAGCGCACTGGCGCTGTCGCTCAATGACCTTTCGCAAAAAGATGCTACCGGTGGCCTCAAGGATGCCCTGACCCAAGGCGCGCAACTGGCCGTCAAACAACTCGGCACGCCGGGCGGCTTCAGCAACAACCCGGACGTGAAAATCGAACTGCCGGGCAAACTGGGCAAAGTCGCCAGCAAAATGAAACAGTTCGGTATGGGTGATCAGGTCACTGAGCTGGAAACCAGCATGAACAAAGCGGCCGAAACCGCCGTGACCCAGGCCCAGCCGATCCTGGTCGATGCCGTGAAGAAGATGAGCGTCGAAGACGCCAAAGGGATTCTCAGCGGCGGTAACGACTCGGCAACCCAGTACCTGAGCAAAACCAGCCGCGAACAGATTCGCCTGAAGTTCCTGCCGATCGTCAAGCAAGCCACCGACCAGGTCGGCCTGGCCAAGCAATACAACACCTTCGCTGGCCAGGCAGCGACCATGGGCGTGCTGGATACCAAGAACGCCAACATCGAAAGCTACGTGACCGAGCAGGCGCTGAACGGCTTGTTCGAGATGATCGGCAAACAGGAAGAAACCATTCGCCAGAATCCGGCGGCTGCGGCGACGAGTCTGGCGAAGAAAGTGTTTGGTACGCTTTAATTCCAGGCAATTGAAACTCGCAAAAAAGCCCACTGGTCTTTACAGGTCAGTGGGCTTTTTCCGTTTGCGCTACTGGTGCGGATCAACCTGATCCAGAACGCGATTTACCGATAACTCCGCCAGCGAAATCATCTGTTGAACCGCCAACATAAGATTGCATGTCGGTCCGTTCAAACCGAAGGCTAACTCACTGGCCATCACATTTGCCGAAGCGAGGGTTTCGCAGGCGTGAGCCAAAAGGGTTTCGGAATCAACGTTGGGGGCGATGACGAAAACCGAGCTGGGACGACGGTCAGCTTTAGCCTTTTTTTCGGGTGGTGGCGCCAAATAGTGATCAAGAGCGCGAATTGCCGCGTCGTGGAGTTTTTTGGAATCGAGAAAGGCGTAAGGGGAAACCGGGTCGGTTTCTTTTTCCAGTTCTGCTTCCGTGTATGGAGGATTTGGGCTGTCTTTAATCATCGTGTAACTCCTGAAGTAGTGGAGCTGTCACCGTTCGCTGCGAAACGAACATAAGGTGGCAGCTGTACGCAGGTTCGCAGACCGGGACTTCAGGAACCCGGCAGACCCGAAGATCTCCCGCGCACAGCCGCCATAACACAGGCATAAAAAAACGCCCGCTTTCGGATGGTGGACGCTGTGCGTCTGAAGTTTAACCGGGCTGCGAAACCCGGTCGCTGCTTTTTGCAGCGACACCCAAAAGCCTAGAGATCGAGCTTCCGACAGACAACCTGAAAATTTCGTGGGAAGGTTCTGATGTTTTGGCAGATCTTTAAACATAGTCGCTTGCCAGATCGCCATCGCGGGCAAGCTGAACTGGCCTAATGATTTTGGACACTTCAATCGGGCGCTATGA
>NZ_LT607596.1:0-5888 GCF_900095275.1 Pseudomonas sp. UMAB-40
GCGTGTGTCAGGTTCGCCGTGTAAACAATCGAGCCACCTTCAGCCACCGAATCAGTAGCACTCAAGCTCAACGTCGTGGCGTCCGCGCTGTCGGTCACTTTGGTGACGACGGCCGAGCGGTCGGTATCGAGTTTTTCGAAGTTGCCGCCCGTGCTGTCTGCAATCGCCGCCCGGACCGGCGTGGCGCCGGTGTAGACGTCATTCGGCACGGTGTACGGCGCCGAACCGCTGGACTCGCCGGCCTTGATGTTGATCACCAGACCGTTGTTCAGGGTCACGGTCATGGCCGTGTCGGCAGGATGGCTCAACGTGGCGGTGTAGGTGATCTGACCACCTTCGCCGACGGTGCTCACATCGGCACTGAGCTTGAGCGTGGTGGTATCCACGGTGTCGTTGACGGTGGTGGTGTGCGTGGTCTTGCTGACGTCGAGTTTTTCGAAGTTGCCGCCGTCAGTGCTGGCGATGCCGACGGTGATTTTGCTGCCGTCCTTGTAGACGTCATCGCTCGGCGCCGGGACGGTGATGAAGCCCGACTTGTCGCCGGCCTTGATCACGACGCTCTCGCCGTTGCTCAGTTTGACCGTCATGTCCGTGCCGGCGGCATTGCTGAGGTTGACGGTGTACGTGATGGTGCCGCCCTCGACCACGTAGTCGCTGGCGGTCATGGTCACTTTGGTGGTGTCCAGGGTGTCACTGATGGCGGTCGAGGTCGGGGTCTTGTCGGCGACCAGGTTCTCGTAATTGCCACCCGTGACTTCCTTGATGGCGTTGGTCAGCGGCTCGTGGCCGACCACAGCATCGTTCGGTGCTTTGACGGTGATCGAGGCGTTGCTTTCGCCGACGGCAATGGTGATTTTTTCGCCATTGGACAAGGTTACGACGACGGGCGAACCGGTGACTGGCGCGGTGACGGAAGCGGTGTAGACCACGTTGCCGCCTTCGGCGACAGAGGAAGTTGCCGTCAGACTGACTGTCGACGTATTGATCGTGTCAGTCACTTCAGTAACTGCTGCTGCCGGGCTGGTGACCAGGTTTTCAAAGTTGCCGCCGCTGGCATCCTTGATGGTCGCTTCGACTTTTCCGGCGTCTTTGTAGACGTCATCGGCAGGCGCCTTGACCGTCACGGAGCCGACAGTCGCACCGGTCGCGATGGTAATCACGGCACCGTTCGACAGGTTCACAGTGACCGGGGTGCCGGCAGCATTGGTCAACGTCGCGGTGTAGACAATCGAGCCACCTTCCGCAACCGAGTCGGTAGCGCTCAGGCTGACGGTGGTGGTGTCTGCGGAATCAGTAATCGAGGTGTCTGCCGGCTTGCCGTCGACGTCCAGCTTCTCGTAGTTGCCGCCCTTCGCGTCATCGATTTTGACGCTCAGCGAACCACCGCCCGCCAAGGCGTCGTTCGGCGCAATGAAGTTCACGCTGGCGCTGCTGGCGCCAACCGGAATGGTGATGGTTTGGCCGTTGGACAAGGTCACAACCACCGGCGAGCCGGTCACCGGAGCGGTAACGGACGCGGTGTAAACCACGGTACCGCCTTCGGCCACGCTGCTGTTGGCCGTCAAGCTGACGGTCGATGTATCGACGGTGTCAGTCACATTGGTGACCGCAGCCGCCGGGCTGGAAACCAGGTTTTCGAAATTTCCGCCAGAAGCGTCCTTGATGGTCGCTTCAACTTTACCGGCATCTTTGTAGACGTCATCGGCTGGCGCCTTGACGGTCACGGAGCCGACCGTCGCGCCGGCCGCGATGGTGATCACGGCGCCGTTCGACAGGTTCACGGTGACCGGCGTGCCGGCAGCGTTGGTCAGCGTTGCGGTGTAGACGATCGAGCCGCCTTCAGCCACCGAATCCGAAGCGCTCAGGCTCAGGGTGGTGGTGTCTTTGACATCGGTTATCGAAGTGACCGCCGGGGTTTGGTTCGCCACCAGGTTTTCGTAGTTGCCGCCGGTGGTGCCGTCGATTTTAACGCTCAGCGAACCGCCGCCCGCCAAGGCGTCGTTCGGTGCAACAAAATTCACGCTACCCGAACTGGCGCCGACCGGGATGGTGATGAACTGGCCGTTGGACAACTCAACCACCACCGGCGAACCAGTCACTGGCGCATTGACCGACGCGGTATAAACCACGGTGCCGCCTTCGACCGTGCTGGCCGTGGCGGTCAGGGAGACAGTGCTGTTGTTGATGGTGTCGGTAACGTCGGTGACCGCTGGCGTTTTGTCGGCCACCAGGTTTTCGAAGTTGCCACCGGTAGTCTTGGTGATGCTGGCGTCGACTTTGCCGGCGTCTTTGTAGACGTCATCCTTGGGGGCGGCGAAGTTCACCGAACCGGTGGTGGCGCCCTTGGCGATGTTGATGACCGCGCCGTTGCTCAACGTCACGGTCATTGCAGTGCCAGCGGCATTGGTCAGGGTCGCGGTGTAGACGATCGAACCACCCTCGGCGACCGAACCGGTGGCGCTCAGGCTCAGGCCAGTGGTGTCGGTCGAATCGGTGACGGTGGTGACCGCCGGGGAAGAGTTGGTGACGACTTTTTCGAAGTTGCCGCCGTTGTGGCTGGCAATCGTTGTCTGGATTTTGCCGCCGTCGATGTACGGCGTGTTGGCCGGTGCAGCGAAGTTCACCGAACCGGTGGTGGCGCCGGCGGCGATGTTGATGACTGCGCCGTTGCTCAACTTCACGGTCATCGCCGTGTCCGTCGGGTTGCTCAGGGTGGCGGTGTAGGTGATCTGGCCACCTTCGCTCACGGTGTGGCTGGCCGACAGGGACAGGGACGTCGTGTCCACCGTGTCTTTGACGGTGGTGCTCACGGACGTCTTGCTGATGTCGAGTTTTTCGAAGTTGCCACCGCTGGCGTCCGTCATCTTGACGGTTAGCTTGCCGGCATCCTTGTAGACGTCGTCGCTTGGCGCTGCGACGGTGACCGAACCGCTGGTCTTGCCGGCTGCGATGGTGATGGTCTCGCCGTTGCTCAGCTTGACGGTCACCGGGGTTTGCGCGGCGTTGGTCAGGGTCGCGGTGTAGGTGATGTGCGAACCTTCGAGCACAGACTTGTCTGCGCTGAGGGTCAATTGTGTGGTGTTTGTGGTGTCGGCGACGTTGGTCACGGCCGGATTCGGGCTGGTGACCAGGTTCTCAAAATTGCCGCCAGCGGCGTCCTTGATGGTGACTTCCAGTTTGCCGGCGTCTTTGTAGACGTCGTCTTTCGGCGCGTCGACGGTCACGGTGCCAGTGGTTTTGCCGGCCGCAATGGTGATCACGGCACCGTTGCTCAGGGTCACGGTGACCGGAGTGCCGGCCGGGTTGGTCAGGGTCGCGGTGTAAACGATCGAGCCGCCCTCGTTGACGTTGCCGGTGGCAGTCAGCGACAGGGTGGTGGTGTCGACGGTGTCGGTCACGCTGGTGCTGACCGGGGTTTTATCGGCGACGAGATTTTCGTAGTTGCCACCGCTGACGTTGGTGATCGAATTACTCACCGGCGCGTGGCCGCTCAGCACATCGTTCGAGACCACGGCGTTGACGGTGCCACTGCTGGCGCCGACTGCAATGGTGATGCTCTGACCGTTGGCCAGCGTCACGACCACAGGCGAGCCGGTGACAGGTGCGCCGACCGAGGCGGTGTAAACCACGGTGCCGCCTTCAGCCACGGTGCTTGTGGCGGTCAGCGTGACGGTCGAGGTGTCGAGGGTGTCGGTGACGCTGGTCACCGCTGCGGCCGGGTCCTTGACCAGGTTTTCGAAGTTGCCGCCAGTGGCGTCCTTGATAGTTGCTTCGACTTTGCCAGCGTCTTTGTAGACGTCATCGGCTGGCGCCTTGACGGTCACGGAGCCGCTGGTGGCACCGGCGGCGATGGTGATTACGGCGCCGTTGCTCAGGGTGACGGTGACCGGCGTGCCGGCCGCGTGGGTCAGGTTAGCGGTGTAGACGATCGAGCCGCCTTCGGCCACGGAATCCGTCGCGCTGAGGCTCAGAGTCGTAGCGTCCGCAGAATCAGTTACCGAGGTGTCGGCCGACTTGCCGTCGACATCCAGTTTCTCGTAGTTGCCGCCCTTGGCGTCGTCGATTTTGACGCTCAAGGAGCCGCCGCCCGCCAGGGCATCGTTCGGTGCAACGAAGTTCACGCTGGCACTGCTCGATCCGACCGGGATGGTGATGGTCTGGCCATTCGAAAGGGTTACGACGACTGGCGAACCCGTAACTGGCGCGGTCACGGATGCGGTGTAAACCACGGTGCCGCCTTCGGCGACAGAGGAAGTCGCGGTCAGGCTGACGGTCGAGGTGTTGATGGTGTCGGTGACATCAGTTACCGCTGCCGCTGGGTCTTTGACCAGGTTTTCGAAGTTGCCGCCAGTGGCGTCCTTGATGGTTGCTTCGACCTTGCCGGCGTCTTTGTAGACGTCGTCAGCCGGTGCCTTGACGGTCACGGAACCGGTAGTCGCACCCGCAGCGATGGTGATCACGGCGCCGTTGCTCAGGGTGACGGTCACTGGCGTGCCGGCGGCATTGGTCAGGTTCGCGGTGTAGACGATCGAGCCGCCTTCAGCGACCGAATCGGTTGCTGTCAGGCTAAGCGTGGTGTTGTCGGCCGAGTCGGTGACCGAGGTGTCGGCCGACTTGCCGTCGACATCCAGTTTCTCGTAGTTGCCGCCCTTGGCGTCGTCGATTTTGACGCTCAGCGAACCACCGCCCGCGAGGGCATCGTTCGGCGCAACGAAGTTCACGCTGGCGCTGCTCGAACCGACTGGAATGGTGATGGTCTGGCCGTTCGAAAGGGTTACGACGACTGGCGAGCCGGTCACTGGCGCAGTGACGGACGCGGTGTAAACCACGGTGCCGCCTTCTGCCACGGACGAAGTCGCAGTCAGGCTGACCGTCGACGTGTCGACGGTGTCGGTCACATCGGTAATCGCAGCCGCCGGGTCTTTGACCAGGTTTTCGAAGGTGCCGCCAGTCGCGTCCTTAATGGTCGCTTCGATTTTGCCGGCGTCTTTGTAGACGTCATCGGCCGGTGCCTTGACGGTCACGGAACCACTGGTGGCACCGGCAGCGATGGTGATCACGGCGCCGTTGCTCAGGGTGACGGTCACTGGCGTGCCGGCGGCATTGGTCAGGTTCGCGGTGTAGACGATCGAGCCGCCTTCAGCGACCGAATCGGTTGCTGTGAGGCTAAGCGTTGTGGTGTCAGCCGAATCGGTGACCGAGGTGTCCGCCGATTTACCGTCGACATCCAGCTTCTCGTAATTGCCGCCCTTGGCGTCGTCGATTTTGACGCTCAAGGAGCTGCCGCCCGCGAGGGCATCGTTTGGTGCAACAAAATTCACGCTACCCGAACTTGCGCCAACCGGAATGGTGATGGTCTGGCCGTTGGACAAGGTCACCACAACTGGCGAGCCGGTCACTGGCGCAGTGACGGACGCGGTGTAAACCACAGTGCCGCCTTCAGCCACAGTGGACGTCGCGGTCAAGCTGACGGTCGAGGTATCGAGGGTGTCGGTCACGTCAGTCACTGCCGCAACAGTGCTCGGTACCAGGTTCTCGAAGTTGCCGCCGCTGGCGTCCTGGATGGTCGCTTCGACTTTGCCGGCGTCTTTGTAGACGTCATCGGCAGGCGCTTTGACGGAGACGGAGCCGCTGGTCGCGCCGGCCGCGATGGTGATCACCGCGCCGTTCGAAAGGGTGACGGTGACTGGCGTGCCAGCCGGATTGGTCAGGGTCGCGGTGTACAGAATCTGACCACCTTCGGCCACTTCGGTGGACGCCGACAGGCTCAGGCCGGTGTCGTCCTTCGAGTCGGTAATGGTGGTCAGCGCCGGCTCGGTGCTCGGAGTCAGCTGCTCGAAATTGCCGCCGGTGGTCCCGGTGATGGTGGTGCTGACGGTGCTGCCGTT
>NZ_LT607597.1:0-5320 GCF_900095275.1 Pseudomonas sp. UMAB-40
TGGGCCTCATTTTAAGGCTTGGAGGTGTCTACGAAACTAGGGGCGATTCAAACATCTGCGTTTCCATATCGACAGTGACTCCCTTTTAAGTCTCGTTCTCCCTGGCAAAGCGCCAGGAGAGACGAGTGAGCGAGGCGCCGTTTCAATCCAGGTTTATGGACTGAACCGACTCGGCCTGGTTCAAGATCGAACTCGATTACTTCGCCGCCTGGAGTTCCTCGGAGAGCTGGTCGTCGACCTGCAAGAAATCATCGGTGAATTGACTAACTTACCACTAGCAACTTTGCCCGGCCCAACGCTACACAATGTTCTCAAGCGCCTTGCGCTGATGCAGGACCGCACATTGTTGGAGATGGGAGAGATGGCCAAACCCGAGGCACCCTACTCAGAAATGGTCCGTACCTGGATCGAGAATTTCATGGCAAGACTGTCAACCTAGCGAGATCCACTCGCTTGGGTGGGGGCGCTCAACCTCGATGAAGAACTTGGCGCCCTTGCGGGCGCTCACAGTGGAGAAAAGCTGTCCAAGTCGGCGAAGCAACCGGCGACTCACTTCTTCGAATTTATATCTCACCGAGATTTTTGTACTCACACTCCAACGTTCTGAATTCCCGCGGTACCTGAACGTATTTCAGCAACGGGTACTTCTCAGGCTCAATATCTTCACTGGTGGTGATTTTAGGAGCGATCAGTATTTTGTTTCTGCTGCTGTCGAGATATAGCACGTCAAACTCGTCAGGTCGGACGTTGGTGCACGGTGAAAAACTATTGAAGTCAGCTGCGTGGGCAAATCTATAGAGCACCTCACCGCGACGCTCAGCTGATGCCATCACTTGTGTAACTACTATGGCAGTAATTAGGAATACCAAACAGTTTGATAAATGGCAAACCGCATAACCGGCGGTTCGTTGCCCTTTTCGACGCGCCTTGGAGTACAGGGCGAATAGAAAAAAAGACGCTAAAAAAATCAGGTAGAACATCAGTTCGAGCTTTGCCAAAGCATGCATGAATGTCGCTGCAGCCAATGTCATCGGTAGCAGAGACGGGTCAACGTGAAAAATCTGATTGACTTCCGCTTGAGCGTCGATTTTGGCGAAAACGCTTAGCCCACCTAAAAACACAGCCCAAATCAGCAAGCTCGATTTCAGGTGCATCAGCTTCTGCGTGAGCTTGATCTCGATAAGGCTCATCAGAATGTAGAAGCTGATAAGAATCGAGACTGTGGCTGAGAGGATAAATATTGTGGGGTGCGGCGTACTCGACCGGACCGCGAAGCCAGAAACTGCTACCAGAATAAACGCTACGAATGCCAGCGCACAGAGCGCCCTAACAGTCGCTATATGGCTCGGTGGCTTACTTTCAGATTCGGACGGGGTTATAGCTTGGTTCTGTTGGGAAATAGCCTGCATATGCAGTCGATCCTTGATCCGGGTTTAAGAGTGTCAGAGCAGCAGCCTTCCTACTCTCATCCTATCGGCACTCCCGACCGATGCTGAAGCGCCTGAAATTGCAACACCTCTCGAGCATGCCCATCGCCACTAAAAACACGCAGAATCTTCCGGCGGAACGCCCCAGCATGATCAGTTAATGACCAACAAGTGACAGGCTCTACGCTCTGCGCTTCTCAGGACATTATCCACAGATATACCCACTCATTTTGTGGATAGCTTTGTTGACGTGGGCCCTATATATCTCATCTGCACTGAACCGTCCAAAGCTGATCAATCCTCGTGGTAAAGCTCTGACTCATCATCTCCCGTCGCATCGCCCAATCAGGATTACTCGGCACGCTCGCCGCACGTAGCGTTCCCCTTCCCCACCGCCCATTAATCTTGTCCAACACGGCCATGACCTTAGTCGCCTCTGATGGCTGTGAGACGGCGAACAAATCATCCGTGTACTCGCCCGGTTGGCAAAGGTTGAGGAGCATGACCTCGGCTTTGCTGTACTTGAAACCTGGCCGGTACACACGCTCAAGCGCATCCACGGCTGCCTTGGTCAGCAGCCTCACATCGTCGGTGGGATAAGGCAGGTCCACCACTACCCCATTGGCGAACTTGGCTTCGTCGGGATTGAACATGCCCGTTCGGATGCTGACGCGGATTTTCTTGCACACCGAGCCTTGGGCTCGAAGCTTCTCCGACGCGCGCATCATGTAGGTCGCCACCGCCTCCTTGATCGGCGCCAACTCGGTGAGGCGCTTCCCGAACATACGGCTGCAGCAGATTTCCTGCTTCGGTGGATCAGGCTCATCCAATTCAAGGCAAGGCGTTCCAGCCAACTCCCTGGCGGTCTTCTCGATGACAACACTGAATTTCGTGCGCAGCATCCGCGGATCAGCCTTGGCCAAGTCCATGGCGGTTTTAACGCCCAGTGCGTCCAGGTGCATTTTCATGCGGCGACCGACACCCCACACCTCAGATACATCCGTGTTGCGCAGCACCCAATCGCGCTTGAAGGGGTCACAGATATCGACCACACCACCCGTTTCAGCTTGAAGGCGTTTTGCGGTGTGGTTCGCGAGCTTGGCCAGCGTCTTCGTATGTGCGATTCCTACGCCGACGGGTATGCCTGTGCAACGCAACACCTGACTACGAATCCGCCGCCCGAGTGCGTCCAGGTCGGAGATGCCCGTTAAATCAGCAAACGCCTCGTCGATGCTGTAGACCTCCACCGCCGGCACCATCGATTCGATTAACGTCATCACTCGCTCACTCATGTCTCCATACAGCGCATAGTTTGAGGAGAAAGGAACGATGCCGTGTTGCTTGAGTTTGTGCTTGATCTGGAAGTACGGCTCCCCCATTTTCACGAAGGGTTTGGCATCGTAACTGCGTGCGATCACACAGCCGTCGTTGTTGCTCAGCACTACGATGGGCACACGCGCTAAATCAGGTCGGAACACTCGCTCGCAACTGGCGTAGAAGCTGTTGCAATCGATCAGCGCAAACACCGGCACCAGCTTTTTAGACATGGCTGCGCACGCTGCTGGTGATCACACCCCAGATGGAAAGCTCGTCGCCTTCGAGAACGTATCGTGGTGGGTATTTTGGGTTCTCTGAAAGCAAGATCATCTGAGTACCGCGCTTGCAAAGGCGCTTGCACATGGGTTCGTTGTTCAGCAATGCCACCACGATGTCGTTGTGGCCAGCCTCCAATGCGCGATCGACGATGGCTAGATCACCGTCGAAGATTCCAACACCTTGCATGCTGTCACCCGCGATGGAGATCAGGTACACGTGTGGTGCCCGGATGTTCAGGATTTCGTCCAGGGAAATGTGCTGTTCTATGTGGTCAGCAGCGGGCGAAGGAAAGCCAGCGGGTACCCGAAAGGAGCAGTGGGGAAGCTTGATGCCTCCCTCAGTGAGTGGACCTAGGACGGTAAAGCTCATGGCGCAGCCTTCTACAAGTACTGTATTTTTGTACAGTTAACGTCTAAGTGGCTTACCAGTCAATTTTTCATGCAGGGGTTGCGACAAGCGGAATGTTGAGTGGCTAGGTGGAAAGGATTTGCGCGGAAAACAAGTCGCTCTGCGGTCAATTTTCTAAGGGGGTCATCAAGCGAAATGCGCCACTTGAGTGGGATTGCCGAATGGACACTTCAGGCCGGTAGAACGTACAACGCGCTGATTCAAAAAGGATCGTGGAACACACTTGTAGAGGAAGTAAAATCTTGAGTTCTCCAATCCAAAGGCCTCCAAAGCAGATGGAGAGACAAGAAGTCAAATCGCTACCGTGTACCCATCTGCTAAAGACGCCCCTCATCAGTTCACAGAAATATTCACCGCACTGAACACCCCTACTCCTTGTTCAGCATTTTGTATCGATTTTCCATATTGAATCTGTGAGGTACCAAGAGCCACACTAAACTTGCGAAACATTATGTCCTTGGTGACAAGCAAACCGCCTAGTTTCAGCTTCTCGTTATAGCCCTCAGCCCATCCTTGTCGATACTGATCCTTGGATGCCCAAGAAGAGATACCCGCTCGATCGACAAAATGCAGGGAAGATTTCGCTTTCAAAATCTCCTTTGAAAGAGCGACACAACGCTGATGGATCAACCATCTGTAATCTGCCGGGTCCCAATTTTCTGGTTCGCCTGCATGCTCGGCCAACGTTGCGTTGACAAATGCAGGGGTCGAACCGATCAGCCAACAAGTCATAGCGTTGAAGTAATCCGCGGGCAAGCGACTTGAAATCCCGACATCAAACACATCTCCCAGAACGATGTGCGCTTGGTGTTCCGTTGCCAGTCCTTCCGGTGTCAGATCATCGAGGGTATGTCGTTTTACTGAGATGCCCTGACTGAGAAGCAAATCATATGCAGCTTCAGCCATGTGCTCGTTTTGCTCGACAGAAACGACTGGATGGCCGGCTTGGATAAGCGCCAAAGTACTTGCACCGGAACCACAACCGATCTCAAGTACAGGCTGACGCTTAGGCAGGAAACTGGCCATCCATGCGTAATCGCCATGCTTAGCGAAACTGGACGCTTCAACTGCCCAGTTGGCTGCATATTGCGCTGGGGTCATAGGTCTGCTCAAACGCGGATCGTCCTTTGTAATCATTATCCCTCTCTGCTTCAGAATCATCGGGTGGGTACAGATGCTCCCCTCGCAATGTTTGTTTGCGCGGAAGCATCTTCTTATGTTTCTTTCGTATTTGATGGATCGCTATTTCCAGTTAGCAGCAAGCACAGAATCGAGCTGTGTTCGCTGGTCGCTGGTGAGGGTTGTCTCAGCCCCGGCTGCCACTCCAAAAGAAGCCATGGTGTCTACCAAGTTCTGAACCTGACTGTCCAAAAGCGTCCCTCCATTGGCCGTCTTGATCGCATCGACATGATAGGCACTGGATTGATACCAACTGCCAATAGTGACCTTCTCATCCCCACCAATGACACTAACCTCTAAGTCAAAACCGTTACGTCGGAACCACAGATCTTGTGGGCTAATGTCCGTACCGAACGCAAGCGTGTCAGTTGCGCTGCCCCCTGGATCGTATTCATTGATCGTGTCATGACCATCACCCCGGTTAAAAACGTAGGTGTCGGCGCCGTATCCGCCGGTTAAGGTGTCGTTACCTGCGCCACCGACCAAGGTATTGCCTGCAGAGCCGCTGGCAACTTTGATGATGTCATTACCCGCGTCGCCGTACAGCTGGTTGGCACCGGTACCTCCGTCCAGAGTATCGTTACCATTTTCTCCGTGGATGATGTCGTTGCCGGACCAGCCAAGCAATGTGTCCTCACCCGCAGTTCCTGCTTGATTCAACCCTGTCGAGGTCATGCCCGACCACGTCCAGAAGGTGCCATCAGCAAACT
>NZ_LT607598.1:0-331 GCF_900095275.1 Pseudomonas sp. UMAB-40
GGGCGCGTGATTACTGAGCCTGAGCTTTCAGAGGCATTTGCGCGATATCTAGAGAATCCAGGAGCCGCCAGTCTTACTGGAAAAAAAGATTTTCTACTAAACCTCCGTCACCTATCTGGTTCGATGCTCACGAGATTAGTAGTAAGCGAAAATCAGCCTTTTGTTCGGTTATTTAACCCGTCTTTAGGTGATTTCGTACTCAACAGATATGCCAGTAACACCCCTGTTTTACGGCAGTGCTTTGGTAGCCTGAAGACACAATCTTCATTGAAGACGCTGAAGGATATGCAAGATAACAAGATAATCAGTGCTGGCGTGGCGACCGAAGTGA
>NZ_LT607598.1:361-810 GCF_900095275.1 Pseudomonas sp. UMAB-40
TTTAACTTATCAGACCAAAGTCTTTTAAAAGCGATTAATTTTATTTGTGGCGAGAAGTGTTGCCGATCCTTCTTGGCATCGGCACGAGTACTTTTATGGGCGCTGCGCAGTGGCAGTGTTGATAAAATGACTGTGGAAGCGTTCTTGGCTGGAGCCTTTGCCAATGACCCAAGTTATGACGAATTACTGATTTTAAGTCAGCTTGTCAAATGCTTTGAAGTTGTAGAGCATCAATCGCTTTACGATGCATATGACCAAGTCATCACGGATTACCTAATCGCGTCAGTTGAAGATGAGTTTCCAGATGCAGAGGTATTTTCTGATGGTGGTTCGCAATCAGCAGCTCGCAGAAAATTTATGGAGCTAATGGATGAAAAAGCAGTCGAGCTGGGTGCTAATGACTCATCCAGTGTGGCTGATGGTGTTGTAGACTTAGTTGATGTAGATAG
>NZ_LT607598.1:840-4537 GCF_900095275.1 Pseudomonas sp. UMAB-40
GCGGATGAATAATATGGTGGATTTGATTCGCCCTAGGTTTCCAGGCACTTTTAACGTCTTCATTTGGCCGACTGCTGTCTGTCACGAATGGCAGCTAATGGCCCGATAGCCGACGCCCACGTACGACAGCTTTCGGCAAAAGCGGGCACGACAGTTCGGCCATCCTGCGTGGGGCTCGACTCGTTTTGTCCGTATCTCTAAGCGGTTAAGGTCATGGAAAAAATAGGGGCGTGCTACCATATCGCCATCTTTTCCCAAGAAGTTTTTCTGCCTCTAGGTATTCGCCATGGACGATGTAGTCATAACGTATTTGGATGTGTACCAGAGCTGGCAAAACCATCTCTTCAATTTCAGTATCGACGATCCCAAGACGAACGCACCCGGGCTGCGCAAGCCGCAACTGGCTGCGCTTTACGCCACCTTGGGGCACCTGGTGGTTGATCCTTCTTCGACCGCCACAGTGGTCATGCCGACCGGTACAGGGAAGACTGACACCATGCTCGCACTAATCATCGCTGCGAGGATGGCCAGAACCTTGATCCTGGTTCCCTCGGATGCCCTCAGAACACAGTTGGTGGGCAAGTGCACGGAGATGAAGACACTCCGCACCGTGGGGGCGGTATCGGACATAGCGCGCAACCCCATTGTTGCAGCCATCGATTCGAAGCTGTCTCAGGCGCAGGTTGCAAAATTAGCTACTGCCAACATCATTGTGGCCACCCCCCAGGCCCTACTGCTATTCGAAGACGCTGCCTTGGGGGCGCTGGTGAACATGTGCAGCCACCTGATGATCGATGAGGCTCACCATGTGGTGGCAGCGAGTTGGAACCGAATCAAAACCGCCTTCAGCGGCAAACCTTGTATTCAGTTCACAGCGACGCCATTCCGGGAGGATGGTCTGGCTCTGGCCGGCAAGATCATCTACAACTACCCGCTCCGGGATGCGCAGCTTGATGGCTATTTCAAAGGCATCGAGTTCCATCCGGTACGAGAATACAACCTCAAGCTGTCTGACCAGGCCATCGCAGACAAGGCTGTTGAGCTGCTCCGGGCTGACCTCAAGGCTGGGTACAACCATTTGATGATGGTGCGAGCCAAGTCGCACAAGCGGGCGACAGACCTGTTTGAGATTTATAAGCAGCACGTCGACCTAACGCCAGTCCTGATTCACAGCAAGGTGCCGAACCAAGCCAGAGTGATGGCGGAGATCGTCGAGAAGAAGCACCGGATCATCGTCTGCGTCGACATGCTTGGGGAAGGCTTCGATCTGCCTGAGCTCAAAATCGCCGCAATTCATGATCAACATCAAAGCCCCGCGGTGACGCTCCAGTTCATTGGTCGGTTGACGAGGGTTGATGCCGCCCTTGGTGATGCCAAGTTCGTGGCGAACATCGCTAATCAGAAAACCGACCACCAGATGGCAGAACTCTACAAGGAGAGTGCTGACTGGGGTGCAGTCATTCGCAACGTGAGCGAGCAAAAGGTAGGTCGGGAAATTGAGAGGGCTGACTTCAACGAGCAGTTTGCTGACGGTGACGATGCCCAAGTGATTTTTGGGCTGAACCCGAACCCCAAAATCAGCGCCGTGGCGTATCACGTCTCCTCTAAAGACTGGACACCACAGCGTGCGCAGGGTCTGGATGGACGCAGGGAAACACTGCAGTACATCTCGATCAATGATCAGGCCGATACCGTCATTGCCGTGACTCGGCGAGAGACTATGGTTGGGTGGGCTCAAACCGAAGAAATCGTCGATACCAATTGGAATCTGTACATTGCTTTCTATAACAAGGCGCAGAAAACCCTGTTCATTCACACCTCAGGTGACGATACCCAGGCAACTCGCTTTCTCAACCTGGTAGCCAAAGACCCTCGTCGCATCAATGGTGAGCCGACCTTCCGTGCGCTCCACGACATCAAGCTGATGAAGCTGCAGAACGTTGGCCTGTCCCGCGCCCGGAAAGACCTGCGATTCACGATGCACGTGGGGCGCGATATCAACCAGGTGATTAGCGACATCGAGAAAGGCAATGCGACAAAGTCCAACATCTTCGCCACCGGTTTTGAGGATGGAGAACGAACCACTGTGGGCTGCTCGCACAAGGGCAAGATTTGGGAGATGAACTCCTCTCCAATCAACTACTGGGTCGAGTGGTGCAAGCGCATGTCGGTCAAACTCAACGACAACACCATCGACCCTGCTGACGTACTCAAAAATGTCATGCGTGTTGACCAAATCAAGGACAGATGGCCAGAAGGCCTGTTCTACGCCGACTGGCCTCTGTCGATCGCGATCGAAAACGAGCAAAGGATCTCGCTATATTTTCAGGGAGAGACTTTCAACCTTCTCGACGTCGAGCTTGGTAAGCCTGAGTACAGTGGAGTGCGGACGCTGGAGATCCCCGTCCTTGTCGTGGGTAACGATGGCGAAGAACGTCGCCTCACTACCATCGCCATCAAGTTGTTGGAGGACGGATACAAGACCTCCTGCCCAGGTGTGAAGATCCTTTACCCCCACGAAATGCCACTGGACTCCTACCTGGATGCAGAGCCGCTTGTTTTGCTCAAGGTCGACGGTTCCATGGTGCAAGGCAACTACCGTCAGTACTCGCTCAACAGCATGGACGTAAAACTGCCTGCCGGTTTGCTCGAACCCTGGGATTGGGGAACGACGAAAATCCATCAAGAGTCCATGCGTGCAGACCGACGTAAGGACTCAGTACAAGGCTTCACCTTTGACAAGATCGCTGATGACTACTCCATAGTCTTCAACGATGACGGCAAAGGCGAAATTGCTGATCTCGTGGCAATTCGGGAAAACAAGGACGCCATTTACGTCGACCTTTACCATTGCAAATTCTGCCCCGTGACGGACGCCCCCGGGGCCCGCGTCGCCGACGTCTATGAAGTATGCGGTCAGGCGTCGAGATCGGTGAAATGGCTGTACACGGACGATAAGTTCTTCAACCGACTGATGGATCGTTACCAGCAATCACTGCTGAAGGACTTCGACAGAATCCTGAAGGGCACGCCTCAGCAGTTGGAGATACTGCGCAACAAATGCCACGACCATGAGCTGATCTTCAAATTTGTGATCGTCCAACCCGCGATATCAGCGAAGAAGGTGTCGAAGGAACAGTTGGCCGTCTTGGGAACGAGCTACTCATACATCAAGAGTATCTCGGGCTCGGACATCAAGGTCATTGTCAGCCCTTAATTAAATTGCACCAGCGGAATCGCAGCTGATTTCGCTGATGTCATGCTGTTATCTGCGGTTCCGATACTGACTTCGCTTTTGCCATCACGAGCTTGTGACAGCCTGAAGCGTCCTAAATTTCCAAGGTGCTCGATGACAGCTTCTGGCCGTTCTCTTCCGGTCATGTCTCCACAAGTCTTGCTGGTCAAATACGGTGCACATGACTGGTCAGGTCGAAAGCAAATGGGGGGCAACCTCGTGCAATTACCCAACTGTGATCTGAATATGGCCGAGAGCAAAATCCTCATGCTCTGAGGAATCCATTCAAAGCATCTGGTCAAGTCCCATGCAAACAGCTGGTCAGGTCCAATGCAAATGGGTGGTCATATGCAACGCAAACGGGTGGTCAAGTAGGGTGCAATTTCCCAACCCAAAGCAACCCTAGATGTATGTTTGTTGTCGCCAAATGTTATTGGCATTCATGGAGGATTCTGACTGATG
>NZ_LT607599.1:0-3155 GCF_900095275.1 Pseudomonas sp. UMAB-40
TTTCGTCTTCACACACCGCAATCTGGTGCTCTTTCGCCTTTGGGCTCGAAGCAAGCAAATTGCTTGGGTGTTATATGGTCAAGCCTCACGGGCAATTAGTATTGGTTAGCTCAACGCCTCACAGCGCTTACACACCCAACCTATCAACGTCGTAGTCTTCGACGGCCCTTCAGGGGACTCAAGGTCCCAGTGAGATCTCATCTTGAGGCTAGTTTCCCGCTTAGATGCTTTCAGCGGTTATCTATTCCGAACATAGCTACCCGGCAATGCCACTGGCGTGACAACCGGAACACCAGAGGTTCGTCCACTCCGGTCCTCTCGTACTAGGAGCAGCCCCTCTCAAATCTCAAACGTCCACGGCAGATAGGGACCGAACTGTCTCACGACGTTCTAAACCCAGCTCGCGTACCACTTTAAATGGCGAACAGCCATACCCTTGGGACCGGCTTCAGCCCCAGGATGTGATGAGCCGACATCGAGGTGCCAAACACCGCCGTCGATATGAACTCTTGGGCGGTATCAGCCTGTTATCCCCGGAGTACCTTTTATCCGTTGAGCGATGGCCCTTCCATACAGAACCACCGGATCACTAAGACCTACTTTCGTACCTGCTCGACGTGTCTGTCTCGCAGTCAAGCGCGCTTTTGCCTTTATACTCTACGACCGATTTCCGACCGGTCTGAGCGCACCTTCGTACTCCTCCGTTACTCTTTAGGAGGAGACCGCCCCAGTCAAACTACCCACCATACACTGTCCTCGATCCGGATAACGGACCTGAGTTAGAACCTCAAAGTTGCCAGGGTGGTATTTCAAGGTTGGCTCCACGCGAACTGGCGTCCACGCTTCAAAGCCTCCCACCTATCCTACACAAGCAAATTCAAAGTCCAGTGCAAAGCTATAGTAAAGGTTCACGGGGTCTTTCCGTCTAGCCGCGGATACACTGCATCTTCACAGCGATTTCAATTTCACTGAGTCTCGGGTGGAGACAGCGCCGCCATCGTTACGCCATTCGTGCAGGTCGGAACTTACCCGACAAGGAATTTCGCTACCTTAGGACCGTTATAGTTACGGCCGCCGTTTACCGGGGCTTCGATCAAGAGCTTCGCGTTAGCTAACCCCATCAATTAACCTTCCGGCACCGGGCAGGCGTCACACCCTATACGTCCACTTTCGTGTTTGCAGAGTGCTGTGTTTTTAATAAACAGTCGCAGCGGCCTGGTATCTTCGACCGGCATGGGCTTACGCAGTAAATGCTTCACCCTCACCGGCGCACCTTCTCCCGAAGTTACGGTGCCATTTTGCCTAGTTCCTTCACCCGAGTTCTCTCAAGCGCCTTGGTATTCTCTACCCAACCACCTGTGTCGGTTTGGGGTACGGTTCCTGGTTACCTGAAGCTTAGAAGCTTTTCTTGGAAGCATGGCATCAACCACTTCGTGTTCTAAAAGAACACTCGTCATCAGCTCTCGGCCTTAGAATCCCGGATTTACCTAAGATTCCAGCCTACCACCTTAAACTTGGACAACCAACGCCAAGCTGGCCTAGCCTTCTCCGTCCCTCCATCGCAATAACCAGAAGTACAGGAATATTAACCTGTTTTCCATCGACTACGCTTTTCAGCCTCGCCTTAGGGACCGACTAACCCTGCGTCGATTAACGTTGCGCAGGAAACCTTGGTCTTTCGGCGTGGGTGTTTTTCACACCCATTGTCGTTACTCATGTCAGCATTCGCACTTCTGATACCTCCAGCAAGCTTCTCAACTCACCTTCACAGGCTTACAGAACGCTCCTCTACCGCATCACCTAAGTGATACCCGTAGCTTCGGTGTATGGTTTGAGCCCCGTTACATCTTCCGCGCAGGCCGACTCGACTAGTGAGCTATTACGCTTTCTTTAAAGGGTGGCTGCTTCTAAGCCAACCTCCTAGCTGTCTAAGCCTTCCCACATCGTTTCCCACTTAACCATAACTTTGGGACCTTAGCTGACGGTCTGGGTTGTTTCCCTTTTCACGACGGACGTTAGCACCCGCCGTGTGTCTCCCATGCTCGGCACTTGTAGGTATTCGGAGTTTGCATCGGTTTGGTAAGTCGGGATGACCCCCTAGCCGAAACAGTGCTCTACCCCCTACAGTGATACATGAGGCGCTACCTAAATAGCTTTCGAGGAGAACCAGCTATCTCCGAGCTTGATTAGCCTTTCACTCCGATCCACAGGTCATCCGCTAACTTTTCAACGGTAGTCGGTTCGGTCCTCCAGTTAGTGTTACCCAACCTTCAACCTGCCCATGGATAGATCGCCCGGTTTCGGGTCTATTCCCAGCGACTAGACGCCCTATTAAGACTCGCTTTCGCTACGCCTCCCCTATTCGGTTAAGCTCGCCACTGAAAATAAGTCGCTGACCCATTATACAAAAGGTACGCAGTCACCCAACAAAGTGGGCTCCCACTGCTTGTACGCATACGGTTTCAGGATCTATTTCACTCCCCTCTCCGGGGTTCTTTTCGCCTTTCCCTCACGGTACTAGTTCACTATCGGTCAGTCAGTAGTATTTAGCCTTGGAGGATGGTCCCCCCATATTCAGACAAAGTTTCTCGTGCTCCGTCCTACTCGATTTCATGACTAAGAGATTTTCGCGTACAGGGCTATCACCCACTATGGCCGCACTTTCCAGAGCGTTCCGCTAATCTCAAAGCCACTTAAGGGCTAGTCCCCGTTCGCTCGCCACTACTAAGGGAATCTCGGTTGATTTCTTTTCCTCAGGGTACTTAGATGTTTCAGTTCCCCTGGTTCGCCTCTTAAGCCTATGTATTCAGCTTAAGATAACCATCTTATGATGGCTGGGTTCCCCCATTCAGACATCTCCGGATCAAAGTCTGTTTGCCGACTCCCCGAAGCTTTTCGCAGGCTACCACGTCTTTCATCGCCTCTGACTGCCAAGGCATCCACCGTATGCGCTTCTTCACTTGACCATATAACCCCAAGCAATCTGGTTATACTGTGAAGACGACATTCGCCGAAAATTCGATAATACTCAATTAAGAGCAACTCACAAATTTTACCTTAGCCTGATCCGTTACCAGTGAAAGTAACGTTCAGTCTATCTTTCTATCACATACCCAAATTTTTAAAGAACGATCTAGCCAAAGACTAGAAATCAA
>NZ_LT607600.1:0-2220 GCF_900095275.1 Pseudomonas sp. UMAB-40
GACGAACGGGATACAGAGAAGCCGCACTCATCTTTCTTACCTCGGTGGAAAATTGTTTTTGTGATTTATCACTGTTTGCAGCCTGAGCACTCAGGCCATTGCGAAACTCAAATCCTGAAACGACTGAGCAGTTTGTCCTGCTGGCCGACGTGGTCCACCATCACTGAACATTGACGAACCTGTTTGTCCGCACTGCCGGATACTTCAAGACTGATATCGCGGATGTTGGTCGTGTTGCGATTGATCTCTTCGGTCGTGGCGCTTTGTTCTTCAGCCGCCGCGGCGATCTGCAGGTTCATGTCATTGATACGATAAATGGCCTCACGTATGCGCTCCAGGGTGTCATTGGCTGCGTTGGCATCCCCGGCCGTCTTGCTGGCCGTATCGCGGCTTTGCTGCATTTGCACTTGGGCGTGTTTCACGCCTGTCTGCAACTGGTCGATCATCTCGCGTATTTCCTGAGTGGATTGCTGGGTTCGCGAGGCCAGTGAGCGCACCTCATCAGCCACCACAGCAAATCCGCGTCCCGATTCGCCGGCACGTGCCGCCTCGATGGCCGCGTTGAGTGCAAGAAGGTTGGTCTGTTCGGCGATGCTGGTGATGACCGCCACAATGGACTCAATGCTTTGACTGAGCGTGGACAACTCATTGATCGCATGACCTGTGGTATCCATCTCTTCAGCCAAACGCTTGATGGCCCCCGTAGATCTGGAAACCAGAGCAACCCCGTCCGCTGTTTCCTCGTTAGCAGCGATTGCCGCTTCGGCAGCGGTTTGGGCGTTACGGGCGACATCTTCGGCTGTCGAGGCCATCTCGGTCATGGCGGTGGCCAACTGATCCAGTTCTTGTAATTGAACTTGTACACGGTTGGCTGCCTGGCCCGCTGCGCATGACGTCGCGGTGGTGCTCTCACGAACTCGTTGCGAGCTGTTTTTCACATCGCCAATGAGCGCTTTCAGGTTCTGCAGGAACTGGTTGAACTCCCCGGCGACCAACGCAATTTCATCATTGCCGACGACGGGTAGTTGGCGGGTCAGGTCGCCTTCTCCGCGATTGATGTCTGCCAACGAATCCTTGAGTTGATCCAGGGGTCGCAGTAGCCGCCTTACCAGCAGACCCAACACCAACAGGCTAATCAGCACGCCCAGGCCGGTACCGATGACGGCACGCCAACTCAGGATGTGGGCAGCGGCCATAACGATGTCCTGATCCAGCACCACACCGATATACCAATCCATGCCCTTGAGATCGGAGAGCGGAATGAAGGACACCAGGAGAGACTTCCCACCGCTGCTGACCTCCTGAAGCTGACTGTCGAGAGGCAGAACGTTGCCTGCGAAAAGCTGGTTGTAGGGCTTGCCGTTAAGCTCGGCGTCCGGGTGGGAAATAATGTTGCCACTTTTACTCAGCAGGAACGCATAACCGGCCCCACCGAAATCCAGGGTATTGATGGCATCGGCAACCGTAGTCAGGCGGATGTCACCACCAAATACCCCGAGTAACTGACCTGCGTCGCTGATGCGCGCGACTGCCGAGATCAGAATTTCACCCGTCGTGGAGTCCTTGTAGGGTTCGGTTAAAACGGCTTGGCTACCGGCTTTTCCGGTCGCGTACCAAGGGCGGGTGCGACCGTCATAATCAGGTTTTGGATTCCAGGAGGCAGTGTTCTTGATGGGTTTTCCATCAGACTCAAGGGCGCCGAATACCAGCTTGAATTCATCTTTGAGAATGGGCGAATCGATGATTCGTTGGGTCGCTTGCGGACTGTACTGACTGTCGATCGCCTGGGCAGCCAAATCCATCAGACGCAGTTTTCCGTTCAGCCAGTTTTCAATCTGACGTGCCACAGCATTGCTCGATTCGGAGATGCTCGCCTCGACCTGATGGCGCAAAATCGTACGTATCTGCTCTACCTGAACCAGCGATAGAAGACTGGTTGTCACGAACAGCACACAAGCAGCCACAAGGCTCACCTTGTAACGGATTTTCATCGAGGACTCCAAAGGATCGATCAAGGGGAGCAGGGCATCCAGTCCTTGAATGTCAGGTTATCGAGGACGCCTTCGTGAGCAAGCCCGCTCCCACATTTGCACCCCGTAACCCCGTGGGGGCGGCGGTGTGGCGATCCGACTTGCTCGCGAAAGCAATTTGAAGGGCGGCACAGAAATCTCTGCATCGCCCCCGGTTTTTAGAAGAAGCCCAACGGATTGATGTCGTAGC
>NZ_LT607601.1:0-2080 GCF_900095275.1 Pseudomonas sp. UMAB-40
GCAGTGTTCGAAGGTGCCGGGCTATCTTCAGAGATCATTTCTCAGTTCAGGTCAATGTTGGCAGCGGAACATCGGTGACCGCTTCGTCCTACAAAACAGCTGATCCAGGTGATGTGTTCGAGTGGCTGCTCAGCCGATTGCTGCCTGTCGTGAGGGGCAGCAAACGGCCGATTCTGTTGAAAAAGTCGGCGTTGGTTTGCGCATCAGAAAAGTAAGTGTCCGAGATTAAAATCTTTACTTCTGGCAGAGGCTTCCGGGCTCGGATTTCACGTAGCGGCGCGACAAAACGGCGTTTTCACCAGTCAATGATCAGGCAATTTGGGCCGGCCGACTTTTTCAACAGAATCGACCCAAAGCTGACGGTCGCAAATGCCAACGAAACACGTGCAAATTCATCCTGCGGACACGTTTGTTAGCAGATTCCGTTGCGGACTGTCTTCGCCTTCTACTTGGCACTGTTTAGCAGGAAGGCTGGTCCAGCTTATTGAGTGAATTTGCCTGGTTGGCCTGAGGTGCTATGCCAAGGCGTTGGTTGGCCGGTTCAGTTGGTTTGCCCCTAAGTATGTGACCAATGGTTAAGGTGGTTATACGACCAAGAGGATGCCGCAGTATCTGTCGATGTAATGGGTGATGGAGCGGCCAGTTCCTCCAAGTGGACAATGTTGTCATCCGGTTTGAGCACCAGTACGTCGCTGTCCAAGGTGCCGTTGCGCTTGGGCCAAGGAGGGCGCTGGACACCGGAGGCTAAAAAAAATCGTGCGGCAGAATTTTTTTTGAAATCAAGGGGTTGCCAGCCTCAATAAATGAGTACATAATTCACGCCATCGAAAGCACTGGCGGCAGAAAAAGCTCAATGTTTTCAAGGGGATAGAGCGCGAAACCTAGTCTCGTTTCCCGCTCCAAGTTTGTACACATTTGATGTTGCGCTACATGACATTAAATGTTTGAGGCCGAGTAGCAAAATGGTTATGCAGTGGATTGCAAATCCACCTACGCCGGTTCGATTCCGACCTCGGCCTCCACTATAAATAGCCCCGTAGATCAACGATCTACGGGGTTTTTTATTGCCTTTAGAAAACTCATGTGTTCCGCATTTTTTGGGCGGAGTTCCGCAACGTCGGATGATAGGTGCAATTACATCGTGAACGTAAAAGCTCACTGAGAGAGAGGGGAAGACTAGGGTCACTGTCCAGCGGCAACATACGCTTCGTCACTGGATCGTTTGATGCTCCTCATATTCCCGCCGGGTAAAACCCGTCGCCATCATCATTGATGATTTTTTAATCTGTGAGCTGACTGGGCTGGGCCCGATTCCGCTCGCTGTCTAAGATTCTTCTGCAAAACGATAGACACGACGGTGGCAAAACGCTACGTTTGTCATTTTTTAGTCCGTATTAGTATTGAACAGGGACGTGAATGAGCATTCATAGCATTAAAGTTGAAAACTTCAAAAAATTCTCTTCCTTAGAGTTGGATTTGAGGTGCCCTATAACTTTGATTTATGGGGAGAATAGTTCGGGCAAGACATCTTCGATACGGGCTCTGCTCGGTTTAATGCAAACGTTTTTGGTGAGCAATAAATATCAAGTATGGAATGCGCAGGGTGAGTTTGTGGATCTAGGCTTATATAAAGATTATATAAAAAACCACAATATAAAAGAAAAATTTAGTATTTCTCTTCGTAGTTCAGAATACACTCCATATCAGTTTAATTATAAGCGCGGACAAAAGTCTAAGGTCAAACAAAAGCCCAGGCACGAAACGGAACAAAAATTTACGTACGAGCATGATGCCTCAACTAACCAGGCTAAACTTTTCTCGTTCACTGAAACGACATATGGGGAGGACTTAGCTGATCTTGTAAAGATATCGCCAGAGTATGGGATGGAGGCGATTTCTAGCCCTTCAGTCTCTCTTAAGGTTTCCAGACCTCGGACAAGAAGTTATTTTCACTATAATGTGGATCCTAAGTCTATCATCTCCATGTTTAGTGGTGAGGCTTTTGACAGTAATATAAAAGAAAATTATCCCTTGAATCGCCCCGGATTTTCTAGACACTCTCCAGGCTCGCTGCGTAACG
>NZ_LT607602.1:0-1969 GCF_900095275.1 Pseudomonas sp. UMAB-40
GGAGTCCATGCTTGCGCATCTCGTTCCTGAATTTGTGGCTGGTGTATTGGGCGGATTCAATCGGTCGTCGCAACACCTTTGATCGAGGTGTTTATGGGGCGACCTGCAGGCTGGATGCAAAAGTTGACGGGACGTGGAGCGATGCGTTCGCCAGGTGCGCCGTCACTTCGTAATGAAATCGAGCGGTTGTTCTGGAAACAAATCGCAACCGGGATCACGAGCGAAAAAGCAGCGGAGGCTACTGGCGTATCATCAGCGGTAGGTACACGCTGGTTCCGTCATCGGGGCGGGATGCCATTGTTCATGTCTAACCAAATATCCGGAAGGTACTTATCGTTCGCAGAGCGAGAAGATATTGGGCTGCTTCGGGCGAAAGGTGTTGGCGTACGTGAAATTGCGCGTTTCCTTGGACGAAGTCCGTCGACAGTTTCACGGGAACTGACACGTAATGCTGCCACTCGTTGCGGTCGGCTTGAGTATCGAGCTTCAGTTGCACAATGGAAGGCAGAACTGGTTGCCAAAAGACCGAAGCCAGCGAAACTGTTGGCTAACCCGCGGCTGTGTCACTACGTGCAAGACCGTCTGGAGGGTAAAGTTCACGGCGCTAATGGTCGCGAGATTGTTGGGCCACGACAAGCTCCCTTCAAAGGCCGAAATAAACCACATCGCAGTGACCGTAAATGGGTCAATGGCTGGTCTCCCGAACAGATTACCAACCGGCTAAAGATCGATTTTCCGGACGATGAATCCATGCGCATCTCTCACGAAGCCATATATCAGGCCCTCTATATTCAGGGGCGAGGAGCTCTTAAGCGCGAGCTAGTGAGCTGCCTGCGCACAGGGCGAGCATTGCGTGTGCCGAGAGCTAGGGCGCAGGCCAAAACATGGGCGCACGTCAGCGAGGATGTCATGATCTCCAGTCGCCCTGCTGAGGTGGAAGACCGGGCTGTACCAGGGCACTGGGAGGGAGACCTGATCATCGGTCTGAACCGATCTGCGATTGGAACCCTGGTCGAGCGCTCAACTCGATTCACCATGCTCGTCCACCTGCCTCGCGAGGAAGGTTATGGGCTAATTCCTCGAACGAAGAACGGCCCGGCGCTGGTCGGCTACGGGGCGGTCACTATGGCCAATGCACTGAAGAAGACGGTGACTGACCTACCCATCGAATTGTGGCGATCTTTGACTTGGGATCGTGGAAAGGAACTATCTGATCACGCTCGATTTACCATCGAATCCGGAGTGAAGGTCTTTTTTGCTGACCCTCATAGTCCATGGCAGCGCGGCACGAACGAGAATACGAACGGTCTTCTGCGCCAATACTTCCCGAAAGGTACCGACCTGTCTCGCTGGAGTGCCCAAGAGATCCAAGCCGTAGCCCATGCGCTGAACACAAGGCCTCGGAAAACACTCGGCTGGAAAACACCTGCCGAAGCACTAAACAAGTATCTAAAATCCATTCAACAATCCAGTGTTGCGACGACCGGTTGAATCCGCCTTGGCAACCTTGATCGGAATGAAACAGCACCTCTGTTGGACGGCCTCGCAATTGAACTGCCATTCGCAACGCTTCGCAGGTCAGCGTGGCATCGGAAATCATTGAAAACGACCATCCCACGATTCGGCGAGCAAACAGATCCAGAACCGCCGCGAAATACATCCAGCGCTTGCCGACCTTGATGTACGTCACATCGCCACACCACACCTGGTTGATCGCCGTGACATCAAACTTGCGCTTGAGCACATGCGGCGCCACCAGAGCTTCCACGCCGGAAGATTTGTACTTGTGCCGCCGTCGCTGATGACTGGAGACTCCGGCTTCGCGCATCAAGCTACGAGCCATATGTCGCCCGACACGATGTCCCTTTGCTTGCAGCTCCTTGGAAAGGGTGCGAGACCCGGCGGACGCTCTGGATTCCTTGTGATGCTCGACCAGCACGGCTTTAAGTTTCTCCCGCTCAGGCTTCAC
>NZ_LT607603.1:0-1955 GCF_900095275.1 Pseudomonas sp. UMAB-40
TGTGCTCATCAATCAAATGCTGCACCACACCCGGATCCGCCAGGGTGGAGATATCCCCCAACCCATCGTATTCGGCGGTCGCAATCTTGCGCAGAATCCGGCGCATGATCTTGCCCGAACGGGTTTTCGGCAGCCCCGGTGCCCACTGGATCACATCCGGTGAAGCAATCGGACCAATTTCCTTACGCACCCAGTTTTTCAATTCCAGACGCAGTTGCTCGCTCGGTACTTCACCCGCGATCAGCGTGACGTAGACATAAATGCCCTGGCCCTTGATGTCGTGCGGCACGCCGACCACGGCAGCCTCGGCGACTTTCGGGTGAGCGACCATCGCGCTTTCGATCTCGGCGGTGCCCATGCGGTGGCCGGAGACGTTGAGTACGTCGTCCACACGCCCGGTGATCCAGTAGTAACCGTCTTCATCGCGACGTGCGCCGTCACCGGTGAAGTACATGCCACGGAAGGTCTTGAAGTAGGTGTCGACGAAGCGGTCATGGTCGCCATACAGCGTGCGCGCCTGGCCTGGCCACGAATCGAGAATCACCAGGTTGCCCTCGGCAACGCCTTCGAGGATGTTGCCCAGGTTGTCCACCAGTGCCGGCACCACACCGAAGAACGGACGTGCCGCCGAACCTGGCTTGAGGCCGTGAGCGCCCGGCAACGGGCTCATCATGTTGCCGCCGGTTTCGGTCTGCCACCAGGTGTCGACGATCGGGCAACGGGAGTGGCCGACGTTCTTGTAGTACCAGTCCCACGCTTCCGGGTTGATCGGCTCACCGACCGAACCCAACAGACGCAGGCTGCTGCCATCAGCGCCTTCAACAGCGGCTTTACCCGACGCCATCATCGCGCGGATCGCAGTCGGCGCGGTGTAGAGGATGTTGACCTTGTGCTTGTCGACGATCTTCGCCACCCGGGTGATGTCCGGGTAGTTCGGCACGCCTTCGAACAGCACCGTGGTCGCGCCGTTGGCCAGCGGGCCGTAGACGATGTACGTGTGGCCGGTGACCCAGCCGACGTCGGCGGTGCACCAGTAGACTTCGCCCGGGCGGTAGTCGAACACGCGCTCGTGGGTCATGGCGGCGTACAGCAGGTAACCGCCGGTGGTGTGCTGCACGCCCTTGGGCTTGCCAGTCGAACCGGAGGTGTAAAGGATGAACAGCGCTTCTTCAGCGCCCATCTCTTTTGGCGCACACACAGTGCCCGCCACTTTCATCAGGTCTTCGTACCAGATGTCGCGGTGCTGGTTCCACTTGATGTTGCCACCGGTGCGCTTGCACACGATGACCTTCTGGATGCTGCTGGTTTCCGGGTTGGTCAGCGCGTCGTCGACGTTGGACTTGAGCGGGATCTTCTTGCCGGCACGAACACCTTCGTCAGCGGTGATCACCACTTTGGATTTGCAGTCGATGATGCGACCGGCCAGGGCTTCCGGCGAGAAACCACCGAACACCACCGAGTGAATCGCGCCGATCCGGGTGCAGGCCAGCATGGCGACCACGGCTTCGGGGATCATCGGCATATAGATAGTCACCACGTCGCCGCGGTGCACATCCTGGCCGCGCAAGGCGTTGGCGAACTTGCAGACTTGTTCGTGCAGCTCGCGGTAGGTGATGTTGCGACTTTCGGCCGGGTCATCCCCTTCCCAAATGATCGCGACTTGATCGCCGCGCTCGGCCAGATGGCGGTCGAGGCAGTTGTAGGAAACGTTCAGCGTGCCGTCGGCGAACCATTTGATGTCGACATGGTGATCGTCGAAGGAGGTCTGCTTCACCGTGGTGAAAGGCTTGATCCAGTCGAGGCGCTTGGCTTGCTCGCGCCAGAAGCCGTCCGGGTTGACGACCGACTGCTGGTACATGGCTTTGTAGGTTGCCTCGTCAGTCAGCGTATTGGCCAGAACCTCGGGACGAACGGGATACAGAGAAGCCGCACTCATCTTTCTTACCTCGGTGGAA
>NZ_LT607604.1:0-337 GCF_900095275.1 Pseudomonas sp. UMAB-40
TTTCCTTGATTGAGAATAGTAGTTCGAGATGTCAATACAAATCGCTTTTGGGGATTCTTGACTATGCGCCTAATAAAACCAACAATCTTGGCGCCCTCATGGCCAGAAAGCGCTTCTAGGTAGTTGCGGCCCAAAAAATCATCAAAATAGAAAATTTGCTTTGAGTCAGGGTCGAAGATACTCTCAGCCTCTTTAATATCATCAGAAATGACCGAAAGCTCAAAGCCGTCTGCGACGTACTGTAGGATTAGCTGCCCAGCCAATGTTGTCTTACCAATGCCAGCTGGACCCGTGATGATAACAACACTCGTAGATTCCAGTTTATCAATCGCTTGAT
>NZ_LT607604.1:367-1860 GCF_900095275.1 Pseudomonas sp. UMAB-40
TTATCATTAAGTGAAAGCGAGTGAGACAAGGCTAAGATATATCGACTTGGCGATAATTTCTGAACTTTAAGGCTTTCAGAATCCGCAATAGATTTAACGAGCTTTTCTAACGGCGTCGAAATCCAATGCTTACACTGGAGAATCCACTCATCCCCCTCGGACCTAAAAAAGCGCCCATCCACTCCAGCGTCACGTCCGGGCTTGAATCTTTCGAATATAACCCCTTCCCTCGCGCTTAGCAGGTCAGCGCAAAAGACTTCGAACTCTTTGTCGTTTAACCGCGAAAAATCGTAATCGCTCACAACAGCCTCGCTCAGAAATGGACCACATGCCAGTAAACCGCTCAGCATGAAAGTGTAGTTGATGGAAGCCGCACTTGAACCATCGCAGTGATAGCAGCAATGATGCGAGCTTTCTTGGGCTGGTCAGCCATATGACTTAGTGCATTGCTCCAATACAGCAACGCGATGTCGAATAACGGATGATCTGACTGGCCGCTTCTGGCCGTTTTCTGCCCGTCGCGAGAGGCAGAAAACAACCCAGGCTGTGTGAAAACGCACTGAATACGTCGAAAGCTGAAAGTCGCGAGGATTGCCTGTGGAGTAAGCGGGCGGAAGCGCGAATTGCCCTAACCATCTACATAGGCGTTTGTAATTCCGTTTGGGCCGCGTCAGCGGCCCAAACGGCTACTAACGGGCGAGCCAAGCGACTGGATTCAAGCCCTGATCGCCTCCAGCAGTCCTGCGATACCGAAGATGCTCATCATTCGTTTGAGGTTGTAGGCGAGCACATGAAGACTCATCTCAGTGCTCACCCTCGGCAGGGTTTTGGTCAGGAAGTGGGTACTTCCCATCCAGTACTTGAGCGTTCCAAAAGGGTGTTCAACGGTCTGTCGACGAACCCTCATCATCGCTGGATCATGTTCTAGTCGAACCTGCATCGCGTCGATTACCGCCTCATGTTCCCAGCGCCTCACTCGGCGCTCCTTACCCGTCGTACATTGCTTTTGCATTGCGCAGGACTGGCAGCCCGAGAAGTAGTAACAGTGCAACAACATGCCGTCTTCCATCGTCGAATGCCGTCGGGTCAGCAACTGGCCCGCAGGGCATCGATACGCGTCCGATGCAGCAACGTAGATGAAGTCCTGCTTACCAAATCGGCCTTCGGCTTTGCTGCCTGATGTCAGGGGTTTTGGTACAAAGGTGGTGATGCCCGCCTGCTCGCAGGCAAGGATTTCCAGACCTTTGTAGTAGCCTCGGTCGGCCACCACCGTTAGCGTTTCAGCCTCGATTTCTTCACGCGCCAGGTTCGCCATATTGCTCAGTTGCCCACGATCATTACCAACGTTGGTCACCTCATGGGCAATGATCAAATGGTGCTTGTCGTCGACGGCTGTTTGGACGTTATAGCCAACCGTTCCAGTGCCTCGTCCGCTCGTGGACATTGAATCGCCCCGGATTTTCTAGACACTCTCCAGGCTCGCTGCGTAACGC
>NZ_LT607605.1:0-1825 GCF_900095275.1 Pseudomonas sp. UMAB-40
GGCCTGAACAAACCGCTGTATGCCCAGTACCTGGACTACATCGGCAAGTTGGCCCACGGCGACCTTGGCGAATCCCTGCGTACCCGTGAAAGTGTCTGGAGCGAGTTCAGCTCTCTATTCCCTGCGACCCTGGAACTATCCATGGCCGCGCTGTTGTTCGCCGGCATCCTGGGCCTCCTGGCCGGGGTGATTGCGGCACTCAAGCGAGGATCCCTGTTCGACCATGGGGTGATGGGCATCTCCCTGGCGGGATATTCGATGCCGATCTTCTGGTGGGGCCTGATCCTGATCATGTTCTTCTCGGTATCCCTGGGCTGGACCCCGGTGTCCGGGCGGATCGACCTGCTCTATGACATCGAGCCGCGGACCGGCTTCATGCTCATCGACACGCTGCTGGCCGATGACGTCGGTGCGTTCTTCGATGCCCTGCATCACCTGATCCTGCCGGCCATCGTGCTCGGCACCATCCCGCTGGCGGTTATTGCGCGGATGACCCGTTCGTCGATGCTCGAAGTGCTGCGCGAAGACTACATCCGTACCGCCCGTGCCAAAGGCCTGTCGCCGTCGCGCGTGGTCTTTGTTCACGGCCTGCGCAACGCGCTGATTCCGGTACTGACCGTGGTTGGCCTGCAAGTCGGCACATTGCTGGCCGGTGCGGTCCTGACCGAAACCATCTTCTCCTGGCCCGGCATCGGCAAATGGCTGATCGAAGCCATTGGCGCACGGGACTATCCCGTGGTGCAGAACGGCATCCTGTTAATCGCCTGCCTGGTGATTCTGGTCAACTTCGTAGTGGACATCCTCTACGGCTTTGCCAACCCACGCATTCGTCACCAGCGCTGAGATCATGACCATGACCACTCCAGCTTCAACTTCAAATCAAGCGGTAACAGTCGATCAAAGCCTGTTGTACCCGTCCCCGTACAAAGAATTCTGGCACGCGTTTTCCAAGAACAAAGGCGCCGTTGCCGGCCTGATGTTCATGCTGCTGGTGATTTTCTGCGCGATTTTCGCGCCATGGGTTGCCCCGCATAACCCGAGCGAGCAATACCGTGACTTCCTGCTGACCCCGCCGTCCTGGCTGGAGGGTGGACAGATCCAGTTCCTGCTGGGCACCGATGAACTGGGTCGCGACCTGTTGTCGCGCCTGATCAACGGTTCGCGTCTGTCCCTGCTGATCGGTTTGTCGTCGGTGGTGATGTCGCTGATTCCGGGGATCCTGTTGGGTCTGTTCGCCGGTTTCTTCCCGAAACTGCTCGGCCCGACCATCATGCGCCTGATGGACATCATGCTGGCCCTGCCGTCCCTGCTGCTGGCTGTGGCGATTGTCGCCATCCTCGGCCCTGGCCTGATCAACACCATTATTGCCATCGCCGTGGTTTCGTTGCCGTCCTATGTTCGTCTGACCCGCGCCGCGGTGATGGGCGAATTGAACCGCGACTATGTGACCGCCGCGCGCCTGGCCGGTGCCGGTCTGCCACGCCTGAT
The DNA here is from genome assembly GCF_900095275.1 of Pseudomonas sp. UMAB-40. Classification (NCBI taxonomy): domain Bacteria; kingdom Pseudomonadati; phylum Pseudomonadota; class Gammaproteobacteria; order Pseudomonadales; family Pseudomonadaceae; genus Pseudomonas; species Pseudomonas sp. UMAB-40. The sequence goes on from NZ_LT607605.1 coordinate 1,489, forward strand.
GTTCGTCACCGTGCTGCCCAACTGCATGGCACCGTTGATCGTTCAGGCCACCCTGAGTTTCTCTTCGGCGATTCTCGATGCCGCGGCCCTGGGCTTCCTCGGCCTTGGCGTACAACCGCCAACCCCTGAGTGGGGCACCATGCTGGCTTCGGCTCGCGACTACATCGAACGCGCCTGGTGGGTGGTAAGTCTGCCTGGTTTGACCATTTTGCTCAGCGTGCTGGCAATCAACTTGATGGGCGACGGCCTGCGCGATGCGCTGGACCCGAAACTCAAGAACGCCGCCTGAGGAGATTCAAATGTCACTGTTAGAAATCAAGAATCTCAACGTTCGCTT
>NZ_LT607607.1:0-118 GCF_900095275.1 Pseudomonas sp. UMAB-40
GCACTGGAGGTTGATCGGTTAAACCAGCCTTTGACCGTGACCTGATCGGTGCCGTTGCTGTGCCTGAACACCAGATCGGAGTCGACCCTGCGCGTATTGATATCGCTGGCCAGAATCC
>NZ_LT607607.1:148-1695 GCF_900095275.1 Pseudomonas sp. UMAB-40
TACGTGTCGGTGTTGTAGCCACCGTAGAGGCTGTCGTTGCCCGTGCCGCCGGCTAAAATATTGCCCGTGGAGTCACTGGCAACCTTGATGACATCATTTCCAGCATCGCCATACAGTTTGTTGGAACCGGTCCCGCCATCGAAAACGTCGTCACCCTCCCCTCCGTGAATGATGTCGTTACCCGACCAACCCACCAATGTGTCAGCACCCGCGGTGCCCAGTTGGTTCAGACCCGTGGTGGCAAGGCTCTCCCACGTCCAGAACGTCCCATCAGCAAATTCCACACGCTCGATGACAGCCGAAAGGGCGGCGTCTGCACTGGAGGTTGATCGGTTAAACCAGCCTTTGACCGTGACCTGATCGGTGCCGTTGCTGTGCATGAACACCAGATCGGAGTCGACCCTGCGCATATTGATATCGCTGGCCAGAATCCCCGCACCGAAACGCAAGGTATCGGTGGCGCCATAACCAGGATCGTACTCGGTGACGGTGTCCTGGCCATCGCCCAGGTTGAACAGGTACGTGTCAGCGTTGTAGCCACCGTAGAGGCTGTCGTTGCCCGTGCCACCGGCCAACGTATTGCCCGCAGAGTCGCTGGCAACTTTGATGACGTCATTTCCCGCATCACCATACAGTTTGTTGGAACCGGTCCCGCCATCGAAAACGTCGTCACCCTCCCCTCCGTGAATGATGTCGTTACCCGACCAACCCACCAATGTGTCAGCACCCGCGGTGCCCAGTTGGTTCAGACCCGTGGTGGCAAGGCTCTCCCACGTCCAGAACGTCCCATCAGCAAATTCCACACGCTCGATGACAGCCGAAAGGGCGGCGTCTGCACTGGAGGTTGATCGGTTAAACCAGCCTTTGACCGTGACCTGATCGGTACCGTTGCTGTGCATGAACACCAGATCAGAGTCGACCCTGCGCGTATTGATATCGCTGGCCAGAATCCCCGCACCAAATCGCAAGGTGTCGGTGCTGCCATATCCCGGATCGTTTTCAGTGATAGTGTCCTGACCGTCACCCAGATTGAACAGGTAAGTGTCAGCGTAATAACCGCCGCTCAAGGTATCGTTGCCCGTCCCGCCGGCCAAGGTATTACCCGTCGAGTCGCTGGCAACTTTGATGAGGTCATCACCCGCATCACCGTACAACTGGTTCGTGCCGGTTCCACCTTCCAGCGTGTCATTACCGCCACCGCCATGAATGTTGTCGTTACCGGACCAGCCGACCAAAGTCTCTGAGGTGGCGGTGCCCACTTGATTCAGACCTTTCGTTGAGATGTCCGTCCAAGTCCAAAACGTCCCATCAGCAAATTCCACGCGCTCAATGATGTTCGACGCGGCGATCCCCGCACCGGATGTCGCTCCGGTAAACCAATCTTTTACCGTCACCTGATCAATGCCGTTGCTGTGCCTGAACACCACATCAGCCCCGAACTTATAAGCTTGGATGTCACTGGCCAGGATTCCTGCGCCGAAACGCAAAGTATCAGTGGCGCCATAACCGGGATCGTATTCGGTAATCGTGTCTTGACCATCGCCCAG
>NZ_LT607608.1:0-1377 GCF_900095275.1 Pseudomonas sp. UMAB-40
GACTGGCAACGACATCATCCACGCTGGGGGTGGCAACGACATCCTGGATGCAGGCACTGGCAGCAACCAGCTGTACGGCGACGCGGGCGATGACATTATCAAGGTTGCCAGCGGTTCCGCAGGTAATACCATGGTCGGCGGCACGGGCAACGATACGTTGACCGGCGGCTACGGCGCAGATACCTACCTGTTTGATTTGGGTGATGGGCAGGACACGATCACCGATAACGATCCGACCACGGCCGGCAAAGACACGCTGCGCTTTGGTGCAGGGATTCTCGCCAGTGACATCCATGCCCGCAGGGTCGACTCCGATCTGGTGTTCATGCACAGCAACGGCACCGACCAGGTCATGGTCAAGTCCTGGTTTGACAGAGCCAGCTCCAATGCAGAAGTGAACGTGCCCAATATCATTGAGCGCGTGGAGTTTGCCGATGGCACCTTCTGGACGTGGTCGGGCATGACCACGACAGGGGTTGATCAACTGGGCTCGGCGGGGGACGACACGTTGCTTGGCTGGACTGGCAACGACATCATCCACGCTGGGGGTGGCAACGACATCCTGGATGGAGGCACTGGCAGCAACCAGCTGTACGGCGATGCGGGCGATGACACTATCAAGGTTGCCAGCGGTTCCGCAGGTAATACCTTGGCCGGTGGCACGGGCAACGATACGTTGACCGGCGGCTCCGGCGCAGATACCTACCTGTTTGATTTGGGTGATGGGCAGGACACGATCACCGATAACGATCCGACCACGGCCGGCAAAGACACGCTGCGCTTTGGTGCAGGGATTCTGGCCGGCGATATCCTGGCATGCAAAGTCGGTTCTGATGTGGTGTTCATGCACAGAAATGGCTTGGATCAAGTCACGGTCAAAGGGTGGTTTGACGGAACAACCGCAAGTGCAGGTCTGAGTGCACCGAATATCGTTGAACGCGTGGAATTTGATGACGGTACAGTTTGGACCTGGGCGGATATCTCTGCGAAGGGCTTGAGCCAGTTGGGCACTACCACTTCAGAGACCCTGGTCGGTTGGTCGGGTAATGACATCATTCACGCTGGGGGTGGTAACGATACCCTTGAAGGAGGAGCCGGCAGCAACCAGCTGTACGGCGATGCCGGCGATGACGTCATCAAGGTTGCCAGCGACTCGACGGGCAATATTTTGGCCGGCGGGACGGGCAACGATACTTTGACCGGCGGCTATGGCGCAGACACCTACCTGTTCAATCTGGGTGATGGGCAGGACACGATCACCGATAACGATCCGACCACCATTGGCAAGGACACGCTGCGATTTGGTGCAGGGATTCTGGCCAGTGATATCCATGCCCGCAGGGTCGACTCCGATCTGGTGTTCATGCACAGCAACGG
>NZ_LT607609.1:0-1363 GCF_900095275.1 Pseudomonas sp. UMAB-40
CATAAAAATGTATGGTCAGCCCATCTCCTGCAACCTCATGGGCTGTTTTCGGTAAAGCTGGCTTGCGCTAATGTATCCGGGCTCGTTGTGAGCGTTGCTGTAACAACGCTCGGCCCTCGATGAGTAGCCGCTCCCGACTGTCCTGAAAAACCCCTCAGCCTCTAAAGCTGATTTTTATGCCAGGTTCTCAGTCGGGCCGTTTGCCGTTTACTGTCATCAGTCAGTGACGTCGCAAAAGCCGGTGGTAAAGCTGTTCAAGCGTTCGGATGTGGGTCGTACTGGCCGCCTTTGGCCAGTACCGCCCACACGATGCGCGCCAGTTTGTTCGCCAGCGCGCACGCGACAACATTGGAGTGGCGACGCGTCAGCAGCTCTCGAACCCAGGGCCCCAAGGCGTCTTCCCGCTTATCGATATGCTGCATGATGGATCGCGCGCCCTGCACCAGCAGTTGGCGGATGTGCTTGTCGCCGCGCTTGCTGATCCCCAGTAGTACTGTTTTTCCGCCCGTCGAATACTGCCTCGGCACCAGCCCTAGCGAAGCGGCAAAATCGCGTCCACTTCGATAGTTCGACGCATCGCCCACATCCGCCAATACCGCGCTGGCGGTGATCGGGCCGATGCCAGGAATACTCTGCAAACGACTCCCGGCATCGTCTTCTTTCAGCTGCTGCTTCAGATCGGACTCGATGTCCTTGATTTCATCATTCAGCTGTTGAATTTGATGATGGAGACGCATCACTACGCCCTTTAGGCGCAACGGAACCGGGTGCTGCGGGTCGTCCAACAGCGCCGGCACGCGGTGCAACGCAGCGGCACCTATAGGCAGGCTGATCCCGAACTCCAGCAGAAAGCCATGAATCTGGTTGGTCGCGACGGTTCGCTGGCCAATCAAAGATTTACGGACACGATGCAGGGCTGAAAGCGTTTGTTGCTCTGCGGTTTTGATCGAGCAGAAGCGCATCGCGGGGCGGCTCGCCGCCTCGCAAATCGCTTCGGCATCAATGAAGTCGTTTTTGTTGCCTTTGACGAATGGTTTGACGTACTGCGGGGCGATCAGCTTCACCTCGTGGCCCAATGCACCAATCTGTCGAGCCAGCCAATGGGCGCCGCCGCAGGACTCCATTACCACCGTACAGGACGGTACCTGCGCCAATGTGCTGAGCAATTGGCCGCGGTTGGTTTTCTTGCGCAATACCTGATGACCTTTGGCATCCTGGCCATGCAGGTGGAAACTGTGTTTGCCAATGTCGATACCGAGAAGCGTCATCGTATTCATGAGAGATCCTCCGCCGAAAACGAGAAAAGCCCTGCAAGCGTAAACCTGCAGGGCTTCTCGGTCAGGCTGACCATCTCATTAAGCCC
>NZ_LT607610.1:0-1239 GCF_900095275.1 Pseudomonas sp. UMAB-40
TTTTCAACAGAATCGGCCGACTCCCGCCTGTCGTGACCGGCAGATGTCGGACCAGAGTGTGTAAAAACGCTATCTGGCATCGTCGGCGCGGAGCGCCGACGGCTGTTCGGTGACGGAAATGCACCTGAAGCTCCATGGTCGATCAGTGTAGGCCTGGAGCCCACCAGCAAGGCTTCCCAGCTTGTTGGAGGGGCCAAAGCCGACCTTTTCAGGCCGACAGCGCCTTCATCAAGCCGTTAGCACCAAGGATTTTCATTACTCGCTTCAAGTTATAGGCGAGCACGTTCAAGCTCATCTCGGCGCTTACCCCGTTGAGCTTTCGCGTCAAGAAGTGCGTTGCCCCCATCCATTGTTTGAGCGTCCCGAAGGGATGCTCAACCGTCCGTTTTCGGACTCGCATCATCTCTGGTGCTTTGCTCAGCCGACGCTGCATCTCCTCCAATACGTCTTCATGCTCCCAGCGTCGAACTCGTCGTTCCGTGCTCGGTGTGCACTGCGATTTCAACGCGCAGCCCTGGCATTTCGAACTCCAGTAACGATGCAATTTCAGGCCTTTTTCAACGTAGGAATAGTGCCAGATCAACGCCTCTCCAGCCGGGCAAATGTATTCGTTTTTTGCCGCGTCATAGATGAAGGCATCGTTATTGAAACGCCCGTCAGCCTTGGCTCCCGAGGTCATCGGCTTGGGCACATAAGCGGTGATGCCTGCATCGTGACAGGCCAGGATTTGTTCGCTTTTGAAGTAACCTCGGTCAGCCACCACCGACAACGTATCTGACACCATCGCCTCTCGGGCCTGCTTGGCCATCGAGCTGAGTTGGTCGCGGTCAGAGCCGACGTTGGTCACCTCGTGCGCAACGATCAAGTGGTGCTGAGCATCGACCGCTGTCTGCACGTTGTAGCCAACGATTCCCGTGCCACGCGTCATCATGGAACGGCTGTCTGGATCGGTCAGTGAGACCTGTTTATCGGGCGATTCATTGAGCTGGATTTCGATCGCCTGAAGCTCTTTCATTTGAGTTTTGAGCTTGGCGATTTTCTCTTCCAGCCGCGCGGCACTGGGCTCGGAAGCTGTTGGTTCTTGCCGATCAGCAGCATCGAGTGCCGTCAGGTAACGGTTGATGCTCGATTCAATTTCATCCATTCGCCGCTTCAGTTTGGCGCTGGTGAAATTGCGGTCGCGGTTGTTGACTGCTTTGAATTTGCTGCCATCGATGGCGACCAGATGTTCTCCGAACA
>NZ_LT607611.1:0-1231 GCF_900095275.1 Pseudomonas sp. UMAB-40
TGAATCGCCCCTAGTTTCGTAGACACCTCCAAGCCTTAAAATGAGGCCCATTAGGAGGTGCCATGAGCAACCAGCGATATCCCGAAGAATTCAAAATCCAGGCGGTCAAGCAAGTGACCGAAAAGCAGCTTCCTGTCTCGGAGGTGGCTGCACGATTGGGTGTGTCCGTGCACAGCCTCTATGCCTGGGTTAAGCGCTACACCAAGCCCCAGGAACAGCGCGTTAAGGAGGATGATCAGAGCGCTGAGGTTCGTCGTCTACGAGCCGAGCTGAAACGGGTGACGGAGGAGCGAGACATCTTAAAAAAGGCCGCCGCGTACTTTGCCAAGGAGTGCGGCTGAAGTACGCCTTTATTAAGCAGCAAGCGGGGCATTACGCGATTCGACGGCTTTGCCTGACGCTCAAGGTTCATCCCAGCGGCTACTACGCGTGGCTATCAGAACCAAAATCTGCGCGAGCCAAGGACGATCAGCGACTGCTTGGATTGATAAAACATTCCTGGCTGGAAAGTGGTGGTGTTTATGGCTATCGCAAGATCCATGATGACCTGCGAGAGGTTGGTGAGAGCTGTGGCCGTCACCGGGTGGCTAGGTTGATGCGCCTTGAAGGCTTACGTTCTCAGACTGGGTATCGACGGAGGCCGGGAAAATATGGCGGTAAACCAGCCGTTGCCTCACCGAACTTACTGAAGCGCCAATTCGATGTCAGAGAACCCAACAAAGTCTGGGTCACAGACATTACCTACATCCGAACATATGAAGGCTGGCTGTATTTAGCCGTGGTGCTCGATCTGTTTTCACGCCAGATCATTGGTTGGTCAATGAAGTCGCAGATGACCAGCGACGTAGCCATTGATGCACTGCTGATGGCGGTTTGGAGACGCAAGCCGAAGCAAGAGGTGATGATCCACTCGGATCAAGGCAGTCAGTACAGCAGCTCAGACTGGCGAAGCTTCTTGAAAGCTAACAACCTGGTAGCCAGCATGAGTCGTCGAGGTAACTGCCACGACAACGCTGTGGCGGAGAGCTTTTTCCAGTTGCTAAAGCGGGAACGGATCAAGCGTAAAATCTACACTACACGCCAGGATGCTCGGGATGATGTGTTCGATTACATCGAAATGTTTTACAACCCAAAACGACGTCATGGTTTCAACAATCAGCTGTCACCGGTAGAGTTTGAAAAGCGTTACGCAGCGAGCCTGGAGAGTGTCTAGAAAATCCGGGGCGATTCA
>NZ_LT607612.1:0-1050 GCF_900095275.1 Pseudomonas sp. UMAB-40
CTGCATCGCCCCCGGTTTTTAGAAGAAGCCCAACGGATTGATGTCGTAGCTCACCAGCAGGTTTTTGGTCTGCTGATAGTGATCGAGCATCATCTTGTGGGTTTCACGCCCGACGCCGGACTTCTTGTAACCGCCGAACGCGGCATGCGCCGGGTACAGGTGGTAGCAGTTGGTCCAGACACGACCGGCCTTGATCGCGCGGCCCATGCGGTAGGCGCGGTTGATGTCGCGGGTCCAGAGGCCGGCACCGAGGCCGAACTCGGTGTCGTTGGCGATGGCCAGGGCTTCGGCTTCGTCCTTGAACGTGGTGATGCTCACCACCGGGCCAAAGATTTCTTCCTGGAACACACGCATTTTGTTGGTGCCCTTGAGCAGGGTCGGCTGGATGTAATACCCGGTCGCCAGGTTGCCCTCGAGTTTCTCCACCTTGCCGCCAGTCAACAGCTCGGCGCCTTCGCCCTTGGCGATTTCCAGGTACGAGAGGATTTTGTCGAATTGCTGCTCGGACGCCTGGGCGCCGACCATGGTGTCGGTGTCCAGCGGGTCGCCACGTTTGATCGACAGCACTTTTTTCATCACGACTTTCATGAAGTCGTCGTAGATCGACTCTTGCACCAGCGCGCGGGACGGGCAGGTGCAGACTTCGCCCTGGTTGAAGAACGCCAGCACCAGGCCTTCAGCGGCTTTTTCGATGAAGGAAGGTTCGGCCTTCATGATGTCTTCGAAGAAGATGTTTGGCGACTTGCCACCCAGCTCCACGGTGGACGGGATGATGTTTTCGGCGGCGCATTTCATGATGTGCGAGCCGACCGGGGTCGAGCCGGTGAAGGCGATCTTGGCGATGCGTTTGCTGGTGGCCAGGGCCTCACCGGCCTCTTTGCCATAGCCTTGCACCACGTTCAGCACGCCGGGCGGCAGCAGGTCGCCGATCAGCTCCATCAGCACGGTAATGCCCAGCGGCGTTTGTTCGGCAGGCTTGAGCACCACGCAGTTACCGGCGGCCAGGGCCGGGGCGAGTTTCCACGCGGCCATCAGGATCGGGAAGTTCCA
>NZ_LT607613.1:0-959 GCF_900095275.1 Pseudomonas sp. UMAB-40
TCGACCCAAAGCTGACCTTCAGGTGGGTAAATTTTTGTCACCTCGTGAATGGCATCTTCAAGGTCTTTGCGATCCGAGCTAAAATTTTTATGCATTTTTCAGAAACAACGAGCGGTGGTTCGTCAATCATGTAAAGCAGGTGTTCGAACGCTACTCCAGCCTCGTTGTGATCGACATAATCCAGAACTATTTCACCACCATTCTCTAAACCTGCCTGAGCTAATGCATGATCTTCCGGTACAGGGCCGAGCTGGTCGTATGCAATGGACATCAGCGTCGAGATTTCCTCAAGTGCCTCAACGAAATCGGCCCTCAAGTCGTTGTTAAGGTGGCTCATAACAAACATTCCTTCGATTATGGTGACCTGCGTTCCGTTCCCGTCTGGTCGATTGTTGCCCAAGACCTGGTCTTTGCGCACGCGCTTGGGAAGCTAAGGTCGACTGTCCGCTCTTGGGTCACGCTTTACCCATTTCCTCGTACGAAGCATCGACGAACGTGATGTGCTCATCCCAAGCAGCTTCAGCTAGATCCCGGATAATTTCAGCGAGCGTCTCAACATCCACCCCCTGAGCTTCGATGCAGGCCAAGCGTCCGGGCGACCAGTCGATGACGGAACACTGTGGATACTTCCTTAGCAGTGCGGACAGCGCTTCCTGAGGAGGCTCTTTGTGGGTATACATGAAGTCAAAGTGCGGGGCACTGGCATTCTGAAGCGGGTACACCAGAGCCCAGGCATTTGATGGGCCGGGAAAGCAAATATGGACATTACGATGCGCCCATTCCGGCCCACTGTGTTTGATGTGGCGAAGTACTTCGATGATCGAATGACAATTGGCTATTCGGATCATGCGATCAGGGTCAAACGTCCAGCCAGGCCCAGGCTGGGTTGCTGCGTTACTGGTCAGAGGTGCAGTCATTCTTGTTTTTCTCTTCATCGCATTACCTTAGGTTCGAACGTC
>NZ_LT607614.1:0-932 GCF_900095275.1 Pseudomonas sp. UMAB-40
CTATTCAGAGTGATTGGCACCGCCAGCCAGTCCGCAACCTCTCGCCTTTTGGGACTCGCATAAACAGCCTAAGATGCGTTTTGAAAACGGCCGGAAAGTTGAGATGAATTCCGAAACTTCAAACGCCCTGCTACCGATGCGGAGAGCCTGTCACTTTGAATTATGGAAAAGACGTTGCGGTTGTAGAGGACTTTCAAAGGCTTGCGCGCAATATAGACATTCAGTTTCCTGAACGCCTCGCGACTCTCATGGGAATAGCGCATACGCATCCAGCGACGGCCGCACTGAGTAGCCTTGAAGATTTTATATGGCTTGATGCCGAACAGGCCGAGCGAGAAATCAATGAGTGGCTTAATCCTGATGACCAGCAAGGTCGAACCTTTCTTCCCTTTGCGGCTACAGGCGGTGGTGAGCCTTACTGCGTGGTTAAATTGGAAAACGGCGCTTCGGGGATTGCTCAGGTACTTCATTTTGCACAGCCATCTCCACTTGCCCATGCCGATATCTCTTCGTTCGTGACAAGGGAATACGTGCGCGTCGCTAGAGATCTGTCTTGGCTACCACCTAAAGCAGACTTCAGTGTTGCACTGAAAAGTGAAGTGGCATTGATCCAAACGGCTCTGCTACCCGCAGATTATGCACTTCTTGAGGCTATTTTCAGTCGACAGTGTGTTGCCATGAACTACCAGGCAGGGCCTCGAAGTATCCCGAAAATTGTCAAAGCTTTCATTTCTCAAGACGAAGAGGAATCTTTAGCCGCCCGACTGCGCCATCCGAGCCCAATTGAGTTCGAAGCTCTTCGTGCCTGGATGCGCTAATTGTCCATTTCGTGCTCGGGGCCTAAAAATGGGCAAGTTTTGGCCAATAAATGACTGCCGTGAATGGCCGCAATGAGTAGCACTCGGCCCTCTTTTAAAGGCACCGATCGGCCA
>NZ_LT607615.1:0-337 GCF_900095275.1 Pseudomonas sp. UMAB-40
TTTCCTTGATTGAGAATAGTAGTTCGAGATGTCAATACAAATCGCTTTTGAGGATTCTTAACTATGCGCCTAATAAAACCAACAATCTTGGCGCCCTCATGACCAGAAAGCGCTTCTAGGTAGTTGCGGCCTAAAAAATCATCAAAATAGAAAATTTGCTTTGAGTCAGGGTCGAAGATGCTCTCAGCCTCTTTAATATCATCAGAAATGACCGAAAGCTCAAAGCCGTCTGCGACGTACTGCAGGATTAGCTGCCCGGCCAATGTTGTCTTACCAATGCCAGCTGGACCCGTGATTATAACAACACTCGTAGATTCCAGTTTATCAATCGCTTGAT
>NZ_LT607615.1:367-918 GCF_900095275.1 Pseudomonas sp. UMAB-40
TTATCGTTAAGTGAAAGCGAGTGAGACAAGGCTAATATATATCGACTTGGCGATAATTTCTGAACTTTAAGGCTTTCAGAATCTGCAATAGATTTAACGAGCTTTTCTAACGGAGTCGAAATCCAATGCTTACACTGGAGAATCCACTCATCCCCGTCGGACCTAAAAAAGCGCCCATCCACTCCAGCGTCACGTCCGGGCTTGAATCTTTCGAATATAACCCCTTCCCTCGCGCTTAGCAGGTCAGCGCAAAAGACTTCGAACTCTTTGTCATTTAGCCGCGAAAAATCGTAATCGCTCACAAAAGCCTCGCTCTGAAATGAACCGCCTGCTAGTAAACCGCTCAGCATGAAAGTGTAGTTGATGGACGCCGCACATGGACGATCGCAGTGATAGCAGCAACGATGCGTGCTTTCTTCGGGTGGTCAGCCATATGACTTAGTGCATTGCTCCAACACAGCAACGCCATGTCGAATAACGGATGATCTGAATGGCCGCTTCTGGCCGATTCTGTTGAAAAAGTCGGGCGTGGTTTTCACGACAGAAAAGTA
>NZ_LT607616.1:0-800 GCF_900095275.1 Pseudomonas sp. UMAB-40
ACCTTGCTGACCCTCAACGGCAACGTCCTGACCAACGACGTGCAAGGCGCTGACCGCGTGACCATCGGTGAGAACGCCGGCCCGATCACCCCGGGCACCTTCGTCGGGACTTACGGCACGTTGGTGCTGAACGCCAACGGCACGTACACCTACACCCTCAACACCAGCGATGCGGATTTCAAAGCCCTGCACGGCGGTGGCGATGGCACCGAGAATTTCACCTACACCCTGACCGATGCCGACGGCGATACCAGCACCGCCAACCTGGTGCTGCAAATCCACAATAACGATGATCCAGTGACCATCGATGGCCTCAACGTCAACGGCGGCGAACTCACCGTCTACGAGAAAAACCTCAGCGATGGCAGCAGCCCCGACGCGCCAGCGTTGACCCAAAGCGGCACCTTCACCATCACCGCACTCGACGGCGTGCAAACCCTCAGCGTTGGCGGCATCAACGTGGTGGTCGGCGGCGTTTCCGCGGGCTTCCCGCAATCGATTGTCACACCGCTCGGCAGCACACTGACCATCACCGGCTTCAACAGCGCGACCGGCGTGGTCAGTTACAGCTACACCCTGGCCGATAACGAAGCGCATCCGACCGCCAACGGTGCCAACGGAATCTCCGAGCAGTTCGCCGTCACCGTGGTCGATGACAACGGCCCCACCGCCAACGGCAATCTCGACGTCAACATCGTCGACGACCTGCCACAGGCCGTGAATGACAGCAACGCCGGCACTGCTTCGGAAACCTTGCTGACCCTCAACGGCAACGTCCTGACCAACGACGTGCAAGGCGC
>NZ_LT607617.1:0-746 GCF_900095275.1 Pseudomonas sp. UMAB-40
GAAAAGACCTGAAAGTCGCTGGAAAGACCTTCGATGGTCAGGGCAAAGTGAGTTTGATTGGCCGGCGCGAACATCCCTTGTTCCTCGTGCAGTGCTGCGGCATGCGCTGACACCCGGAAACCGGGTCAACGGACGCGAAATTCTGGAAGGGCGGAAACAACATCGACCAGCAGAGCTGGCCGATGCGTGAAGCGGTCAGCCGCAATTAAGCGACTGGCTGACGCCAGTCATCGGAACCCGAAGTACCGGATACTTCGTGGGTCCAGGTGATTTTGCGGTAGGTGAACTGTACTTCTTCCAGGTGGGTGAAGTGCGAGTTCGACGGATCCTGGCAGTTGTGCATTTTGTTGTTGATGGCGACGATGATCGCGTCTTCCAGTTTGGTGGTGTAGTAATGCTCTTGGGTACCTTGAGCCGAAGTGCGGTACCACTGGATAACGATTTCGCTCATGCGCTCGCCGGAGGTCAGAGCAGCTTGCAGCAGTGGCGAAGCCTTGTCGTAGACCTTGGTGATCACGACTGGCTTGTGAACGCGCTGACCGGTTGGCTGGCCGGACTGTGGGTCACGCGGGATGATCACGTCGTGGCTGAAAGCCTGAACCATGACTTGGTCTTCGTGACCTTCTTGATAAGTGTTGCCAACCGAGTCGGCGGTGAATGCGCCGGCGGTGATCAGACCTTGTTTTTCGCCAGTGACGGACATGTACGCTGGAGTAGCCATGGATGTGCTCCTTGCTGAATAAAGT
>NZ_LT607618.1:0-625 GCF_900095275.1 Pseudomonas sp. UMAB-40
CTCCACCCTGGCGGATCCGGGTGTGGTGCAGCATTTGATTGATGAGCACATATCAATAAACGTGGCCTAACAGCTATCCGTAGTCCCTGACAGCAGATATTCGTTCATTCCGTTGTTCAGGATAAATGAGGCTCGTTGGGGACATTGAATGTTTCTTGGTAGTCCTTACATGGGTTGCTCGATATGAAAGAAAGAATAAAGGTTGCTCTATTTCAGGCCGCGACTGAAGGAAAAAATGTTGTTCAGCTACAGGTACTTTCGAGGGAGGCCATCATGGTGATTACCTCGAGTGCTGAATTTTTCAGGGGCTGTTTTTTGGGTGTGCCAGTAGTTTTGTTAAGCCGCGACGCATCCTCGCTAGATCAGGATTTTATATTGATCTGTGCGAATTGACTCTGGCGACGCCAACCCGCTCTGGGTTGGCGGTCATTACGTCGAAGAGGTTTTACAACAAGTTGGGACGTCTGAAAGCCCAGCAGATTGGGCCTGCCCCACCGTCCTACTTTTATCTCTCCTTTCTAAGAGAGAAACTCAAAAAGCACGTGTGCGTGTGAACGCGCGTATCTGTACCCGCCACTTTCCTGCGGACAAAACAAAACCCCTACCTGCATACGCAGATAGGGGT
>NZ_LT607619.1:0-589 GCF_900095275.1 Pseudomonas sp. UMAB-40
GTTTGTTGTCGCCAAATGTTATTGGCATTCATGGAGGATTCTGACTGATGGCACGTGTGGGATTGATACTGACACCCGGTTTTGCGGACTGGGAATATGCTTTCATTGCTGGAACTGCGTCCCCGTTTTACGGGATCGACGTCAGGTTTTTCGCTTCTGCTACGGGTCAGTTCCGCTCGCAGGGTGGATTGGCTGTAACTGTCGATAGCAGTTTGCAACAATGTCTGGACTGGAAACCGGACGTTGTTGTCGTCATTGGAGGAATGGTCTGGGAAAGTGCAGAAGCCCCGGATATTCGAGGCTTTCTTCATGCTAGTCGTTCAAATGGAGCGACAATTGCCGGTATCTGTGGGGGAACGCTGGCACTTGCTAGGGCCGGGCTTCTCGACACGGTTCCTCATACCTCGAACAGCGCTGACTTCTTAAAACAGAATGCCGAAGGTTATGAAGGGCGCACGCTTTATCGAAACAGTCCGGTAGCTGTGGTTGCAGACCGCATCATAACTGCTCCAGGCCCTGCACCCGTTAGCTTCACCTGCGCAGTGTTCGAAGGTGCCGGGCTATCTTCAGAGATCATTTCTCAGTTCAG
>NZ_LT607620.1:0-575 GCF_900095275.1 Pseudomonas sp. UMAB-40
GAAAGCGAAAACCGTGGCGACGCCCTGCCCGACCTCGAAGACTACGACTACCCCGGTCGCTTCATCGACCGCGAGCGCGGCAAACACCTGGCCAAGCGCAACCTGGAACGTCACCGCAGCGACTTCCAACTGGCCGAAGGCAAAAGCGATCAGCCTTTGCTGGTCAGCGGCCACTTCCTGGCCCTGACCCAACACCCTAAGCCTAAATGGAACGACCTGTGGCTGCTGACCGAAGTCCTGCACGAAGGCAAACAGCCGCAAGTGCTGGAAGAGTCGGTGACCAGCGACACCACCAGCCTCAAAGGCGATTTCCACCAGGGTTACCGCAACCGCTTCCAGGCCACCCCGTGGGACGTGCCGAACCGCCCGCCGCTGACGCAGAAGAAACCGCGCATCCTCGGCAGCCAAAGCGCCGTGGTCACCGGGCCCAAGGGTGAAGAGATCCACTGCGACCAGTACGGCCGCGTCAAAGTGCAATTCCACTGGGACCGCGAAGGCCAGGCCGACGACAAGACCAGCTGCTGGCTGCGCGTCTCCTCCGCCTGGGCCGGCGCCCACTACGGCGGCATCGCCAT
>NZ_LT607621.1:0-543 GCF_900095275.1 Pseudomonas sp. UMAB-40
TCTGGCCAGCGATATCAATATGCGCAGGGTCGACTCTGATCTGGTGTTCAGGCACAGCAACGGCATTGATCAGGTGACGGTAAAAGATTGGTTTGCCGGAACGACATCCGGTGCGGGGATCGCCGCGTCGAATATCATTGAACGCGTGGAACTTGATGACGGTACAGTTTGGACCTGGGCGGATATCTCTGCGAAGGGCTTGAGCCAGTTGGGCACTACCACTTCAGAGACCCTGGTCGGTTGGTCGGGTAATGACATCATTCACGCTGGGGGTGGTAACGATACCCTTGAAGGAGGAGCCGGCAGCAACCAGCTGTACGGCGATGCCGGCGATGACGTCATCAAGGTTGCCAGCGACTCGACGGGCAATATTTTGGCCGGCGGGACGGGCAACGATACTTTGACCGGCGGCTATGGCGCAGACACCTACCTGTTCAATCTGGGTGATGGGCAGGACACGATCACCGATAACGATCCGACCACCATTGGCAAGGACACGCTGCGCTTTGGCGCGGGGATTCTCGCCAGTGACATCCATGCCCG
>NZ_LT607622.1:0-526 GCF_900095275.1 Pseudomonas sp. UMAB-40
GGGTGCGGCGGCACCAGCGCATGCACCACCGACAGCCCGGCGACCATCGGCAAACCGACCATCAAAATCGACACGCCGACGCGGCGGGCCACGGTAAAGGCAATCGGCACCAGCAACACAAAACCGACCTCGAAGAACAGCGGCAGCCCGACCAGGAAGGCGATGCAGACCATCGCCCAATGGGCGTTCTTCTCGCCGAACCGGTCGATCAAGGTCCGCGCCACCTGCTCGGCACCGCCGGACTCGGCCATCATCTTGCCGAGCATCGTACCCAGCGCCACCACCAGCGCAATGTGCCCCAGGGTTTTGCCAACCCCGGCCTCATAAGCGCCGACTACGCCGGACGGCGGCATGCCCGCCAACAGCGCGAGGCCGATGGACACCAGGGTGATGACAATGAACGGATTGAGTCGGTAACGGGCGATCAGAACGATCAGGGCAATGATGGCGATGGCGGCATACACCAGCAGCCAATAGCCGAAGGACAGGGTCATGCGGTACTCCTCGAAAGGGTCACGTCGAATGG
>NZ_LT607623.1:0-524 GCF_900095275.1 Pseudomonas sp. UMAB-40
GACTGCTTTGAATTTGCTGCCATCGATGGCGACCAGATGTTCTCCGAACAGTCCCAACTGCTGACACAGCACAACGAACTGGCGACAGACGGCTCTGATGGCTTTGCTGTTGTCTTTTCGGAAGTTGGCGATCGTCTTAAAGTCCGGCATCAAACGCCCGGTCAACCACATCAGTTCGACGTTGCGCTGGGCTTCTCGCTCCAAACGTCGACTCGACTGGATGCGGTTGAGATAGCCGTAGATGTAGATCTTCAGCAAGATCGCGGGGTGGTAAGCCGGCCGGCCAGTGTCGGCTGGAATGGCACCTTCAAAACCCAGATTGACCAGGTCGAGTTCGTCGACAAAGACATCGACTACGCGTACCGGGTTGGTATCGCTGACGTAGTCGTCGAGGCTCTCGGGAAGTAAGGTGCCTTGGCCTCGATGTTCACCTTGGATAAAGCGCTTCATGGGCGATCCCTGCGATGAAATCCTAAGAAATCATAGCAAGGGTTCGCGAAGGCGTTTTTACACACTCTGGGCCA
>NZ_LT607624.1:0-522 GCF_900095275.1 Pseudomonas sp. UMAB-40
TTGTGATGCTCGACCAGCACGGCTTTAAGTTTCTCCCGCTCAGGCTTCACCTTGCCTTGGCGCTGACGCCAGGCGTAAAAGCTGCTGCGGTTGACTCCAAACGCCCGACAGCAATTGTTAACGCCGTACTGCTCGTCCAGCTCGTTGATCAACGAAAATGATCTTTGGAGTCCAAAAGCAGGAGAGCACTGGCCTTTTTTAGGATTTCAATGTCCAGGTCTTTTTGCCTGAGCAACGCTTTTAGCTGCTGGATCTCTCGCTGATCGGCGGTAATCGCCTTGGCCCCCTCCGGGGTCGAACCCAGGCGCTCTTTGCGAACCTGATCGACCCAACGGCGTAAGGCGGTAGGGCCAATATCAAGACTGGCACAGACATCGGGAACTGACTGGCCCTCGTCCAGTACCATGCTGGCAGCCTTGAGCTTGAACTCACTGGAATAAGATTTACGCATATCCAAACACCTCAGATTTGGGCGCCATCATAGCGCCCGATTGAAGTGTCCAAAATCATTAGGCCAGTTCA
>NZ_LT607625.1:0-517 GCF_900095275.1 Pseudomonas sp. UMAB-40
GTGAAGCCTGAGCGGGAGAAACTTAAAGCCGTGCTGGTCGAGCATCACAAAGAATCCAGAGCGTCCGCGGGGTCTCGTACCCTTTCCAAGGAGCTGCAAGCAAAGGGACATCGTGTCGGGCGACATATGGCTCGCAGCTTGATGCGCGAAGCCGGAGTCTCCAGTCATCAGCGACGGCGGCACAAGTACAAATCTGCCGGCGTGGAAGCTCTGGTGGCGCCGCATGTGCTCAAGCGCAAGTTTGATGTCACGGCGATCAACCAGGTGTGGTGTGGCGATGTGACGTACATCAAGGTCGGCAAGCGCTGGATGTATTTCGCGGCGGTTCTGGATCTGTTTGCTCGCCGAATCGTGGGATGGTCGTTTTCAATGATTTCCGATGCCACGCTGACCTGCGAAGCGTTGCGAATGGCAGTTCAATTGCGAGGCCGTCCAAAAGAGGTGCTGTTTCATTCCGATCAAGGTTGCCAATACACCAGCCACAAATTCAGGAACGAGATGCGCAAGCATGGACTTC
>NZ_LT607626.1:0-470 GCF_900095275.1 Pseudomonas sp. UMAB-40
CAAAAGCGATTTGTATTGACATCTCGAACTACTATTCTCAATCAAGGAAAAATTTTAAACGATGTTTTCTACAACTCAAATATAAATAGAAATGAGTTTGAGATTACACTTGAATCTTTGGCGAAGATCGATAAGGCCAGAATTCTTTACAATCATATCTGGCATTCTGAAATAGATGCTGAATATGTTGAGCAGTTGTACTCGCATAAACGTTATCGAACTATTATTGATCATAGGAATTTTAATCCTCGGCTAATCCGATTTATTACCGATGCCCAGCGATTGGAGGATGTCCCATCCGAGTCTTACTGGGCTCATATAACTGGTTTGCTAGATGATCCGTCTCAGGTCTGGGATCATCCATTTCAAGCGCAACTGGATGACTGTGGCCGTGCCTTGGTTTTGCTGGTCGCTATGAACGGGCGCGTGATTACTGAGCCTGAGCTTTCAGAGGCATTTGCGCGATATCT
>NZ_LT607627.1:0-426 GCF_900095275.1 Pseudomonas sp. UMAB-40
GGAGGGGAGGGTGACGACGTTTTCGATGGCGGGACCGGTTCCAACAAACTGTATGGCGATGCTGGAAATGATGTCATCAAGGTTGCCAGTGACTCTTCGGGCAATACATTAGCCGGCGGCACGGGCAACGACAGCCTCTACGGTGGCTACAACGCTGATACGTACCTGTTCAACTTGGGCGATGGTCAAGACACGATTACCGAATACGATCCCGGTTATGGCGCTACGGACACTTTGCGTTTCGGCGTGGGGATTCTGGCCAGCGATATCAATATGCGCAGGGTCGACTCTGATCTGGTGTTCATGCACAGCAACGGTACCGATCAGGTCACGGTCAAAGGCTGGTTTAATCGATCAACCTCCAGTGCAGACGCCACCCTTTCGGCTGTCATCGAGCGTGTGGAATTTGCTGATGGGACGTTCTGG
>NZ_LT607628.1:0-407 GCF_900095275.1 Pseudomonas sp. UMAB-40
TAGTCGTAGTCTTCGAGGTCGGGCAGGGCGTCGCCACGGTTTTCGCTTTCGAGGGTGATGCGCGGTTTTTCGAAGTCGTAGTCGCGGCGGGTGGTGCGGCTGGTACGGGTTTCCAGGCGCAAGTCGAAGCGCTTGATCACCGGGTCGTTGGCGACCATGCCGGAATCTTGCTGATAGGCCACGGGCGCGAGTTTCGGGAACACCGTCTGGTCATCGCCGAACACCAGTTTGTGGGCCGTGGCGCTGTGCTGGAAGTGGTAGTGGATACCTTCTTCCTCGCACAGGCGCTGGATGAATTGCAGGTCCGATTCATCGTACTGAACGCAGTAAATGCGCTCGGGATAGATCGCCCCGACCTTGAATTCATAGGCGTTGCTTTGGATGCCGTGCTCTTCGAGGACCATGCC
>NZ_LT607629.1:0-362 GCF_900095275.1 Pseudomonas sp. UMAB-40
GTACGCCTGACTGGCGTGGCCTTACGCGATGCTCCAATCCAGACCGTCTCCACGGTGGGCACCCTGACATTCAAGTTGCCCAAGGCGTGGGTGACTGAGAACCGCAATCGAACGGTCAGCCTGTCTTTCACCTACAAAGTGGGTGGCGCCGGCAACCTGATCACTTCATCGCCGTTGAGCATCCGTGTAGTGAGCGCGCAGGGGCAGAGCGTCTTCAAAGTGGTCGAGGCACCTGCAGGTGAGTTGAATGCCGACACCTTGGGTGCCGAAGCCAACGTGCAGGTGAGTTACCCGAGCATGGCGTCACAAGACACGGTTGGGGTACGCCTGACTGGCGTGGCCTTACGCGATGCTCCAATCCA
>NZ_LT607630.1:0-341 GCF_900095275.1 Pseudomonas sp. UMAB-40
CCTTTGGAAACGGCGCCATCGAACACTTCGACTTTCTGACCTTTGCTGGCCGTGCCGGTGAACGTCACGGCGGTTTCAGGAGTCACGCCGCCGTGGGGGATTTCGACCCCACTCGGGGAGCCTTTCGCCGCACTGATGGTCGGTACGATCACCGCCGTCACGGTCAAGGTGCGTGGCGCGGAGCTCTGACCCGAACCGTACAACGCCTTGGCGGTAAAACTGTGAGCCGCCACACTTAACCCGGATACCAGCAACGTCCAGATCCCCGTGACCAGATCCACGGTCGCTTGACCTTTGGAAACGGCGCCATCGAACACTTCGACTTTCTGACCTTTGCTGGC
>NZ_LT607631.1:0-329 GCF_900095275.1 Pseudomonas sp. UMAB-40
AACACCGCCAACATCGCGGTGAAATACGATGCGGTCGGCGGCAACGCCATTACCCTGGGCGCGACCGGCGGCGCAGGCGCACCGGCCGGCGGGGTGAAAATCACCAACCTGAGTGCCGGT
The DNA here is from genome assembly GCF_900095275.1 of Pseudomonas sp. UMAB-40. NCBI lineage: Bacteria > Pseudomonadati > Pseudomonadota > Gammaproteobacteria > Pseudomonadales > Pseudomonadaceae > Pseudomonas > Pseudomonas sp. UMAB-40. The sequence goes on from NZ_LT607631.1 coordinate 121, forward strand.
GCCTTGAACGGCACTAGCACTGATGCAGTGAATGGTTCGCAGCTTTTTGCGACCGATACTGCCGTCAATAACCTGGGGACCCAGACCACCACGTTAGGCAACACCTCGGCCAGCACCTTGGGTGGCGGTGCCACTTACTCGCCAGCCACGGGGCTGACTGGTTTCAGCCTGCCGATCAACGCGATCAGCACCACCGGTGCGGTCGGGGC
>NZ_LT607632.1:0-329 GCF_900095275.1 Pseudomonas sp. UMAB-40
TTGAATTCATAGGCGTTGCTTTGGATGCCGTGCTCTTCGAGGACCATGCCGATGATTTTCGGCACGCTGAGGTTCTGGAAGATGCGTTGGTTGATGCGGTGCGCGAGGTAGGACAGTTGCGGGCGCAGGGTCACCGCGTAGCGGGTCAGGCGTTTGCCGGAATCACCTTGGGCGGCGCGATAGATCTGGCCATGGATGCCGCTGCCGTCAGGCGAGAGCTGCAAAAAGGCCGGTTTGTGCAGCAGGGTCTCGAGGTTCAGGGACGGCTGTTCACTGACCAGCTCCACCTCAAACACAAAAGGCTGGCTGATGGCTTCCCGACCTTGCAG
>NZ_LT607633.1:0-323 GCF_900095275.1 Pseudomonas sp. UMAB-40
GGCAACGCCGGCACCGGCACGACCAACTCGAACAATTACGTGATCGACACGCTGCGTCCGACTGCCACCATCGTGGTGGCCGACAATGCGCTGAAAATCGGTGAAACGTCGTTAGTGACCATCACTTTCTCCGAGGCAGTGACCGGTTTCACCAACGCCGACCTGACCCTTGCCAACGGTACGTTGACCGCCGTGAGCAGCAGCGACGGCGGCATCACCTGGACCGCGACGTTCACGCCGACCGCCAGCATCAACGACACAACCAACCTGATTACCCTGGACAACACCGGGGTCAGCGACCTGTCCGGCAACGCCGGCACCGG
>NZ_LT607634.1:0-313 GCF_900095275.1 Pseudomonas sp. UMAB-40
CAGGATGAATGCTTTAATCACGCGAAAACAAATCGTCAATTGGATCGATAGCACTAAATAATCGCTCGGACAAACTCACGCGTTGATCTTTATAAGACTCATAATCTGGTTCATGCTCTGGTTCATTAAAATATTTATCGTAGAATCTATCTACATCAACTAAGTCTACAACACCATCAGCCACACCAGATGAATCATTTGCACCCAACTCGACAGCCTTTTCATCCATTAGCTCCACAAATTTTCTGCGAGCTGCTGATTGCGAACCACCATCAGAAAATACCTCTGCATCTGGAAACTCATCTTCAACTGA
>NZ_LT607635.1:0-305 GCF_900095275.1 Pseudomonas sp. UMAB-40
TGAACTGGTCAAGTAATTCTGGACACCAGTTAAGGTTTCACGCCGCCAGTTTCTCCATAGCTACCGGCGACCGGTAGTCGTTGTAGCTATGGAGTCTGACGTTGTTGTAGCGCATCACATAACGCTGCACATCCACGCGGGCTTCATGTTCCGAGCTGTAGCCGCCTTCTGGAACCCACTCTGATTTCAGGCTGCCAAAGAAACGCTCCATCGGGGCGTTGTCCCAGCACTCACCTTTACGACTCATGCTTTGCAGAAGTCCATGCTTGCGCATCTCGTTCCTGAATTTGTGGCTGGTGTATTGG
>NZ_LT607636.1:0-303 GCF_900095275.1 Pseudomonas sp. UMAB-40
TGCCCAGATGGTGAAATTGGTAGACACGCCAGCTTCAGGTGCTGGTGACCGCAAGGTCGTGGAAGTTCGAGTCTTCTTCTGGGCACCAATTCAGAGCTTGAGATTAGATCAATTTCAAGGCTCACACAAAAACCCGCGAAAGCGGGTTTTTTGCATTCTAAACATCTGATTTATTAAATCTAAATCAGGGGTTTACAGATCAAAACGCTCTCCGTATAGTGCGCCACATCAACAGCGGAGACGCTGAAGATTATGCCCAGATGGTGAAATTGGTAGACACGCCAGCTTCAGGTGCTGGTGACC
>NZ_LT607637.1:0-303 GCF_900095275.1 Pseudomonas sp. UMAB-40
GGTCATCGAAGCCCAGAAGGAGTTGATCAGGCAGGGTTGTTTGGCTTGATTGACGGTTCGATCTTCTCGGTCGAAAGCGGAGAAAAAGAGGTGTTGACAGCAGCGAGTAACGCTGTAGAATTCGCCTCCCGCTAACGAGAGATCGGAAGCGCAAGTGGTTGAAGTTGCAAAGGAAACTTTGAAAACTTCTGAAAATAACCGCTTGACAGCAACAGAGGCTGCTGTAGAATGCGCGCCTCGGTTGAGACGAAAGATCTTAACCAACCGCTCTTTAACAACTGAATCAAGCAATTCGTGTGGGTG
>NZ_LT607638.1:0-300 GCF_900095275.1 Pseudomonas sp. UMAB-40
CGGGCATGGATGTCACTGGCGAGAATCCCTGCACCAAAGCGCAGCGTGTCTTTGCCGGCCGTGGTCGGATCGTTATCGGTGATCGTGTCCTGCCCATCACCCAAATCAAACAGGTAGGTATCTGCGCCGGAGCCGCCGGTCAACGTATCGTTGCCCGTGCCACCGGCCAAGGTATTACCTGCGGAACCGCTGGCAACCTTGATAGTGTCATCGCCCGCATCGCCGTACAGCTGGTTGCTGCCAGTGCCTCCATCCAGGATGTCGTTGCCACCCCCAGCGTGGATGATGTCGTTGCCAGTC
>NZ_LT607639.1:0-297 GCF_900095275.1 Pseudomonas sp. UMAB-40
TCACATACCCAAATTTTTAAAGAACGATCTAGCCAAAGACTAGAAATCAACATTCACCATCATCACAATGGAATGCTCATTTCTAAGCTTTCAACAAACAGAAGCAGTAGTGGTGGAGCCAAACGGGATCGAACCGTTGACCTCCTGCGTGCAAGGCAGGCGCTCTCCCAGCTGAGCTATGGCCCCGTATTTCTACAGGTTCCCACACAAAATTGGTGGGTCTGGGCAGATTCGAACTGCCGACCTCACCCTTATCAGGGGTGCGCTCTAACCAACTGAGCTACAGACCCAATTTCG
>NZ_LT607640.1:0-281 GCF_900095275.1 Pseudomonas sp. UMAB-40
ACCACCGGCGAACCGGTCACTGGTGCAGAGACGGACGCGGTGTACACCACGGTGCCGCCTTCGGCCACGGAAGGTGTGGCGGTCAGGCTGACGGTCGAGGTGTTGATGGTGTCGGGGACATCAGTCACGGCCGCAGCCGGGTCTTTCACCAGGTTTTCGAAGTTGCCGCCAGTGGCGTCCTTGATCGTCGCTTCAACTTTGCCGGCGTCTTTGTAAACGTCATCGGCTGGCGCCTTGACGGTGACGGAACCGGTGGTCGCACCCGCGGCGATGGTGATTAC
>NZ_LT607641.1:0-281 GCF_900095275.1 Pseudomonas sp. UMAB-40
GTAATCACCATCGCCGCGGGTGCGACCACCGGTTCCGTCACCGTCAAGGCACCGGCCGATGACGTCTACAAAGACGCCGGCAAAGTTGAAGCGACCATCAAGGACGCGACTGGCGGCAACTTCGAAAACCTGGTCAAGGACCCTTCGGCGGCGGTGACTGATGTCACCGACACCATCAACACCTCGACCGTCAGCTTGACCGCGACTTCGTCCGTGGCCGAAGGCGGCACTGTGGTGTACACCGCGTCCGTCTCTGCACCAGTGACCGGTTCGCCAGTCGT
>NZ_LT607642.1:0-272 GCF_900095275.1 Pseudomonas sp. UMAB-40
ATGCAGAAACTTTCACCATTTGTTTTGTCTCCAGCAGATATACTGGGTCGACAGGATTTGAGTGATATGCTCGCGAAGTATCCAGATGTTGAAAGACGGCACTATAAACTCTGGATTGCTAGTTCGAATGTTCTTGCGTATATGCTTAATAAGCCCATACATGATAGGAGCCAATTTGAGCTTGGCGAGATAATTGAGACCTCTAAGCTATATGTGGCTACGGTAAATCATAATCAAGCGATTGATAAACTGGAATCTACGAGTGTTGTTAT
>NZ_LT607643.1:0-260 GCF_900095275.1 Pseudomonas sp. UMAB-40
TACCACTTCCAGCACAGCGCCACGGCCCACAAACTGGTGTTCGGCGATGACCAGACGGTGTTCCCGAAACTCGCACCCGTGGCCTACCAGCAAGACTCCGGCATGGTCGCCAACAACCCGGTAATCAAGCGCTTCGACCTGCGCCTGGAAACCCGCACCAGCCGCACCACCCGCCGCGACTACGATTTCGAAAAACCGCGCCTGACGCTGGAAAGCGAAAACCGTGGCGACGCCCTGCCCGACCTCGAAGACTACGACTA
>NZ_LT607644.1:0-251 GCF_900095275.1 Pseudomonas sp. UMAB-40
ACCGATCAGGTCACGGTCAAAGGCTGGTTTAACCGATCAACCTCCAGTGCTGATGCCACCGTTGCAGCCGTCATCGAACGTGTCGAATTTGCCGACGGGACGCTCTGGACGTGGGCGGGTCTTACCACTACGGGGCTAAATCAAGTGGGCACGACAGGTGTCGACACATTGGTCGGTTGGTCGGGCAACGACATCATTCATGGAGGGGAGGGTGACGACGTTTTCGATGGCGGGACCGGTTCCAACAAACT
>NZ_LT607645.1:0-249 GCF_900095275.1 Pseudomonas sp. UMAB-40
GGGTCGTTAGCTCAGTTGGTAGAGCAGTTGGCTTTTAACCAATTGGTCGTAGGTTCGAATCCCACACGACCCACCATTTTTGAAACCAGTTAACGCTGGGATCAGATCTTAAGATCAGACGCCAAAAGCTCTGTTCGCAGAAGGCGCCTTTAAAAGGTGCCTTTTTTTTACCGGGGTATAGCGCAGTCCGGTAGCGCGCCTGCTTTGGGAGCAGGATGTCAGGAGTTCGAATCCCCTTACCCCGACCAT
>NZ_LT607646.1:0-248 GCF_900095275.1 Pseudomonas sp. UMAB-40
GTCGACAACACCGACCTGAGCCTCAGCGCCACCGGCACCGTGGTCGAAGGCGGCCAGATCACTTACACCGCTACCCTGACCAACCCGGCCGGCACGCCGATGACCGTGACCTTGAGCAATGGCTCGGTCATTACCATCGAAGCGGGCAAGACCACCGGCAGCGTGATTGTCGATACGGCGGACAATGACGTTTACAACAACGGCAGCACCGTCAGCACCACCATCACCGGGACCACCGGCGGCAATTT
>NZ_LT607647.1:0-245 GCF_900095275.1 Pseudomonas sp. UMAB-40
GCCGCCCTTTCGGCTGTCATCGAGCGTGTGGAATTTGCTGATGGGACGTTTTGGACTTGGACGGACATCTCAACGAAAGGTCTGAATCAAGTGGGCACCGCCACCTCAGAGACTTTGGTCGGCTGGTCCGGTAACGACAACATTCATGGCGGTGGCGGTAATGACACGCTGGAAGGTGGAACCGGCACGAACCAGTTGTACGGTGATGCGGGTGATGACCTCATCAAAGTTGCCAGCGACTCGAC
>NZ_LT607648.1:0-238 GCF_900095275.1 Pseudomonas sp. UMAB-40
GGTTTCGCTCTTACAGCGAGTCACTTTTGACAAACGCCTCAAAAGTAACCAAAAAGTCTTCGCCCCGGCGTACGGCGCCTCGCTGAGGCTCCGCGTTCCCTCGGTACGGTGTCCATCAGGGGGCATCGCCTACGGTCTGCTTCGCGACGACCTCCTCTCGATGTGTGCGGCTTCGCCGCACGGCGCTACGCGCCTAACCCCCTGATGAACACCTACGCTCGGCCTGCCGAAGGGGCGA
>NZ_LT607649.1:0-227 GCF_900095275.1 Pseudomonas sp. UMAB-40
GTGATCTCCGCCGTCATGATGCTGTTGGAAATACCCAGCAGCGCGTAGCGCGACTCACCCTCCAGATGATCCACCAACTGATGGACCATCACATCGACCGAGGCCAGCGTCTCGACCAAATACACTGCCAGTGTTTCGGCCGTGGCCTCAGGGTCTACGGAAAACAGGGTGCTGCGGGTTCGCGGGACGGCTTTGATGTCGGCATTCGACGGGAAGTGGAAGTCGAG
>NZ_LT607650.1:0-224 GCF_900095275.1 Pseudomonas sp. UMAB-40
CCACGAACCCGAACCCATGTTCCTCGCCAACCCCAAATACGACACCGAATCCCTGCTGGCCAACGCCAGCGAATCACTGGGCTCGGCGACTACCATGCTCAGCAATTTCGCGGCGTTGCTGGATAACTCGCATCGCAAGACGCTGCTGGGGATTACTCAGGTGGTGATGTTGGGGGAATTGGCGGTGAATCAGGCGTTGGATAAGGTTGAGGTGAAGGAGTAAG